>NZ_BAAAWT010000001.1:6454284-6781545 GCF_039535215.1 Streptomyces racemochromogenes
TTGCCCATCATGCGCCCCCGTCCGTGGCGTCACCGGCCGCCCGCGGGCGGCCGGCCGGTCGTCCCCCGACCGGCCACCTGCTGGGACACTTTTCCGCCACGGCCGGTTCCCAATCCGGCGCGCGTCCCGCATGCCGGTCAGGCCGCCGCCGACACCGCCCCGATCATCGCGTGCAGCCGGTCGGCCGCCGCCCGCCCGAAGGACGGGTCGTTGATGTGGGTGTCGTAGTCGAACAGCCGGGCCGCACTGCCCCGCAACCCCTCGCGCAGCGCCGAGAACAGCGCCAGGTCCGCACGGGGGTCGTGGTACGGGCCGCCCGGCGCGCCGAGCGTGGACAGCCCGCGCAGCGGGACGCAGACCGCCGTCGGCCCGGTCGCGGCGCGCAGTTTCGCTGCGACCCGCCGCCCCAGCTCCGCGCACTCCGACTCGGTCGTACGGATCACCGTGATCGAGGGGTTGTGGACGCGGACCCGCCGGTAGCGGGCCCTTTCGGGCAGGCTCTCCAGCGGCCCGAACTTCACCATGTCCAGCGCCCCCAGGCTCACCACCTGCGGCACTCCGGCCCGTCCGGCGGCGCTGAGCCGGTCGGGGCCGGCGGTGAGGATGCCGCCGCACAGGTCGTCGGCGAGCTCGCTCAGGGTCAGGTCCAGCACCCCCGCGAACACCCCCTGCCCGGCGAGGGTCTCCAGGGTGCGGCCGCCCGCGCCGCTGACGTGGAAGACCAGGACCTCGTACCCCAGCTCCTCCAGCCGCTCCCGGGCCGCGTCCACGCCGATGGTGGTCACCCCGGCCATGCTCGCCGCGACCAGGGGCCGCGAGCCCGAGCCCAGGCGGGCCGGCCTGCTGCGGTCCAGCGCGGCGCGCGCGTAGCCCTTCGCCATCCCGGCGACGGCCTCCGCGGCGTTGGCCAGCACCGGGGCCGAGACGCTGTTGATCCCGGCGATGTCCACCACGCTGTACATCATCGTGATGTCCGCCGAGCCCACGTACGGGGAGACGTCCCCGGACGCCATCGAGGAGACCATCACCTTCGGCACGCCCAGGGGCAGCGCCCGCATCGCCCGGGTCGCTATGGAGGTGCCGCCGCTGCCCCCGATCGCGAGGACGCCGTGCAGCCGGCCCTCGGCGTGCAGGCGTAACAGGGTCGCCTCGGCGCCCCGGGCCATCGTGGTCACGGCCGCGCCCCTGTCGGCGGCCGCGCGCAGTTCCGTCAGGTCCGTGCCCGCCGCCCGCGCCACCGCTTCGCGCGGCACGTCGGCGGGCACCCGGGGTTCTCCCATGATCCCCGTGTCCACCAGCACCACTTCGACGCCGGCGCGCAGCAGCCTCTCGCGCAGCCAGCCGTACTCGACACCCTTGGTGTCCAGGGTTCCCACCAGCACGACGTTCGTCATATGTGCAATGTCCACGCAGGTGGGGTTTGTTGGCAAGTAAAGGTCAGGTCAATCCGCCAATAGTGCCAACAATCGTTCCAGGAACGGAATTTGACCGACAATCAGCTTGTTCCGTGCGATCGGGGGAGTGAACCAGGCCACCCGGTCCAGCTCGGGGAACTCCCGCTCGACCCCCGAGTGCGGGGGCCACTCCATCGTGAAGGTGCCCGGCACCGTCAGCGCCGGGTCCAGGTCCGCCTCCACCGCCCAGATGGTCACCAGCTTCCCGCTGCTCAGCCGGACGTCCCCCAGCGGCAGGTAGTCCCCCTCCGGCGGCGGCACCCCCAGCTCCTCCGTGAACTCCCGGCGGGCCGCGTCCCGGGGCGTCTCGTCGGGCCCGTACTCGCCCTTCGGGATCGCCCAGCCCCCGGCGTCCCGCCCGGCCCACAGCGGACCGCCCATGTGGCCGAGCAGCACCTCGACCCCCTGCTCCGCGGTCCGGCGGAACAACAGCAGGCCGGCGCTCTGCCTGTACCTCTTCGCTTCCGTCACGGAGGCCATACATGCCCCGCCGGCGCCCCGCTCAGTGATCGGGGCGCCCATCGGGGCGTCCGCCGGTGCGCGTGCGTCGGTGCGCGTGCGTCAGTGCGCGTGCGGGCCCTCGCGGTGCACCGGCCCGTGGGCGTCCGCGCAGTGCGGGTCCGCGCCCGTGTCCTCACCCGGCCGGCCCACCGACAGCAGGGCGTCCTGGACGTGGTCGACCTGGAGGGTGGTGTGCGTGATCCCGTACTCCTTCGCCAGCAGCAGCTCCAGCTCCCGGCGCACCGCGTGGCAGTCGCCCGCCGGCTCCACCAGCACGTGCGCGGACAGGGCCGCCTGCCCGGAGGTGATCGTCCAGATGTGCAGGTCGTGGACCTCGGTCACCGGCACGTGGGCGACGAGGCGGTCGCCGACCGCGTCCGGGTCCACGTGCGCCGGCGCGGCCTCCAGGAAGATCCGCCCCGACTCCCGGACCAGCCCGTAGCCCGCCTTCACCATCAGCACCACCACCACGAGCGTGGCGATCGCGTCGGCCTGCACGAAACCGGTCGTCAGCACGATCAGACCGGACACCGCCGTCCCGATGAAGGCGAACAGGTCGTTCAGGATGTGCTGGTAGGCGCCCTCCACGGCCAGCGAGGACCGGTTCGCCCGGGAGATGCACCAGGCCGCGCCCACGTTCACCACGATCCCGGCCAGCGCCGTCACCAGCACCAGCCCGCCCTCCACCGGCGGCGGGTCCAGCAGCCTGCGCACCGCCTCGTACGCCAGCCACACCGCGAGCAGCAGCAGCGTCAGACCGTTGGCCTGCGCGGAGAGTATCTCCGCCCGCTTGAGGCCGTACGTGAACCCGCCCCGCGCCGGACGTGCCGCAAGCCGCATCGCGATCAGCGCGAGGACGATCGAGACGGCGTCCGTCAGCATGTGCGCGGCGTCGGAGATCAGGGCCAGCGAATGGGCCATCACGCCGATGACCACCTCGACGGCCATGAAACCGCCGATCAGGGCGAGC
Organism: Streptomyces racemochromogenes; assembly: GCF_039535215.1. Taxonomy (GTDB): domain Bacteria; phylum Actinomycetota; class Actinomycetes; order Streptomycetales; family Streptomycetaceae; genus Streptomyces; species Streptomyces racemochromogenes. Next base: position 6,457,210 of record NZ_BAAAWT010000001.1, read on the forward strand.
GCGATCGCCAGCCAGCGGCGGTCGGCGTCCGGGTCCACGCCGTGGCTGTGCCCGCCCGGACCGTGGCCGTGCCCGTCGTGCCCGTGCCCGGCGTGGCCCGCCCCGGTGTGCTCGTGCGCGTGGTCGTGGTCGTGCCGGCTCATGGCTTCCCCCGTTTGTTCGGTTCCGACGCGTGAAGTGAAGCGCACCGCGCCGAGATCGGCAAAGGCTGCAACGGGGACCGTTGTCATTCTCCATAAGAACCCTCTGACCTGCGGCGATGCCCCTCCTGCCGGTTGCCGCGGTTCGTGGGAAAATCTGTCCATGGTCCAGCGGCCCGGTGCGGCGACCGCGCCCGAACTCGTCCTGGAAACCGCCATGGGCTCCACCGAGATGAGCCCGGGCCGGAGCTACCGCGTCGGCCGCGACCCCCTCTGCGAGATCTGCCTCGACGACGACCGCGTCTCCTGGCACCACGCCGTCCTGCGCCCCGAGGGCGACCACTGGACCCTGGAGGACGAGCACAGCACCAACGGCACCTGGGCCGACGGGCACCGCGTCCACGAATGGGCCGTCGGACCCGGCAGCGAACTGCGCTTCGGCAGCGCCCAGGACGGCCCGCGCGCCCTCCTCAGCAGCCGCACGCCTCCCCGAGCCGCCGCCTCCCGCCCCTCCGCAGTCGCCGACCCGGCCATGACCGGAACCTTCCGCAGCCCCACCAGCGTCCGGCCACTGCCCGCCCGCACCACCGTCCGCATCGGCCGCGACCCCGGCAACGACCTCGTCGTCGACGACCTCGTCGTCTCCCGCAGGCACGCCGAACTGCGCGCCCTCCCCGACGGCACGTACGAGATCGCCGACCTCGGCAGCCACAACGGCACCTACCTCAACGGCACCCCCGTCGACGTCGCCCCCCTCACCGACGGCGACATCGTCGGCATCGGCCACAGCGCCTTCTGCCTCGTCGGCGACCAGCTCCAGGAGTACACCGACACCGGCGAGGTCTCCCTCGACGTCCAGGACCTCGCCGTCGCCGTCGACCACGGCCGCAAGACCCTCCTCGACCACGTCTCCTTCCCCGTCGCCACCCGGTGCCTGCTCGCCGTCGTCGGCCCCAGCGGCGCCGGGAAGTCCACCCTCCTCGGCGCCCTCACCGGACTGCGCCCCGCCGACCACGGCACCGTCCTCTACGACGGCCGCGACCTCTACCGCGACTACGCCGAACTGCGCTCCCGCATCGGACTCGTCCCCCAGGACGACATCCTGCACGCCCAGCTCACCGTCCGCCGCGCCCTCGCCTACGCCGCCGAACTGCGCTTCCCGCAGGACACCGGCAAGGCCGAACGCCTCGCCAGGGTCGACGAGGTCATCGGCGAGCTCGGCCTCGGGCAGCGCGCCGACCAGCCCATCCACAGCCTCTCCGGCGGCCAGCGCAAACGCGTCTCCGTCGCCCTGGAACTGCTGACCAAGCCCTCCCTGCTCTTCCTCGACGAACCCACCTCCGGCCTCGACCCGGGCATGGACCGCTCCGTCATGCACATGCTGCGCGGCCTCGCCGACGACGGCCGCACCGTCATCGTCGTCACCCACAGCGTCCTCAGCCTCGACGTCTGCGACCGCCTCCTCGTCCTCGCCCCCGGCGGCCGCGTCGCCTGGTACGGGCCGCCCGGCGAGACCCTCGGCTTCTTCGGCTTCGACCAGTGGCCCGAGGCCTTCGAGGCCTTCGAGAACCAGCGCGACCGCGACTGGGCCGGCCAGTACGAGGCCTCGCCCCAGCACCGCAGGTACGTGACGGGCCCCGGCCGCCGCCCCCGCGCCCCCGACGCCGCACCCCCCGGACCGGCCGGCTTCGCCGAGCCGCCGCCCCAGCCGCAGAGCCGGCGCGCCCAGCTCTCCACCCTGGTCCGCCGCTACGCCACCGCCCTCGGCGCCGACCGCACCTTCCTCGTCATCATGGTCGCGCTGCCGTTCGTGATGGGCGCCATGACCCGCGCCCTGGCCGGCAGCGCCCTCACCCAGGAGACCGCCATCAACGCCCTGCTCATCCTGTGCGTCGGCGGCGTACTGACCGGAGCCGCCAACGCGGTCCGCGAACTCGTCAAGGAACGGGTCATCTACCAGCGCGAACGCGCCGTCGGCCTGTCCAGGGGCGCCTACCTGCTGTCCAAGGTGGCCGTCCTCGGCGCGATCACCGTCGCCCAGGCCGTCGTCCTCACCCTCGTCGGCCTGTTCGGGGTACGGCTCGTACCCCCGGGCTCCACCGGGGTCTTCCTGCCCCCCCTCGTCGAGATCACCCTGGCCGTCGCCCTGCTGTCCTTCACCGCCATGACCCTCGGCCTGCTGGTCTCCGCCCTGGTCAGGAAGGAGGAGGTCACCATGCCCCTGCTGGTCCTCCTCGCCATCGTGCAGGTGGTCTTCTGCGGGGCTCTGCTCCAGCTCGACGGCGTACCCGTCATCGGGCAGCTCGCCTGGCTCGTACCCTCCCGCTGGGCGCTCGGCGCCATGGCGGGCACCATCGACCTCGGCAGGACCGTCCCCGGCCCCCTCACCGACGACCCCCTCTTCGCCCACTCGGCCGGGGTCTGGCTGCTGGACGTCGGCATGCTCGCCGCCCTCTCCGTGCTCTTCACGGTGCTCGTCGCCCGGCTGCTGCGCCGCCACGAGCCGGCCGTGATGCGGAAGTAGGCCCCGGCGATGACCGACTCCCCGGAGCCCGCGGCCTTCCGCCCCACCCACGTGGTCCCCCAGGACGGACTGCCCGCCTGGGAAGCCCCCGACGTCTCCCGGCCCACCGCCGCCCTCGACCCCTTCCTCCCCGTCCGCCTGCTGTCCCGGCGCGGCGAATGGGGGGAGGTCCTGTGCTCCAACGGCTGGTCCGCCTGGGTCGACGCACGCCTCCTCGTCGCGGTGCCCCAGCCCCCGCCGACCACCGGCCGGCCCCTCGAACGCACCGACGACCCCGAACCGCTCCTCACCCGGACGGCCGACACCCTCGACCGCTACCGCCGGGCCCTGCGCGAGACCGCCCCCGGCGCCGCCGGCGACGGCTTCCGGCAGGCCGTACGGGGCCTGCGCGCCGGGATCGTCATCGACGGCGAGTCCGTGTGGCTGTACGAGGAGGCGGAGGGACGGTGGCTGTACGCCGACGGGGGCCGCCCGACCACCTACGCGGTCGTCTCGCAGCCGGGAGCCCCGCCCGCCCCGGAGCCGGAGCCCGGCGGGGCGGACACCGGCGCGCGGGCCGCCCTACGGGAGACACCGCACGACCCCACGCGCGTCGCCGACCGCCCCGACGGGGGAGGGGGCCCATGACGGACCTCGGACCACCCGCCGGACTGACCGGCACGCGGTTCGCCGGCTACCTCGTCGAGGAGGAGATCGGGCGCGGCGGGATGGCCGTCGTCTACCGGGCCCGCGACCTGCGCCTGGACCGGACGGTCGCACTGAAACTGCTGGCCCCCCAGCTCGCCCGCAACGACACCTTCCGCCGGCGCTTCACCCACGAGTCCAAGGTCGCCGCCGCCATCGACCACCCGCACATCGTGCCCGTCTTCGAGGCCGGCGAGACGGACGGCATCCTCTACATCGCCATGCGCTACGTCGCCGGGCAGGACCTGCGGGCCCTGCTCGACCGCACCGGCCCGCTGCCCGTGGACACCGCCGCCCGCATCGCCGCCCAGGTCGCCTCCGCGCTCGACGCGGCCCACGCCCACGACCTGGTCCACCGGGACGTCAAACCCGGCAACGTCCTCGTCGCCGAGGGCACCGACAGCGAGCACCCCGAACACGTCTACCTCACGGACTTCGGCCTGACGAAGAAGTCCCTCTCGCTCACCGGGTTCACCAGCGTCGGACAGTTCGTCGGGACCCTCGACTACGTCGCGCCCGAGCAGATCGCCGGGAAGCCGGTCGACGGGCGCTGCGACGTCTACAGCCTCGGCTGCGTGGTCCACGAGATGCTCACCGGCGGCCCGCCCTTCCGGCGCGAGGACGACATGGCCCTGCTCTGGGCCCACCAGTACGACCCCCCGCCCGCCCCGAGCGAACGCCGCCCGGAACTCCCGGCGGCCGTGGACGAGGTGCTGGCCAAGGCCCTCGCGAAGCCGCCCGGGGAACGGTGGGGCAGCTGCCTGGAGTTCACCGCCGCACTGCGCCGGGCCGCCGCCGGGTCGCCCCGCGGCCCCCGGGAGCGGCAGGAGCAGGGCCCGCCGTCCCCGCCGCCGCGCTGGGCCCTCCCGGTGTTCCGGCGACGGGAGCGCAGCGGCTAGCCGACCCGGCCCGGGTGGCGCAGGGGGCGGGCCAGGAGGGCGCCGAGGAAGCCGGCCACCGCACCCCACAGCACCGCAAGGCCGGTGGTGCGCCAGAGGTACGGGGTGAGCTCGACCCGGCCCCCCGGCCCGGAGACGTCCCCGAGCCCCAGCAGCGACAGACCGAACCGGGCCTGCACCCCGGCCAGCAGACACACCGTCAGCGTCGCCAGGCCCACCGCCACCGCCAGGTGCGCCGCGTGCTGCCAGGGCCGGACCCGCGCGGGGGAGCGTACGGCGGCCAGCACGCCCGTGCCGAGCAGCGCGACGGCGGCCGCCACGACCAGCCACCACGCCCGCGGGTCGCGCTCCGCCAGCGAGGCCACGTCGACCGTGGACGGCACGGGCCCGCGCAGGACCTGGTCCAGCAGCGGCGGCACCGGCAGGCCGAACGGCCCCTCGGCCACGCCGCGCCAGGCGCCGCCGAAGCCGACGGTCAGGGCGAACCAGGCCAGGTTCGGCAGGCCGAGCAGGAGCACCGCCAGGGTGCGGGCCGCGTGCCCCTGGGTGGCTGCCACCACCAGGCCGGCGCCGAGGCCGAGGACCACGTACGCCAGGAGCAGCACGGCCGTCGCGTGGGCGGCCGGCCGCACCGCCGTGTGGAAGCGGAGCAGCCCCGGCGGGAGCGGGGTGCGGGCGGAGACCAGCAGGGCGATCAGCAACAGGCCCAGGAACCACAGCAGTCCGTACAGCAGCGTGGGCCCGATCGCGGCCCGGAAGCCCACCGTCGGGGCGGAGCCGAGCAGTTCGCCGATCTCCCCGAGCGGGGAGCCGTCCGTACTCAGGCCGAAGGTCTGGCGGGCCAGGAGCGCGAACAGGGTGAGCAGGGCCAGCCACAGCACCCCCGTCCGCCCGGCCCGGGCGAGCAGTTCGCGGGTCCCGGCCACCGCGCGGTGGCGCAGCGGGCGCAGGAACAGGCACCCGGTGGTGAGCGCGCCGGCCAGGCTCACCGAGAGGGGCAGTACGGACAGGCTCGCGTCGGCTCCGGCCAGGAACCCGGCGTCCCCGGAGACCTCGACCGAGCCCCCGGCCGCCATCACGACGACCGCCGCGACCACCCGGGGGAAGGCCCCGCCCGGCAGGTCGCCGGCGCCGGCGCAGGCCAGCCCGGCGGCGGCCACCGCGGTCATCACCGCGAAGCCCGCCACGACGGCGACGAGGGCGTCCCGCCACGGCCCGGCGGAGGTCCGGCTCACCCTGCCACGGTGGCATCCCCGGCTTGCGGTCACCACCTGGACGGCGCACACAATGGTCGGCGAGAGTGCCGGAAATCGCCGGTGTTCCAGGTATTCACGCCATTTCCCCGGATGCGTCCGCCTGGGAAGAGGAGCCCGTGACCACGCAACCCTCCGGCGAGCGGCCGCCGCAGCCGCCGCGGCCGTCACAGCCGTCACAGCAGCCGCCGCCGTCGTCCGGGCGGCCCACCGGCCCGCCGTCCGGCCCGCTCTCGGGCGGCGGCGGGGCACCCCCGCCGCCGCCTCCTCCCGGCGGGCCCGGCGTCGGGGAACCGCCGCGGGGGCCCTGGTGGCGCTCGGTGCCCGGGGTCGCGACGGCCGCCGTGGCGCTGGTCGCGGTGGTCACCCTGGTGGTCGTGCTGAGCAGGCCCGGCGGTGGCGGGGGAGGCACCCCGCAGCGGGCCGCGGCGGAGGTGTTCCTCCAGCCGGCCGCCGAGCCCGGACGGGACCCCTTCACGGAGTCCAGTGCGGCGAAGCGGGCCACCCCGCCGCCCGAGACCCCGCCGCAGGGCACGGCCGCGCCCACCGCGCCCGCGGGCACCCGCAGCGTCAGCGGCTCCTCGCCCGGGCTGTACGGCGGCACGAAGGACGTCGCCAGCTGCGACGTGGAGCAGCAGGTCACCGCCCTGACCTCGCAGCCCGCCAAGAACGCCGCCTTCGCCTCGGCCCTGGGCCTGCGGCCGGCCGCCGTCCCCGGCTACCTGCGGGCCCTCACCCCCGTGCAGCTGAGGATCGACACCCGGGTCACCAACCACGGCTACCGCGACGGCCGCGCCACCCCCTACCAGGCCGTGCTCCAGGCCGGGACGGCCGTGCTGGTGGACGACCGGGGGGTGCCGAGGGTGCGCTGCGCCTGCGGGAACCCGCTGGGGCCGCCGGTGGCGCTGCGGGCCGATCCCAAGCGCTACGGCCGGCCCTGGCCCTCGTACCGCCCGGCCGGAGTGGTCGTCGTCGCGCCGTCGGTGACGGTCGTGAACACGTTCGTCATCTACGACCACCACGACCACCTGTGGCTGGAACGCGACAGCGGCACCGCGGACCGGCCCGACAAGCCCGTCAAGCCGCCCGTCGGGCCGCCGGTCGTCTCCCCGCCCGTCGTCTCGCCGCCGGTGGTGTCGCCCTCGGCGGCCGCGACGCCGACCCCCACGCCGGAGGTGCACCCTCCGCCGCTCGTCGTCACACCCTCGGAGCCGACCCCGACCCCGACCCCGACCCCGACCCCGACCCCGACCCCGACCCCGACCACACCCCCGGCCACCCCGCCGCCCCCGGCCCGGACACCGACCCCCACCCCGGCCGGAACACCGACCGGTGCGGGAACCCCGACGGCCACCAGCCCGCCGACGGGCCCGGCGGACACCTCCGCCCCGCCGTCGACGGCCCGGCCGTCGCCCTGAGACCGTCAGGCCGCGCGCGGGACGGCGCAGACGGCGTCCGGACGCCCCGGCATGCCGTGCCCCGGTGAACAGTGAGACCCTGGCTGCATGGACCAGCGGGGACGGACCCCGGAGGTCGACTGGCCCGCGCGGCCCGACCTGAGCCTCGCGCTCAACCGGATGGGCACCTTCGACTGGGACCTCGACAGCGGGCGTCTGCACCTGGACGACACCGCCCTCGAGGTCCTCCACCTGCGCCCGGAGCAGTTCGACGGGACCCCGGCCGGACTGCGCCGCCGGGTCGTGCCCGGCGACGGGGCACGGCTGGACCGCCGGGTGGCGCGGGCGCTGGAGGACGGCCGCAGCCACTACGGGGCGTACGTCCGCACCCTGCGCGAGGACGGGACGGCGGTCTGGACCCACGTCCAGGGGCACATCCTGCGGGATCCGCACGGCCGCGCGTACCGGGTCATCGGCATCCTCCGCGACGCCGACCAGGACCCCGGGGAGCCCGGCGCGGCGGGGGAGCGGGACGAGGGACGGCGCCGGATGACCGGGGTCGTCGAGCGGACCACCGCGATCCTCGCGCACGCCCGCACCGTGAACGACGTCACCGACGTCCTCAAGGACCCCGAGGCCCTCGGCCATCTCGGCGCCGTCAGCGTCATGCTCGGCATCGTCGACGGGGGCCGGATCCACCTGGTCGCGGAGGGCCAGCTGGGCTCGTACGTGCCCGAGATCGAGTACACCCGCGTCGACGCGGGGTTCCCGATGAGCGAGGCCGTACGGACCCTGCAGCCGGTCTTCATCGCCTCCCGGGAGGAGTTCCAGCGGCGCTACCCCCTGCTGTGGCCGTACATCGAACCGCTGGCCGTGCGCAGCGGGGTCTACCTGCCGCTGATCGCGCAGGGCCGCCCCGTCGGCGCGCTCGGCCTGCTGTACACGCGCGACGGGGACTTCGACGCGGAGGAGCGCAACCTGCTGGTGGCGCTCGGCAGCGGGATCGCGCAGGGGCTCCAGCGGGCCATGCTCTTCGAGCAGGAGCACGACCTCGCCGAGGGGCTCCAGCGGGCCATGCTGCCCCGGGTCATCCCGGAGGTGCCGGGCGCGCTGATCGCCGTACGGTACCGGGCCGCCCGGGTCGGGCGGGACATCGGCGGCGACTGGTACGACGTCGTCCCCCTCGGCGAAGGCCGGGTCGGGGTGACGATCGGCGACGTCGAGGGCCACGACACGGACGCGGCGGCCGTCATGGGCCAGCTGCGGATCGTGCTCCGCGCCTACGTCCTGGAGGGCCACACCCCCGGCACGGCGCTGGCGCGGGCCTCCGCCTTCCTGCGCGACCTGGCGACGGAGCGCTTCGCCACCTGCACCTACGCCGAACTGGACCTGAACACCGGGATGCTGCACGTCGTACGGGCCGGCCACCTCGACCCGGTCGTGCGGCGCGGGGACGGCAGCTGCCACCGGATCCAGGTGGCGGGCGGGCTCCCCCTCGGCCTGCCCCCGCGCGAGCAGCACGGCAGCGGCTCCGGCTACCCCGTCACCACCCTCGAACTGCACCCCGGGGACACGCTGCTGCTGTGCACCGACGGCCTCGTCGAACGGCCCGGGGGCGACGCCGAGGCGGGGATGCGGGAGTTCATGGAGGCCGCCGAGCACGGCCCGGCCGACGTCGAGGAACTCGCCGACGTCCTGTGCGACCTGGTCGGGGACGCGGGCGGCGGGGACGACATGGCCCTGCTCCTGCTGCGCCGGCGCGGCACCCCCGCCCCGCGCGGCGGCGGGCCGCTGCGCCAGCGCCTGGAGCCGGGCGACGCCGACGGCCCGGCGATGGCCCGGCACCTGATCCGGGCGGCGGTGGCGGCCTGGGGCGCCCGGGACCGGGCCGACGAGATCGAACTGGCGGCGGACGAGCTGATGACCAACGCCCTCGTCCACACCGAAGGCGGCGGGCAGGTCGCCCTGCGGCTGACCGCCGCCGGCCGGATCCGCATCGAGGTCGAGGACCGCAGCAGCGCCCTGCCCCGCCGCCGGGAGGCCGACGACTGGGCGGTGTCGGGCCGGGGCCTGCTGCTGGTCGAGCGGCTCGCGGACGCCTGGGGCGTGGAACCCCGGGGGGCCGGCAAGTGCGTGTGGTGCGAGTTCGCCGTGCCGGTCCCCGCCGGTGCCCGCTAGCGGGCGGGGGTCAGACGGCCGCGTACGGGCCCTGAGTGGCCTTCACGTTCTGCAGGGCCGTCAGCTTGCGGACGAACCGCACCGCGAGGACGGCCGCGGTGACCACCGTCAGGTCGGAGACGACACCGAGCAGCGAGGCGGCGCCGAGGCTCTCGGGGGTCTCGGCGCGGACGTACACCACGCCGAGGACCCGGTCGAGGAGCAGGGACAGGACCCACACGAGCCACCAGCAGGTCACCGGGGCCGAGGACACGCGCCGGTACGAGCCGTCCGGCGCGAGCTGCACGCTCGCCTCCCAGGTCTGCCTCGCCACCTTGTACGGCAGGAAGAGGTTGCCGAGGGGCACGAACCAGGAGCCGACGGCCCAGCCGCTCGCCAGGGTGAAGGCGTCGGGGCGGAAGACCTGGCCGTTGACGCGCACCCGGTAGAACCAGATGACGAACACCACGGCCGTGGCGGCCAGGGCCAGCCACTGCAGGCCGGCGGCGACGCCGACCAGCATGTCGGCCTGGTCGAGCGTGTCGTCCGGGACCGAGGAGGGGTCCGCGGCGACGTCACCCATCAGCGACCAGGTGTTCAGGTTGGCGGCGGCCGAGTACACGTTGACCGCGGCCGTCCCCAGGAGCAGCACCGTCAGCGCGGTCGCGAGCCCCTGCGGGCTGCGCAGCTGCTGCACGGGCGGCGGCGGGGGGTACGGGAACGCCTGGCCCGGGTAGGGGGTTCCGGGAAGCGGCGGGCCGGCCGGGTACGGGCTCGCCCCGTACGGCGGCTGCGGGCCGGGGCCCTGCGGTGGCGGCGGCGATCCGGGCGCGCTGAAGGACATGGTGCGGGACCCCCCACGAGACGTGCGCGAGCGCGGTGGCGATCGGGCGAAGGTGATACCGGCCGGTCGAACGCCGGTACGACAAGCGCTGAACATACGTCAGCGCCGCGTCCGGCGTCCAAACCGTCTCCGGAAGACACGGCCTAGAGCGGCACCAGCGTGACCTCGGTGGCCTTCACGCTCGTCCACACCGGCGCGCCGTCGGCCACGCCGAGCTCCGCGGCCGCCTCCGGGGTGATCTCCGCTACCAGGTCGGGCGCCCCGGCCGAGGCGACCAGCACGCGCAGCCGGCTGCCGGCCGAGGTGACCTCCCTGACCGTTCCCCGCCAGACGTTGCGGGGGCTGCCGCCCGGGCGGTCCCGGTGCAGCGACACCGCCTCCGGGGCGATGATCGCCAGAGCCTGCGCCCCCTCCGGCAGGGTTTCCGCCACCACCAGCCGGCCGCCTCCCGCGAGCGCGAGCCCTTCGGCGGAGGCGGTGCCGGGCCAGGCGTTGCGGCCCAACATCCGGGCCACCCACGGCGAGCGCGGATGCCGGGTGACCTCGGCGGGCGGCGCGTCCTGGAGGGTGCGCCCGTCGGCCAGGACGAGGACCCGCTGGGCCAGCGACACCGCCTCGACGGGGTCGTGCGTGACGATCAGGCAGACCCCGCCGAAGCCGGCCAGGTGCCTGCGCAGGGTGTGTCGCACGTGCGCCCGGGTCGTCTGGTCCAGGGCGGCGAGGGGCTCGTCGAGCAGCAGCAGCCGGGGCCGGGCCGCCAGCGCCCGGGCGAGGGCCACCCGCTGCGCCTGACCGCCGGACAGCTGCGCGGGCCGCCGCTGCGCGAGGTGTCCCACCCCGAGCCGGTCCAGCCACAGCTGCGCCTCGCGGCGGGCCTCGGCGCGTCCGACCCGGCGGGCGCGCAGCCCGTACGCGGTGTTGGCCAGGGCGCTCAGGTGCGGGAACAGCGCCCCGTCCTGCGGGACCCAGGCCACCTGGCGCCGGTGCGGGGGCAGGGCGGTGACGTCGGTGTCGCCGAGCCGCAGCTCGGCGCGGGCGCGCGGGGTCAGGCCGAGCAGGGCGCGCAGGAGGGTGGTCTTGCCGGCGCCGTTCTCGCCCACCACGGCGATGGTGGTGCCGGGTGCGGCGTCGAGGGTGAGCTCGTTGAAGCCGGTGACCTCGGCGTGCAGGGGCCAGCGCCCGTCGTCCGGCACGTCCGGAGCGGGGGCTTGCGCGGGGGCGGCGGGGGCTTCCGGCTGCCGGGCAGCGGAGCGGGGCTTCGCGGCAGCGGGCGTGCCCGTCCAGCGGCCGCGCAGCGCGATGAGCACGCCCATGGCGATGGCCAGCAGGAGCAGCGAGACCGAGGTGGCCGCCTCCGGCTGGTCCTGGAGCAGCAGGTAGACCTGGAGGGGCAGGGTCTGGGTGGTGCCCGGCAGGTTGCCGGCGAAGGTGATGGTCGCGCCGAACTCGCCGAGCGCGCGGGCCCAGGTGAGGGCCGCGCCGGCGATCAGGCCGGGGGCGACCATGGGCATGGTGACCGTGAAGAACACCCGGACCGGCGAGGCGCCGAGGGAGGCGGCGGTCTCCTCGTAGCTCCGCTTCAGCCCGCCGAGCGCCCCCTCCAGGCTGATCACCAGGAAGGGCATGGCGACGAACGTGGCCGCGACGACCGCCCCGGAGGTGTGGAAGGGCAGCGTGACGCCGAAGGTGTCCTCCAGCCAGGGTCCGAGCAGTCCGCGCCGCCCGAAGCCGAGCAGCAGCGCGACACCGCCGACGGTCGGCGGCAGCACCATCGGCAGCAGCACCAGCGAGCGGACGAAGGCCTTGCCCTTGAACTCGACCCGGGCCAGCAGCCAGGCCAGCGGCACCCCGAGGAGCAGCGAGAGGCCGAGCGCCCACAGGGACACCAGCAGCGACAGCTTCAGGGCCGTGACCACGCCGGGGCTGGTGAGGTGGGCGCCCAGTTCGCCCCACTGCGTGCGGCTGAGGATGCCGACGAGCGGCAGCAGCAGGAACGCGACGGCGAGCAGCGCGGGGAGCGCCAGCGTCACGGGGGGCCGGGTGCGGGTGCGGAGTCTGCTCATGGGGTGATGGGGGTTCCTGGTCGGGGCCGGGGAGGGATCCTACGGAGCGTACGGGCGCGGCGCGGCCGCCGGACACGCCGAAGGGGGGCCGCCCGTCCCCCCGGACCGGGCGGCCCCCCCTTGCGGCCGGGCCGGCTAGGCCTTCTGGAAGCCGGCGTCCTGGAGGATCTTCTGCGCCTCGGGGCCGCTCAGCCAGGCCACGAAGGCGGCGGCGGCCTCGGCGTTCTTGGACTGCTTGAGGGTGGCGGCCGGGTAGGAGGCGACGGCGTTCTGCCCGTCCGGGATGTCCACGGCGACGACCTTGTCGGCGGACTTGACGGTGTCGGTCTTGTAGACGAGGCCGGCGTCGGCCTCGCCCAGCTCGACCTTGCTCAGGACGGCGCGGACGTTGGGCTCCTGGGAGACCGGCTTCACCTCGATCTTCTGGGCGTCCAGGATCTGCTTGCCGTACCGGCCGACGGGGACCTCGGGCGCCGCGAGGACGACCTTGATCTTGGAGTCGGCGAGGTCCTTGAGCTCGTCGACCTTGAAGGGGTTGCCCTTGCCGGTGGCGATGACCAGGCGGTTCTTCGCGATGACCGTGGGGCCGTCGGTCTCGCCCTTCAGGCCGTCCATGGTCTTGGTGTCCGCGGTGACCAGCGCGTCGGCCGGGGCGCCCTGCTTGACCTGGGCGGCGAGTTCCTGGGAACCGGCGAAGGAGAAGGTCACCCTGGTGCCGGGGTGGGACTTCTCGTAGGCCGCCTTCGCCGTGGTGAACACGTCGGTGAGGGAGGACGCGGCGAGCACGGTGAGGTTCGCGGCCTTGGCCTCGGTGGAGGCCTGCGCCGAGGCGGAGGGGGCGGCGTCGTCCGCCTTCTTCTCGTCGTCGCCGCTGCCGCTGCCACAGGCGGAGAGGGGGACGAGCAGGGCGGCGCCGAGCGCGGCGGCGGCGATGCGGCGGGTGTGCGGGGTGGCGGACATGAGCGGGTGCTCCTCGGTCGGGTCGGCGGCCGGCCGGGTGCCGGAGCCGCGCGGTGGTGACCCGCGCCGGTGACGGGCGGAGCGGGCGGGAACGAGCGGAGGGACTGGCGTCGGCCTCGGTCCGGTGTCGCCGGGCCGGGTCGGGCGACGTCGACGTGCAGGCCGGTCGACTACGCGCGGGCGGTGGCCCGCGCCCCGACCTCCGGCCCGAGCTCCTCGACGGCCTCGTGGGGGAGGAGCGAGACCGGCCGGTGGGGACCGGCCTGGACCTCGGCCCCGGCGGCGACGTCGCCGAGCCGGACGGCCGGGAAGGCCGCCAGGTCGCGGCCGTCGATCAGGCGGCGGCCGCCCTCGTCGCGACGGGTCGCGACCCGGCCGATGGTGTAGGTCTGCATGTGCGACAAGGTAGGGGCAGGTAGGCCGCATGTGCAATTCGTTTGGCCTGATCTCTATCGCATATGCCACGACTCTTGTGGTATCTGCCAAAACCGTTCCGCTCCGGGGCCGCCGGATCGCTAGAGTCGGGGCATGACTGACGGTACGAGGACCACGGAGTCGGGGACGGCCCCGCTGGAGACGGGGACCGCGCGGGTGGACGCCTGGATCTGGTCGGTCCGGCTCACCAAGACCCGGTCCGTGGCGGCGACGGCCTGCCGGGCGGGCCACGTGAAGGTCAACGGCGAGCGGGCGAAGCCCGCGCAGCAGGTGCGGGCGGGCGACGAGGTACGGCTCTTCCACGCGGGCCGCGAGCGGATCGTCGTGGTCCGGCGCCCCGTGACGAAGCGGGTCGGACCGCCGGTCGCCGCCGAGTGCTACGTGGACAACAGCCCGCCGCCGCCGACCCCGGTGGAGGCGGCGGTGGTCGGCATCCGCGACCGGGGCGCGGGGCGGCCGACGAAGCGGGAGCGCCGCGAAATGGAACACCTCCGGGGGCGGTAGCCTCCGGCGGTTGCCGTGCCGTGCCGTGCGGGGCCGGGCCGGGCCGTGCAGGGCGGGGGCCGGCCGCTGCGCGGGGCTGTCCCCTACCCTCCCCCAGACTCCGTCCGGGGGGACCCCCACTTCCACCGTTCCCCCGGGCGCTGCGCGCCCGGTGCGCTCGAACTCCCCCAGCTGCCGCCGGGAGGTGCCCCAGCGCGGGCTGGATTTCGCTGCGCGACATTCCAGCCCCGCCGGCGTTTGAGGCGCGGGGTCTGGGGCGGAGCCCCTGGGGGCACCCCCCCCAGCGGTAGCCGGTGGAGGAACGGGTGAAGGGAGGGTAGGGGACCTCGCCCCGCGCAGGGGTACCGCCGGGTCACGCCTTGCGGTAGGCGTACGCCTCCTCGGCCGCCGCCACCACCGCCTCCAGGGGAGCCCCCGCGGACGCGGTGATCACCGCCGCCACCGCCCCCTCCAGGAACGGCGCGTCCACCAGCCGGGAGCCGGCCGGGAGTTCCTCGTCCTCCAGGAGCGCCTTGACGGTCAGCACCGAGCTGCCGAGGTCCACCAGCAGTGCGACCCCGGCCCCCCGGTCCACCGCCGAGGCCGCCGCCGTGATGAGCTCCGCGCTCGTGCCGAGCCCGCCGTCGGCGGTGCCGCCCGCCGGGGCCACCGGGGCCACGGCCCCGCCCGCCGCGATGCCCCGCGCCAGCTCCGCCACCGACCCGGCGACCCCGGCGCTGTGCGACACCAGCACGATCCCGACCAGCGCCCCGCCGCTCACGCGGTCCCCTCCGCCGTGTCGGCCAGCGCGCCCAGCAGCAGGGCGGCCGAGGTGGCCCCCGGGTCCTGGTGCCCGACGCTGCGCTCCCCGAGGTAGCTGGCGCGGCCCTTGCGGGCCAGTATCGGGACCGTGGCGAGGGCCCCGCCCTCCGCCGCGTCCCCGGCGGCACGGTAGGACGTACCCAGCGCCGCGACCCCCGGGACCAGCGCGTCGAGCATCGTCTTGTCGCCCGGGGCCGCCCCGCCCAGCCGGGCCACCGCGTCCACGCCCGCGTCCAGGGCCGCGCGCAGCTCCTCGTCGGAGACCTCGGAGGCCTCCCCGAGTTCCTTGCCGGTGCGCCGCAGCAGCGTTCCGTACAGCGGGCCGGACGCGCCGCCCACCGTGGAGATCAGGGTGCGGCCGGCCAACTGGAGCAGCGCCCCGGGCGCGTCCGCCGGGTCGGCCCCGGCCAGTGCCGTGCGCACGGCCGTGAAGCCCCGCAGCAGGTTGGCCCCGTGGTCGGCGTCCCCGATGGGGGAGTCGAGCTCGGTGAGCCGGTCCGCCTCCCGTTCCACCGCCGCCGCGGCGGCCTCCAACCAGTGCCGGAAGAACTCCGCGTCACGCATCCTCAGCACCCCCAGCGCAGGGCGGCCGTGCGCACCGGCGCGTCCCACAGCCGCAGCAGCTCCTCGTCCGCCCGGCACACCGTCACCGAACAGCCCGCCATGTCCAGGGAGGTGACGTAGTTCCCGACGAGCGCCCGCGCCACCTCGACGCCCCGCGCGGCCAGGGCGGCGGCCACCTCCGCGTGGAACCCGTACAGCTCCAGCAGCGGGGTCGCTCCCATCCCGTTGACCAGCAGCAGCACCGGACCGGCGGGCGGTCCGGTCTCCGCGAGGTCGTCCAGTACGGCCGCCACCGCCACCTCCGCGATCTCCCGCGAGGTCATCATCGCGCGCCGCTCCCGGCCGGGCTCGCCGTGGATCCCGACGCCCAGTTCCAGTTCCCCGTCGGGGAGGTCGAAGGTGGGACCGCCCTTCGCGGGCGTGCTGCAGGCGCTGAGCGCCACCCCGAAACTGCGGGACGACGCGTTGACCCGCCGGGCGAGGGCGGCGACCCGCTCCAGCGGTGCGCCCTCCTCGGCGGCCGCCCCGGCGATCTTCTCGACGAAGAGGGTGCCTCCCGTGCCGCGCCGGCCGGCCGTGTAGAGGCTGTCGGTGACGGCGACGTCGTCGTCGACGAGCACCCGCTCCACCCGCAGGCCGTCCTCCTCCGCCAGTTCGGCGGCCATCTGGAAGTTCAGCACGTCGCCGGTGTAGTTCTTGACGACGAACAGCACCCCCTGACCGGCGTCCACGGCCCCGGCCGCGTGCAGCATCTGGTCGGGCACCGGCGAGGTGAACACGGCGCCGGCGCAGGCGGCGGAGAGCATCCCGGGCCCCACGAACCCGGCGTGCAGCGGCTCGTGCCCGGAGCCGCCCCCGGACACCAGCCCGACCCGGCCGCCGGCCCGCGCGTCCCGCCGCACGACAACCTGCCGCTCCACGTCGACGTCGAGCTCGGGATGCGCGGCCGCCATGCCGCGCAAGGCGTCGGAGACCACGGTGTCGGGTGAGTTGATGAGCATCTTCACGAAGAACCTCCCGGTGCGGTGGAGTCGTGTGCTGTGACCTGCTGCCGACCGTAGGGCAGAGCACCCCGCCGAGGTGGCGGAACGCGGACGCGGCGCACCCGGCGTACGCTCGACTGCGGGGCCGTCCCGCCTGCGGCGGCCTCGCGGGAGGCGGCGTGGCCGGGCTCGGCGAGCTGATCGGGATCGACGACCGGACGGTGCTGGTCGCCGGGCAGGAGCTGGACCTGGCGCACGGACGGCCCGACGTGGCCAACGCCCTCGTCCACCGGAGCGGCGAGACGCTCGTCCTGGTCGACACCGGTGTCACGGAGCCGTTCCGCGCGGCGCTCCGGGAGGCCGCCGACCTGGTCGGCCCCTGGTCCAGGGTGCTGCTGCTGACCACCCACGGGCACCTCGACCACGTCGGCAACAACGACCTGGCCGACGCGCTGGGCGTGCCGGCGGAGCACTGCGTCCCCGCCCCCGACCTCGGCCAGATGCGGGACCCGGTGGCGTACTGGGTGCGGGCCTTCGAGCGCGTGGCCGGGCTGGGCGTGCTGCCCGGGCCGCCCCGGGAGACCGCCGAGCGGGTGGTCTCGCTCTTCCGGCCGCTGCGGCCCTTCGGCGCGACGACCCGGACGTACGAGGAACGGCCGCCGGAGCGGATCCGGATCGGCTCGCTGCGGTTCGTCGGCTGGACCTTCGCCGACGGCGCGGTCCGGGTGCTGCGCAGTCAGGGCCACTGCGCCGGGCACGTGGTCGTGCACCTGCGGGACTGCGGGGTCCTCCACCTCTCCGACGAGGCCAACGGCCCCTGCGGCCCCATGGCCGACGCCGACCAGCTCAAGCTCCAGACGGCGCTGGGCTCCGCGGCCCGCCTGCTGGAGGAGGGCGAGGCCGAAGTCCTCACCGACGGGCACACTTTCGCCCCGCGTCGCGGCGCCGAGGCGGTGGCCCACCTGGACCAACTGCTGGACCAGGCGGCCGCCCTGCACGCGGCGGCCCTCGAACTGACCGCCGGCCCCGGCCCGGTCCGGCCGGACGCGTTCACCGCCGCCTGCGCGGAGGCCGCCACAGCCCTGGGCGTCACCGGCGCCAACCCGAACCCGCTGTTCACGGCGATGATGGCGGTGAACCTGCTGCACGCCCTGGGCCTGCGCCCGGAGTCCGAGGCCCCCGGCGCCCCCTGGTCCCGCCCCCGGCCGCCCCGCCCCTGACGGGCCGCCGCCCGCCGGGACCGCGTCCCGTCAGGCTCCTTGTTCGCGCAGCCGGCGGCTGACCTCGCCGAGGCCGTCGGCGAGGGCGTCGAGCTGTTCGGGGGTGAGGACGTCCACGAGGGCCTCGCGGACCGCCGTGACGTGGCCGGGGGCGGCCTCCTCCAGGCGGGTGCGGCCCGCGTCCGTGAGGACGGCGTAGACGCCCCGGACGTCCGAGGGGCAGCTGCGGCGGCGGACCAGGCCGGCCTTCTCCATCTGGCCGACCTGGTAGGTCAGGCCGCTCTTGGAGTTGATCAGCCCGTTGGCGAGCTCCGTCATGCGCAGCTCCTGGTCGGGCGCCGCGGCGAGCCGCACGAGGATCTCGTACTGGGGGTGGGAGAGTCCGGAATCGTCCTTGAGCTGCTGGTCGAGCCGGCGGTTCACCAGGGCGGAGGCGGCCAGGAAGCCCCTCCAGGCGCGCATCTCGCGGTCGTCCAGCCATCTCGGTTCGTCCATGGGGCCAGGGTACACGGGTCGTTCGAATTTGAATCAACGGCTCCTGGGTGGCTATGGTCGGACTCAAGCAGGTTCGAATTTGAACCAATCCTCGGGCCGCCCGACCGGAAGGACCCCCCCCATGAGCAGCGCCACCGCCACCGCGACGAAGACCCCGCCCGCCGCCCCGGCCGCCCCCGCCGCCGGCACCTCCGCCCACGACGCCGGACTGCTCCTGCTGCGCGTCGTCCTCGGCCTCACCGTGGCCGCCCACGGCACCCAGAAGCTCTTCGGCTGGTTCGGCGGCGGCGGGATCAGCGGCACCGGCCAGTTCTTCACCGCCACCGGCTACCCGGCCGGCGACGCCATGGCCGCCCTGGCCGGCCTCACCGAGACCCTCGGCGGCCTCGGCCTCGCCCTCGGCCTGCTCACCCCGCTCGCCGGGGCCGCCGTCACCGGCACGATGATCAACGCCCTGGCCGTCCACGGCACCGGCGCCTTCTTCGCCCCGAAGGGCATGGAGTACGAGCTCCTGCTCGCCGCGGCCGCCGCCGCCCTCACCCTCACCGGCCCCGGCCGCCACGCCGTCGACCGGCTGCTGCCCGTCCCCGCCCTGCGCACCCACCGCCTCGCCCTCGGCGCCCAGGCCCTCGCCCTCGGCGTGGTCCTCGCCGCCGTGACGCTCCTCATCCGCAACTAGGCGTCTCGCCGACGGCGGCCCGCGGGCGGGAGGGTCGCCGGCTGATTGACCCCCGGGGTTTGGGGGAAAAGCGGGTGAATGACACAACCCATCGAAGACTACGCACTCATCGGCGACCTGATGACCAGCGCGCTGGTCGGCCGTGACGGGTCCATCGACTGGCTGTGCCTGCCCCGCTTCGACTCGGCGGCCTGCTTCGCCGCCCTCCTCGGCAGCAAGGAGAACGGCCACTGGCGCATCGCCCCGGCCGCCGCCGCAAACGGCGAACGGTGCACGCGGCGGGCCTACGTGGACGGCTCGCTGGTCCTGGAGTCGTACTGGGAGACCGACGAGGGCACCGTCAAGGTCGTCGACTTCATGCCGCAGCGGGACGAGGCACCCGACGTGATGCGGATCGTCGAAGGGGTCTCGGGCCGGGTCACCGTCCGGAGCACCCTGCGGCTGCGTTTCGACTACGGCAACGTCGTCCCCTGGGTCCGGCGCAGCGAGGGCGACCGGGTCGCGGTCGCCGGACCCGACTCGGTCTGGTTCCGCAGCGAGCCTCCCGTGCGGACCTGGGGCGAGGACCGCAGCACCCGCTCGGAGTTCACCGTCGGCCCCGGCGAGAAGGTCGCCTTCGTGCTGACCTGGCACCCCTCGCACGAGCCGCGCCCCGAGCCCGTCGACCCGTACGGGGCTCTGGAGCAGAGCCTCGCCGACTGGCGGGAGTGGACCGGCCAGTGCCGCTACGAGGGCCCGTACGAGGAGGCCGTCACCCGCTCGCTGATCACCCTCAAGGCCCTCACCTTCGCCCCCACCGGCGGGATCGCCGCCGCCGCGACGACCTCGCTGCCCGAGGAGATCGGCGGGGTCCGCAACTGGGACTACCGCTACTGCTGGCTCCGTGACGCCACCCTGACCCTGGGCGCCCTGCTGTCCACCGGCTTCCTCGACGAGGCACGGGCCTGGCGGGGCTGGCTGCTGCGCGCCGTCGCCGGCGACCCGGCCGACCTCCAGATCATGTACGGCATCGCCGGCGAGCGCCGCATCCCCGAGACCGAACTGCCCTGGCTGCGCGGCTACGCCGGCTCCGCCCCGGTCCGGATCGGCAACGCCGCCGTCGACCAGCTCCAGCTGGACGTGTACGGAGAGGTCCTGGACGCCCTGCACCTGGCGCGGGCCTCCGGGCTGGCCTCGGAACGGCACGCATGGCAGATCCAGCTCTCCCTCCTGGACTTCCTGGAGCGCAACTGGCGCCGCCCGGACGAGGGGCTGTGGGAGGTGCGCGGCCCGCGCCGCCACTTCACCCACTCCAAGGTGATGGCCTGGGTGGCCGCCGACCGGGCCGTGCGGACCCTGGAGAACGCCCCGCACATGCCGGGCGACATCGAGCGCTGGCGGGCCATGCGGGACGAGGTGCACCGCGACGTCTGCGAGAAGGGCTACGACCCCGAGCGGGGCACCTTCACCCAGTACTACGGCTCCCGCGAGCTGGACGCGGCCACCCTGCTCATCCCCCGCGTCGGCTTCCTCCCGCCCGACGACCCCCGCGTGATCGGCACCGTCGACGCCGTCCGGGAGGAACTGGGCAGCAGCGGCCTGATCCGCCGCTACAGCACCGAAGGCCCCTCCGTCGACGGCCTGCCCGGGGACGAGGGCACCTTCCTGGCCTGCTCGTTCTGGATGGTCGACGCCCTCCACATGACGGGCCGGACCAAGGAGGCCCGCGAGCTCTTCGAGAAGCTGCTCGCGGTCCGCAACGACGTGGGCCTCCTCGCCGAGGAGTACGACACCCGCAGCGGACGCCAGCTCGGCAACTTCCCGCAGGCGTTCAGCCACGTCGGCCTGGTCAACACCGCCATCGCCCTGTCCGCCGCCGAAGCGGCCGGCTGACCCCCGCGCCCACGGGTGGGGGGCCGCCGCGAACCGCGACGGCCCCCCACCCGCCGGGCGGTCAGACCGCCGGCTCGTCCTCCGCGTCGGGGATGCTCACCAGCCAGCGCGAGTCCGTCCGCGGCCGCAGGTACAGCGCCCAGTAGAGGGTGGCCACCGCGGTGATGCCACCGGTCCACAGCAGGTACTCGGTCTCCTGCTGGGTCAGGATGTACGCGAACACGAGGATCAGCACGACCGGCACGGCCGGCCACAGCGGCATCCGCCAGGCGGCCTTCTCGCCGTGCGCACCGCGCCGGCTGAACAGCGCGGCCACCGCGACCAGCAGGTACATGCCGGTCACCGACACGCCGGTCACCCCGTACAGGGTGTCGAGGTTGACGAAGCACATCGCCGCGCCCGGCAGGCCGACCAGCAGCGTGGCCACCCAGGGGGAGCCGAAGCGGCCCAGTCGCGACAGGCCGCGGTTGACCGGCTCGGGCCAGGCCTTGTCGCGGGCCGAGGCGAACAGCACCCGGGAGTTCTGGATGACCATGACGATGCCGGCGTTGACGATGGCCAGGGCCACGCAGAGGCTGACGAAGGTGCCGACGGCCGAGTTCGACCAGGCCGTCACCATCGCGCCCAGGTCGCCGGAGGTGAGCGCCTCCAGGTCCGGGGCGCCCATGGTGATCGCGATGACCGGGACCAGGATCACGGCGGAGGAGATCGCCAGGGTGGCGAGCACGGTCCGCGGGACGTTGCGGCGCGGCTGCTCCAGCTCCTCGGAGAGGTAGACGGCGGTGGAGAAGCCCTGGGTGACGAAGAGCGCGATGGCCAGCCCGGAGACCACCATCATGGCCGTCACCGTGGAGACGCCGCCGCCCTCGGCGGCCACCGAACCGTGCACGAGGGCGTCGGCCCCCCGCTCGCTGTGGGCGAAGCCGAGCACGGCGACCAGCGCGGCGGCGACCACCTCCAGCACGAGGAAGATGCCCGTGATCCAGGCGTTGGCGCGCAGGTCCAGCAGGCCGGCGAGGGTGGCCAGCAGCATCACGGCGCCGCCGGCCACCGGAGCCGGTACGTCGACCACGGGGGAGAGGTAGTCGGCCGTGCCCATGGCGATCACGGGCGGCACGATCATGACCACGAGCAGGGACAGCACGAAGACGAGCCAGCCGGCGAGCCGGCCCGCGAGGGTGGAGACCATGGCGTACTCGCCGCCGGCGCTGGGGATCAGCGTGCCCAGCTCCGAGTAACAGAAGGCCACGCCGACGCAGAGCAGCGAGCCGATGGCGATGGTGAGCGCGGTCCAGGTGCCGAGCCCCGAGAAGAGGTCGGGCACGACGACGAAGAGGGTCGAGGCGGGCGTCACGCACGACAGCGTGAGCAGGGTCCCGCCGACGACGCCGATGGAACGCTTGAGCTTCTGCGGGGTGGGGCCGGTGGCCGGGGCCAGGGCCTGGGGTGCGCTGATCGTGTCAGTCATCGGTGCGGGGTTCCGATCGGCAGTGTGGTGAAGGAGTGCGGGAGCGGTATCGCCTCCGGGGCGGTGGTGGGCACTTCGTTCGCGTGGCTCCCGGGCCGCTATGCAAGCTCCACGAGATCCGCAGGTCAATAGCTGTTCACCTGCGGAATCCATCGTGGATCACCCCTCCGCCGCGCCGGTTGCGGTGTTAAGGCCGCGTAAATATTGGCCGGGTGAGGGGTGCGGGAACCGCAGCGAGATCCAATGAATTTCCCTCCGCTTTGCCTGGCGGGCGGAGTCGGGCGGGCGGGGACGCGCCGCCGGGCCGTCAGGCGGACGGGCCGGCCGGGCGGGAGGCCAGCAGCAGGGCGACGTCGTCCGGGCGGTCCGGCGTGCGGGCGGCCTCGGCGACCAGCCGGTCGGCCGCCTCCGTCAGCGGCGACGGCCGGGCGGCGGCCAGTGCCGCCCGCAGCCGCTCCACCCCTTCGTCGATGTCCGCCCCCGGCGCCTCCACCAGCCCGTCCGTGTACAGGGCCAGCACCTCGCCGGGTCCCAGCGTCAGTTCCGTCACCGGGTAGCGTGCCCCCGGGTCGATGCCGAGCACCACCCCGCCCGCCAGGTCCAGCACCTCCGCCCGGCCGTCGGCCCGCCGCAGCAGCGGCTGCGGGTGCCCCGCGCGGGCGGCCAGGGCCCGGCCGGAGCCGGGGTCCAGCAGCACGTAGCAGCAGCTGGCGAACTGGCCCGGGTCCAGGTCGATCAGCAGCTGGTTCGTCCCCCGCACCACCTGGTCCGGGGCGTTCCCGCTGAGCGCGAAGGCCCTTACGGCGCTGCGCAGTTGCCCCATGGTCGCGGCGGCCGCCACCCCGTGGCCCTGGACGTCCCCGATGACCAGCGCCAGCCGGCCCCCGTCCGTCTCGATGACGTCGTACCAGTCGCCGCCGACCTCCATGCCGTCCGACCCGGGCAGGTACCGGCCCACCGTGGCCACCTCCCCCCGCACCGGCAGCCGGTGCGGCAGCAGGGCCGCCTGGAGCCCCCGGGCCAGCGCCGCCTCGCTGTCGTAGCGCCGGGCCCGCTCCAGGGCCTGCGCGATCAGGCCGGCCAGCGCCGTGAGGACCGTACGTTCCTCGGGGCTGAAGCCGCGCCGCCGGTCGAAGCCGAGGATGCAGGAGCCGACCGGGCGGCCGGAGGCGATCAGCGGGAGGAAGGCGCGCGCCCCGACCTCGGCGTCCAGCGGGATCCCCGGATAGGCCGCGGCGAGGTGCTCCATCGACTCGAAGAACAGCGGCCGGCCCGAGGTCAGGGTCTCCACCCCGGGCAGCCGCTCGTGCAGCGAGACCCCGTCGAAGCGGTTCAGGAACCCGGTGGGGAAGCCGGTCTCCCAGGCGAGGTACAGGTGCCGCTCGTCGAGCATGTAGATCGCCAGCTGGCGGCCTCCGAACGCGGGCAGCAGCTCCTCGGTGACCACGGCCGCCACCTGGCGCGCGGTGACCGCCTCGGTCAGCGCGATGGCCAGGGCCACCGGCCGGTACAGGGAGGAGGCCCGGTCCGCGGGCGAACCGAGGCCGGTGTCCGGCCCGGCCGCGGGCTCGGAGGCGTAGGCGGGCGGCTCGGCGGCCTCCAGCGTCACCGTCACCCCCGAGGGGCCCGGGTACAGACCCACCGACAGCCATTCGGCGACGGGCCGACCGGTGCCGGGCCCGGGGTCCGCCACCGCGTCCGCCGCCGCGTCCGCCCCGGCCCCGGCCCCGGCACCGGCGGGTCCGCTCCGGGCGGCGAAGCGCACCGGCGCACCCGAGAGGAACACCCCGCGCAGATGGTCCTCGTACGCGGACTGGCCGAGCCACGGCAGCACCTCCCACAGCGCGCGCCCGCGCAACAGGGCCGCGGGCCGCCCGAGCAGCTCCTCGGCGGCGGTGTTGGCGAAGGCCACCGCGCCCTGCCGGTCCACGGACAGCACCGCTTCGAGCCGGTCCACCGCCTCCCGGGCCGCCTCCACACCGGCCGCCGGCCAGGGCAGGCACAGCGGATCACCGTCCCACAGCACCGTCTCCCCGGCCGCCCGCAGCGCCTCCAGCTCCCCGGCCAGACGGGCGGCCGCCGCCCGCAGCCGCTCCCGCTCTCGGGCCCCGAGCACCGCCCCCGGCGTCGCCGGCCGCAGCACCAGCAGCACCCCGAACCGCCGCGGCCCGGCGCCGACCGGCTCGTAGAACGACCCGAAGCGGAAGGGCAGCCCGGCCATCAGCTGGGGGAAGCGCCGCATCGCCGCCTCCGCGTCCGGCAGGTGCACCGCCTGCCCCGTGCGGTAGGCCTCGGCGACCGGGTACGGCCGGTTCACCTGCATGCGCCACCACGGCCGGAACAGCCGCCACGGCAGGCCTGTGACCAGCGCCATCCGCAGCAGCCCACCGGTGCCCGAGCGCAGGTAGACCCCGCCCGCGTACCCGCCGACCGCCTCCACGGCGCCCGCCACCGCCCGCGCGAGCGCCCGGTCCCTGGCGGCGGTGGCCGGGCCGGAACCGTCCGCTGTCGCCGTCACACAGCAAGGATGCGCCCTCGCCCCCGGCGGCCGCACCCGTTCGCCCCGGGCCGCTCCACGTCCGGCCGCGCGCCCGCCTGACACCCCAGGGCGCGCCGATGCGCCGAACGCCTCCCCCGAAGGGGGGAACGGGCCGCCGCGCACGCCGTCGGCCGCACCCCCGCCGGGGAGGCATCCGGCATGCGACACGCGTACGACGACACGCACCCGGCGCCCCGCGCGGCGTTCACGGCGGCCGACGCCTTCACCCTGCGCACCGCCCTCGACGCCCTCGGCGGGGTCCGCGACCTCGACACCCTCGACGTGGCCTGCGGGCACGGCGGCACCGCCGCACTCCTGGCGAGCGGCGGCGCCCGGCGTACCGTCGGCGTCGACCACTGCCCGGACCGGGTCCGCCGGGCCCGCGCGTCGGCGCCCCCCTCCGCCCCCGTCGAGTACGTGGTCGCGGACGCCGCCGACATGCCGCAGCTCGGCCCCTTCGACCTGGCCACCGCCGTCTACCTGTTCAGCCACGCCCCCGACCGGGCGGCCCTGCACGCCATGTTCCGCGGCATCCGCGCCAACCTGCGCCCCGGCGGCCGCCTCCTGTCGCTCGTCCGCAACCCGGGGGCGTACCCGCGGGTCGACTGGTCCCCGTACGGGATGCGCATCCTCGACCGGGTGCCGGACGGCGACGCCCCGCTGCTGAAGGCACAGTTCCTGACCGAGCCCCCGCAGCACTTCGAGTACCGCGAATGGGCGCACGCCGACTTCGCCGAAGCCGCCGTCGACGCCGGCTTCAGCACCGTCGCCTGGCAGCCCTCCCGCACCCCGCCCGCCGACGCCGCGCGCGACGAGGCGTACTGGACGGCGTACCGGGCCTGGCCCGTCAGCTCCCTCATGACGTGCACGGCCTGAGGGGTGCTGCGCCCCGGCCCATTGCCCCCCGGTCAGTCCTGTCCGGCGGTCTCCCCGATGAGTTCGACGATCCGGTCCCGGGCCGCCCGCCCCTCCGGGACCGGCAGCAGCGGGTACCCGTGCGGCATGCCCGGCTCCTCGTGCCACTCCACCCGTGCCCCGGCCGCGGCGGCCCGCCGCCGCAGCTCGTGGCTGTCGGTGGCCAGCACGTCCCGGGTCCCGGTGAACACCGTCAGCGGGGCCAGACCGTCGAAGGAGCCGTGCAGCGGGCTCACCCGGGGGTCGTCCGCCGCGAGGGTCCCCGCGTACAGCCGTCCCGCCTCGGCCAGTCCCGCCCGGGCCAGCACCGGATCGACCGCCTCCAGCGCGGCCTGGCCCGGGTGGCTCATGCTCAGGTCGAGCCAGGGGGAGATCAGCACGATCCGTGACGGCTGCGCCCCGGTCCGCTCCCGCAGCCGCTGCGCGGCGGCCAGCGCCAGCCCGGCGCCCGCGGAGTCCCCGATCAGCACCGTCCCGCCGGCACCGCCGCTCTCGATCAGACCGCTCAGCAGGTCGGCGGCCACCGGGACGTTCCGGTCGGCGGTGCCGCGCGGGGCGAGCACGTACGCCGGGACGACCACCCGGGCCCGGGCCCGGGTCACCAGGGTCCGGATCAGCGACCAGTGCGGCCGGACCAGCTCGTCGACGTACGCCCCGCCGTGCACGTACAGCACCCGCGCCACGGGCTCCTGCCCGCGCGGTGAGGCGTCGTACACCGGCCAGGCCCCGACGAAGGTCCGCGACAGTTCCGCGACCCGGCCCAGCGAACGGGGCGGCAGGTGCGAAGCGGGCCTGCGGGCCGCCCGGGCCACGGTGGCCCGGACCGCTTCGGCCGTCGCGAGCCGTCTTCGCCGCCCCGTCGCCACCAGTGCGGCCGAAAGCGCCCTGCTGCGCAGACTCGGCACGCCCCTCACCTCCCCTTTTCCCCGGTGACGGACCATAGCGCGGCTTCCGCCCCCGGGCCCCGTACCCGTCCAGGGAGGAGCATAGGCGTGAAGCTGCGCTGTCGACCCGCTTAAGAAAGTCTCGATGGACTGATCACCGCGACGGTCGGCAGATTGGTGCCCGTCACCAGCGCCACCCGCGTACCGGCGGGAGCGGCAACACCCTTCGCACGCCTGGAGCCACCGCCATGAAGGCACTCGTCAAGCACAAGGCCGAGCCCGGGCTGTGGCTCATGGACGTCCCCGAGCCCGAGTACGGCCCCGGTGACGTGCTGATCAAGGTGCTGCGGACCGGTATCTGCGGCACCGACCTGCACATCCGCGCCTGGGACGGCTGGGCGCAGGGCGCCGTCAAGACCCCGCTCGTGCTCGGCCACGAGTTCGTCGGCGAGGTCGCGGCGGTGGGCGCGGACGTCCGCGACATCGAGACCGGCGCCCTGGTCAGCGGCGAGGGCCACCTGGTGTGCGGCAAGTGCCGCAACTGCCTGGCAGGCCGCCGCCACCTGTGCCGCTCCACGATCGGGCTCGGGGTCGGCCGCGACGGCGCCTTCGCCGAGTACGTGGTCCTGCCCGCGCAGAACGTGTGGGTGCACCGGACCGCCGTGGACCTGGACGTGGCGGCCATCTTCGACCCCTTCGGCAACGCCGTGCACACCGCGCTGTCCTTCCCGCTGGTCGGCGAGGACGTGCTGATCACGGGCGCGGGCCCGATCGGCATCATGGCGGCGGCCGTCGCCAGGCACGCCGGTGCGCGGAACGTGGTCATCACCGACGTCAGCCCCGAGCGGCTGG
This sequence comes from Streptomyces racemochromogenes, assembly GCF_039535215.1. Lineage (GTDB taxonomy): Bacteria > Actinomycetota > Actinomycetes > Streptomycetales > Streptomycetaceae > Streptomyces > Streptomyces racemochromogenes. The sequence goes on from NZ_BAAAWT010000001.1 coordinate 6,484,342, forward strand.
AGATCGCCCGCAAGGCGGGCGCCACGCTCGCGGTGAACGTCGCCGAGTCCTCCATCGCCAAGGCGCAGACGCGGCTGGGGCTGCGGGAGGGCTTCGACATCGGCCTGGAGATGTCGGGCCGCGCGGAGGCGATGCGCGACATGATCGACAACATGACGCACGGCGGCAGGATCGCGATGCTCGGGCTGCCGGCCCAGGAGTTCCCGGTGGACTGGGCGAAGGTCGTCACGTCGATGATCACCATCAAGGGGATCTACGGGCGCGAGATGTTCGAGACCTGGTACGCGATGACGGTGCTGCTGGAGGGCGGGCTCGACCTGTCCCCGGTCATCACCGGCCGCTACTCGCACCGCGACTTCCAGGCCGCCTTCGACGAGGCCGCGACCGCCCGCAGCGGCAAGATCATCCTCGACTGGACCGCGTAGGCCCGGCGGCACCCCGCCCCGGCCCCCGCCCGGACCCGGATGAAGACCCCGGCTCCGGCCGTGGACCCCGGCCAGGACCCGGCCGGGCCCGCCCCCTGCGGCGGGCCCCCTGACCGGTCCCGGCGCGGGAGCCCCCGGCGGCCCCTGCCGGGGGCGCCGGACCAGGACCGCGGTCCGCGCCCCGAGCCCGGTCCCGGTCCGGAAACCCCGGCGTAGCAGGGCCGGCCGGCCCCGCGGCCACAAGACCATCTCCCTCCGGGCCGGGCCCCGCACACCCTCCCCCCTCCGCGGGGCCCGGCCCCCTCCTCCCCGTCCGCCGGACGGCGATCCGCACAAGGAGAAACCGAAGCCCATGTTCGAGTCCGTACGCGACGACCTCCGCACCACCCTCGACGAGATCCGCGCCGCGGGCCTGCACAAGCCCGAGCGCGTCATCGGCACCCCGCAGAACGCCGCCGTCGCCGTCACCGCGGGCGGCGCCCCCGGCGAGGTGCTGAACTTCTGCGCCAACAACTACCTCGGCCTCGCCGACCACCCCGAGGTGGTCGCCGCCGCCAAGGACGCCCTCGACCGCTGGGGCTACGGCATGGCCTCGGTCCGCTTCATCTGCGGCACCCAGGAGGTGCACAAGGAGCTGGAGGCCCGCCTGTCGGCCTTCCTCGGCCAGGAGGACACGATCCTCTACTCCTCCTGCTTCGACGCCAACGGCGGCGTCTTCGAGACCCTCCTCGGCGCCGAGGACGCGGTGATCTCCGACGCCCTCAACCACGCCTCGATCATCGACGGCATCCGCCTCTCCAAGGCCCGCCGCTTCCGCTACGCCAACCGCGACATGGCCGAGCTGGAGGCCCGCCTGAAGGAGGCCTCCGAGGGCGGCGCCCGCCGCAAGCTCATCGTCACCGACGGCGTCTTCTCCATGGACGGCTACGTCGCCCCGCTCCAGGAGATCTGCGACCTCGCCGACCGCTACGACGCCATGGTCATGGTCGACGACTCGCACGCCGTCGGCTTCGTCGGCCCCGGGGGCCGCGGCACCCCCGAGCTGCACGGCGTCATGGACCGGATCGACATCATCACCGGCACCCTCGGCAAGGCCCTCGGCGGCGCCTCCGGCGGCTACGTCGCCGCCCGCGCCGAGATCGTCGAGCTGCTGCGCCAGCGCTCGCGCCCGTACCTCTTCTCCAACTCCCTCGCCCCCGTTATCGCCGCCGCCTCCCTGAAGGTCCTCGACCTGCTGGAGTCCGCCGGCGACCTGCGCGAGCGCCTCGCGGCCAACACGAAGCTCTTCCGCACGAAGATGACCGAGGCCGGCTTCGAGATCCTCCCCGGCGACCACGCCATCGCCCCCGTCATGATCGGCGACGCCGCCGAGGCGGGCCGGATGGCGGAGCTGCTGCTGGAGCGCGGCGTGTATGTGATCGGCTTCTCGTACCCGGTCGTCCCGCTCGGCGCGGCCCGTATCCGCGTCCAGCTCTCGGCGGCCCACTCGACGGCCGACGTGGAGCGCGCGGTGGCCGCCTTCGTGGACGCCCGCGCGGCGCTTTCCGCTGCTCAGGGCTGACATCATGGGGGTGTGATCGACCCCCGCCGGCTGCGCGTCCTGCGGGCCGTGGCGGACCACCGTACGGTGACCGCCGCGGCCGCAGCGCTGTACCTCACCCCCTCCGCCGTATCCCAGCAGCTCGCCGCGCTGGAACAGGAGACCGGCCACGCGCTGCTGACCCGCAGCGGCCGCGGCGTACGGCTCACCGCGGCCGGGGAGATCCTGCTGGGCCACGCCCACGAGGTGCTGGCCCAGCTGGAGCGCGCGGAGGCGGAACTCGCCGCCTACGCGGGCGGTTCCGCCGGGGAGGTCACGGTGGCGGCCTTCGCCACCGGCATCGCCGAGGTGCTGGCCCCCGCCATCGCCCGCCTCGCCCTGGAACACCCGGGCATCCGGCTCCGGGTCCGGGACGCGGAGGGCGACCAGAGCCTGCCGCTGCTGCTCGACGGGGAGGCCGACCTGGCCCTCGCGGTGGAGTACCGGGGCGCGCCGGGCGCCGACGACGGCAGGCTGTCGGTGCTCCCGCTCTACGCGGAGCCCTTCGACGCGGTGCTCCCCGCCGGGCACCCGCTCGCCGACCCGCCCGCCGTGGCGCTGGCGGACCTCTCCGACGCGGACTGGGTGGGCCAGTACCCGGGCAACCCCTGCTACGACGTGACCCTGCTGGCGTGCGAGCTGGCCGGCTTCCAGCCGCGCTTCGTGCACTCCTCCGACGACTTCCGGGCGGTGACCGCCCTGGTCGGCGCGGGCGCGGGGGTGGCGCTGGTGCCGCGTTCGGCGCTGCGCGGCATGGACCTCAAGGAGGTCCGGGTGCGCCCGGTCGCGGGCCCGGCCGCCACCCGCCGGGTCTTCGCCGCCACCCGCCGCGGCGCCGAGTCCCACCCGCTGATCGCCCCGGTCCTGGCGGCCCTGGCCCGGGAGGCCCGGCGGGTCCCGGCGCACTGAGGGCGCCGGCGCCGAAACCCGCTGTCCAACCGGCCGCCGGCCGCCCTACGGTGACGCGATGACCATTCGGATGATCGTTCTCAACGGCGCGTCCAGCTCGGGGAAGTCCGGGATCGTGCGCTGCCTCCAGGCCGAACTGCCCGAGCCGTGGCTGGCGTACGGATGCGACTCCTTCGTCGACTCGCTGCCCGCGAGGATGCGGGGCGCGGACGGGGGGATCGTGTTCGCGCAGGACGGCGGCGTGGACGTCGGGGCGGACTTCCGGGCGCTGGAGGCGGCCTGGATGGAGGGCATCGCGGCGATGGTCCGGGCCGGTGCCCGGATCGTCGTCGACGACGTGTTCCTCGGCGGGGCCGAGTCCCAGGGGCGCTGGCTGCGGGCCACGGACGGCCTGGACGTGCTGTGGGTCGCCGTCCGGTGCGACCCCGAGGCCGCCGCCGGCCGGGAGATCGCCCGCGGCGACCGCGTCCCGGGCATGGCGGCCTCCCAGGCGGCGGTGGTCCACGAGGGCGTCGCCTACGACCTGGAGGTCGACACCACGCACGCCGAGGCCCTGGCCTGCGCCCGCACGATCGCCGCCCGTGTCCGCCAAGGGGTGTCCGTCCGGCCGGCCTGAGCGCGGGCCTCCCACGGGTTTCCGATCCAGAGCCCTAGCGTGGCCCCATGACGAGGAATCAGGACAGGGGACGGCGGGCGGCCGTGGCGGTGTGCGTGGCGGCGGCGCTGCTGGGACCGGCGGGAACCGCTTCCCCGGCGGGAGCTTCCCCGCGGCCCGGTGCCCTCATCTACGTCGCCGACCTCCACTCCGACACGGTGTCGGTCGTCGACGCCGACTCCGGCACGGTCGTGGACCGTGTCCCGGTCGGGGACGGCCCGGACAGCGTGGCCGTCGCCCCGGACGGCTCCCGCGTCTACGTCACCGACTCCGCCGCGGACACCGTGTCGGTGATCGACGCCCGTACCAGGCGGGTCATCGCCACCGTCCCGGTCGGGGACGAACCGAGCCGGGTCACGGTCTCGCCCGACGGCCGGAACGTCTACGTGGCGAACGTCGCGTCGGACGAGGTGTCGGTGATCAGCGGCCGCACCCCCGCCGTGACGGACACCATCGCCGTGGGCGACGCCCCGCTGGGCGTGGCGGTGTCGCCCGACGGGTGCACCCTGTACGTCGCCAACGCCGGGTCCGGCACCGTCTCGGTGGTCCGCACCGCGACCGCGACGGTGCGCGGCACCATCCCCGTCGGCGAGGGGCCGACCGCGCTGGTGCTCGGCCCCGACGGCCGTCACCTGTACGTCTCCAACCTGACCTCGGACGACGTGTCGGTGGTCGACGTCCGCGCCGGCGCCGAAACGGACCGCGTCCCGGTCGGGGACCAGCCCGCGGGGATCGGGGTGAGCCCGGACGGCCGCGAGGTGTACGTGGCCGACATCGGGTCCGACGCGGTGTCCGTGATCAGCACCCGCGCGCGTGCCGTCACGGACACCGTCGCCGTGGGGGACGGCCCCAACGGCCTCGCCGTCACCCCGGACGGCTCCCGGGTGTACGTCAGCGACTTCGACTCGGACACCCTGTCGGTCATCGACACCGCGACGGCCCGCGTCACGGACACGGTGGCCGTGGGGGACGGGCCGACCGGTGTGGCGGTGGCGCCGGGACCTCCTCGGCACGCAGCGCCGTGAGGAGGCTGCTCCGCAGGAGCCGTACGGCCGGGGAGTGCTGGTCGGCGCGGACGACGAGGCCGAGCCGGGCGTGCGTGGCGGCGTCGGTGAGCGGGACCGTCCGCAGGCCCGCGCCCTCGGCGGAGGAGGCGCTCAGCACGGCGACGCCCGCGCCGCGCTCGGCGAGGCGGAGCAGGGCGGCGGGGGAGCCGGCGTCGAGGTCCACGCGGGGTTCGAGGCCGAGCCGGCGGCAGGAGTCCTCGTAGGCGGCGCGGATGCCGGTGCCCCGGGAGAGGCAGAGGACCTTCTCGTCGCGGAGGCCGGCGAGCCGCAGTTCCGGCCGGTCGAGCGGGTGCCCGGCCGGGACGACGGCCGCGAGGGGCTCGTCGATGACGACGTCCGCCTCCAGGCCCGGGGCGGTCTCGCCCGCGTAGCCGATCAGGGCCAGGTCGAGGGAGCCGGCCAGCACCTGGGCCTGGAGGGCGTCGGAGTGCTCCTCGTGCAGGCTCAGTTCGATGCCGGGGTGGGTGCGGCCGAGGTCGGCGACGGTGTCCAGGAAGGGCTCGATCGAGCAGCCCGCGATCATGCCGAGCCGGACCCGGCCGCGGACGGCGTCGGCGAACTCGGCCGCGGTGTGCCGGATGGCGTCGAGGGTGGCGAGGGCGTTCCTCGCGAGGGGGAGGACGGCCTCCCCGGCCGGGGTGAGGCCCACCCGGCGTCCGGCGCGGTCCAGCAGCCGCTGACCCAGCTCGCGCTCCAGTTTCGCCACTTGGGTGCTGATGCCCGACTGGCTGACGTGCAGGCGGTGGGCGGCACCGGTGAAGGTGCCCTCGTCCACCACGGCGGCGAAGTAGCGCAGCTGATGCATCTCCATGTCCTGGGATGATAGATCCCATCGCCATCATCTGTTGGACGGATGGCGGAGCCCGGCCGGAGGATGGGGGCATGACGACGACGAAGACCGCGCGAGAACTCGCCGAGACCTACTTCACCGCCTGGGAGGCGGGCGACTTCGAGACCGTACGGGGGCTGCTGGCCGATGACGTCGACTTCGTCGGGACGCTGGGGAAGGCGTCGGGGGTGGAGGAGGCGCTGGCCGGACTGAGGAGGATGGGCCGGGTCCTGGAGCGCATCGACGTGAAGGTCCGGGTGGCGGAGGGCAGCGAGGTGATCACCTGGTTCGACCTGCGCACCAGCATCGCGCCGCCGACGCCCACCGCGAACTGGATGCACGTGGAGGACGGCAGGATCGCCCGGATCCGGGTCACCTTCGACCCGCGCGAACAGCTCGCCGGTTTCGCGAAGCTGGGCTGAAAGGGGAGGGGGCCGGGCGACCCGCGGGGTCTGACTCCCGCCCCGCGTCAGACGCGTACGACGTCCACGCCCGCGTCCCGGAAGGGCCGGGCGGCGGCCTCCGTCAGGGCGGTGTCCGTCACCAGGACGTCCACGGCGGAGGTGGCGCAGATGCGGGCGAAGGCGCGGACGCCCAGCTTCGTGGAGTCCGCCGCGACGACCAGGCGGCGGGCCCGCTCGCAGAGCAGGGCGTTGACGGCGGCCTCGTCCTCGTGGCGGGTGGCCGCGCCGTCGGCCGGGTCGAAGGCGTCCACGCCGAGCACGGCCGTGTCCATCGACAGCATGCCCAGCGTCTGCTGCGCCAGCGGGCCGGTCAGTTCGTACGACTGGGGGCGCGCCACCCCGCCCGTCAGGACGATCTTGAACTGCGGCCGGATCACCAGCTCGCCCGCGATGTTCAGGGCGTTGGTGACCACCGTGAGCACGGGCGGGCCGCCCGCCGGCCCGGCCAGGTCGGGGCGGGCGGCGAGGGCGCGGGCGACCTCCGTCGTGGTGGTGCCGCCCGTCAGGCCGACCACCTCGCCCGGCGCGATCAGCGCCGCGACCGCCTCGCTGATCCGGCGCTTCTCGGCGGCCCGGCGGGAGGTGCGGTAGCGCAGGGGGAGTTCGTAGGAGACCCCGTGCGGCACCGCCCCGCCGCGCGTGCGGACCAGCAGCTGCTGCTCGGCGAGCTGGTCGAGGTCGCGGCGGATGGTCGCGGCGGAGACGCCGAGCGCCCCGGCGGCGGCCTCCACCTCCAGCCCGTCCCGCTCCACCAGCAGGTCCAGCAGTCTCCGCCAGCGTTCCTCGCGGGTCATGGCGCCCCTCCCTGTCGTCCACCGGCACGCTGCCGGGCCCCGCCGTCGAGATTAACCCAGCGGATCGCCCCGGAGATGCTTGAAGTTGCGCGAAACGGCCCGATACCTTGCAGGAACACGCAGGGAAGTCCGGTCGGTTCGCAGCCGACGCACGCATCACACGCGCAAGGAGCCCGCATGAGTCACGTCGCGTACGAGTTGGCCACCCAGCCCGACACCTGGGAGCGGGCCGCCGAACTGGCCCCGGCCCACCGGGCGGTGCTGCCGGGAGCCGGCGAGCGTACCGCGGTCATCGGCTGCGGCACCTCGTACTACATGGCACAGGCCGCCGCCGCCCTGCGCGAGGAGGCCGGGCACGGGGAGACCGACGCCTTCCCCGCCTCCGAGTTCCCCCGCCACCGCCGCTACGACCGGGTCGTCGCCCTCACCCGGTCCGGGACCACCACCGAGGTGCTGGACCTGCTCGCCGGACTGCGCGGGGCCGGCATCCCGACCACCGCCGTCATCGGGGACCCGGACACCCCGGTGGCGACCCTCGCGGACGACCTCGTCGTACTGGACTTCGCCGACGAGCGGTCCGTCGTCCAGACCCGCTTCGCCACCACCGCCCTCACCCTGCTGCGGGCCCACCTCGGCGGCCACACCCCCCGCGTGGTCGCCGACGCCCGCACCGCCCTCGACCTGCCGCTGCCCAACGGCCTGGAGGCCCGCGGCCAGTTCACCTTCCTCGGACGGGGCTGGAGCGTCGGCCTGGCCCACGAGGCCGCCCTGAAGATGCGCGAGGCCTCCCTGTCGTGGGCCGAGGCCTACCCCGCGATGGAGTACCGGCACGGCCCCGTCAGCGTCACCGGGCCCGGCTCCGTCACCTGGTCACTGGGCGGCACCCCCGACGGCATCGCCGAACAGGTCCTGCGCACCGGCGCCGAGTGGGTGGACGGGGAACTCGACCCGCTCGCCGAGCTGGTCCGCGTGCAGCGCCTCGCCGTCGCCGTCGCCGTGCACCGGGGCCTGGACCCCGACGCGCCCCGCAACCTCACCCGCTCCGTGATCCTCACCGCGGGCGAGGGGGCGGTCCGATGAGCCTCGCCCCGGCGGGCACCCTCGTCGCCGAGGCGGCCGCGGCAGGCGGCGCCGTCGCCGCGTTCAACATCATCACCCTGGAACACGCCGAAGCCGTGGTCGAGGGCGCCGAACGGGCGGGCCTGCCCGTCATCCTGCAACTCAGCGAGAACGCCGTGAAGTTCCGCCGCGGGGCCCTGCTGCCCATCGCCCGGGCCGCAGCCGCCTGCGCGGAGGCCGCCCGGGTGCCCGTCGGGCTGCACCTCGACCACGTCAAGAGCCCCGACCTGCTGCGGCAGGCCGCGGACGCCGGCTTCGGATCGGTGATGTACGACGCCGCGCACCTGCCCTACGCAGAGAACCTGGAGTCCACCCGGTCCGCCGCCGACTGGGCCCACGCCAACGGCCTGTGGATCGAGGCGGAGCTGGGTGAGGTCGGCGGCAAGAACGGGGCCGCGCCGCTCGACCCGCACGCGCCGGGCGCCCGTACCGACCCGGACGAAGCCCGGCGGTTCGTCGCCGACTCCGGGGTCGACGCCCTGGCCGTGGCCGTCGGCAGCAGCCACGCCATGACCACCCGGACCGCCGCCCTCGACCACGCCCTGCTGGCCCGCCTCGCCAAGACCGTGGACGTCCCGCTGGTCCTGCACGGCTCCTCCGGCCTGCCCGACGGGGAACTCGCGGCGGCCGTGGCCGGCGGCATCCGCAAGGTCAACATCGGCACCGCCCTCAACCTGGCCATGACCGACGCCATCCGCACCCACCTCACCCCGGCCGACCCCCGCCCCTACCTCACCGCCGCCCGCACGGCGATGGCGGCGACGGCCGAGGCGATGATCGGGGCCCTGGCCCGGCCCTGACCCGACGGCAGCCCCAGGGCCGGGAGTTCCCCGTGGAACTCCCGGCCCTTCCCTATTCCTGTAACGGGTTCTACTCTGACCGCCGCCACCACAGCGACCGGCAGTGCCGCCGAACCTCCGGAGGGGCCGTGCACCTCGAATACACGCCTGAGCAGCAGCAGTTGCGCGCCGAACTGCGCGCCTACTTCGCCGAGCTCGTGCCCGAGGACGTCCACGCCCGCTACGAGGACCCCGCCGCGCAGAAGCGCTTCTACCGGGAGACCATCCGCCGCCTCGGCGCGGACGGCTGGCTCGGCGTGGGCTGGCCGAAGGAGTACGGCGGCCGGGGCATGTCGGCGATGGACCAGTTCATCTTCTTCGACGAGGCCGCGCAGGCCGTCGTACCGCTGCCGCTGATGGCGCTGAACACGGTCGGCCCGACGATCATGCGGTTCGGCACCGACGAGCAGAAGGCGTACTTCCTCCCCAGGATCCTCTCCGGGGAGATCGACTTCGCCATCGGCTACAGCGAGCCCGACGCCGGAACCGACCTGGCCGCCCTCAAGTGCAAGGCAGTCCGCGAGGGCGACGAGGAGACCGGCACCTACGTGGTCAACGGCCAGAAGATCTGGACCACCAACGGCGACACCGCCGACTGGGTCTGGCTCGCCGTCCGCACCGACCCCGGGGCCCCCGCCCACAAGGGCATCACCATGCTCCTGGTCCCCACCTCCGACCCGGGCTACTCCTGCACCCTGATCAACACCCTGGCCTCGCACGACACCACCGCCAGCCACTACGAGGACATCCGCGTCCCCGCGAGCCGCCGCGTGGGACGGGAGAACGAGGGCTGGCGCCTGATCACCAACCAGCTCAACCACGAGCGCGTCACCCTCGCGGCCCACGGCACCATGGCCATCCGGGCCCTGCACGACGTACAGCGCTGGGCCGCCGAGACGAAGCTCGCCGACGGGCGCCGCGTGATCGACCTGTCCTGGGTGCGCGGCCGCCTCGCCCGCACCCACGCCCGCCTCGACGCGATGAAGCTGCTCAACTGGCAGATGGTGGGCGCCGTCGAGTCGGGCACCCTCACCCCGCAGGACGCCTCCGCCGTCAAGGTGTACGGCTCGGAGGCGCGCAGGGACGCGTACGCCTGGCTGATGGAGGTGGTCGGCGCGGCCGGCTCCCTCAAGGACGGCTCGGCGGGCGCGGTCCTGCACGGCGAGCTGGAACGCGGCTACCGCAGCGCCGTGATCTTCACCTTCGGCGGCGGCAACAACGAGATCCAGCGCGAGATCATCTCCTGGATCGGCCTCGGCATGCCCCGGGTCCGCCGCTGACGGCCACGGGACGCCCGCCGGCCCCCTTAGACCAGCTCGGGCTGCGGCTCGCGGCGCTGGGCCGGCACCCGGGCCGGACCCGGTTGCCGGTCCCACAGCCTGGTGGTGCGTACGTAGTGGTGGACCACCGAGGCCGTGGCCAGGAGGAGCAGCGGCCCGAAGACCCACGGGTGTCCGGCCAGCTCCACCGACAGGAAGCGGTACGACACCAGGAGCGCGGTGAAGACCGCGGCTCCGTGGGCGACGAGCAGGGTGGCCCGCCGGTCCCAGCCGCGGGCGAGCGCGCGCAGCGCCGCCTCGATCGTGAGGGTGAACACCACGCCGGAGATGATGTCCGCCCCGTAGTGGTAACCGAAGCCGAGCGTCGCGCCGAGCGTGGCCACCAGCCAGAAGGCGCCGAGGAAGCGCAGGGCGCGGGGGCCCTTGCGGGAGTGGATGAAGATCGCGGTGGCCCAGGCGGTGTGCAGGCTGGGCATGCAGTTGCGCGGGGTGACCTCGTCGAAGGGCATCGGCTGCGGGATGCCGGGGGACGGCACGGTGTGCGGCCACAGGTCGGCCACCGCCCACTGCCCGCCGTCGACGCCGTAGGCGAAGATCGGCCCGACCACCGGGAAGACCATGTAGATGCCCGGCCCGAGCAGGCCGACGACCAGGAACGTGCGCACCAGGTGGTGGGCCGGGAAACGGCGCTCGGAGGCCACGCCGCGCAGCTGGTACAGGGCGACGAGGACGGCGCCCACGGCGAGCTGGATGTAGACCCAGTCGAGGACGTGGTGGCCGATCGGCCCGGCGGCCTCGACGATCCGGCCCGCCACCCACGAGGGGTTGCCCAGGGCGTGGTCGGCGGCCGCCACGTACTGGTCGAGGACCATCGGCCGGGTCTTCGACGTGATCAGCAGCCAGGTGTAGCCGGTCTTGCGGCCGGCGACCAGCAGCAGCGCCAGGCCGACGCCCTTCAGCAGCAGGGCGCGCTCCGCTCCGGTGCGGCGTACGAGGGCGAAGACGGCAACGCCCAGGGTCACCCACAGGGCGCCGCTGCCGACCATGTTCTCGGCGCCGACGGCCGACCGGACGAGCCAGAAGACCAGGTCGATGCCGATCGCGGCGCCCAGCGCGACGAAGCGCTGGCGCCAGGTGAGCACGACCATCATCAGGGCCATGCTCGCGTACAGCACCGTGCCCGACCGGGGGGCGTAGACGGCCTCCCGCGCCTGGCTGACGATCGGACCCGGCACGCCGTAGTGGCGCGCGGCGATCTCCAGGGCGAGGAGGAACCCGAGGCCCGTCAGGCCCACCGCGGCCCACAGGAGGACGAGTGGCCGGCGCCGGTCCCCGGTCGCGGGGGCGCTGTTCTCGCGCGGAAGCGCTCGTGGTTCCTCAGATATCAATTTTCAGCCGATGTTCATATTTCACCCGGTCGGTGTTGGCCCGAACATGTTAGCCGAGGGGGCGGACCCGGTCGGAAGAGTGTGCGAACCCTCCGCTGGGCCCGGGATCGCCGGGCCGCCGGTTCTGTGCTGAGCTGGAGGGGTCCTCGGGCACACGCGCCCCAGGGAGGCGCACCATGCCGCACCTCCGCCCCGGCGCAGCCGCGCCGGCCCGGCCCGCCGTCCTGCTGCCCCGGCGCGAGCTGGCGGCCGGCTGGACGCTGATGGTACTGATCGCCGTACTCGCCTGGACGGTCACCCTCGGCCAGTCCCGGCGGATGGGGGTGGAGCCCGGCACCATGGGCATGGCGCCCCCGCTCTTCCTGGCGCTGTGGGTGGTCATGATGGCGGCGATGATGCTGCCCTCGGTGGCGCCCGTGGCCATCACCTGGGTCCGCGCCATCGGCCGCCACTCGGCGGGCCCCGCCCGGGTGCTGCGCATCACCGGGTTCGTGAGCGGGTACCTGCTGGCCTGGACCGCATTCGGGCTGCTGGTCTACGGAGTGCTGGCGGTGACCGGGCGGCTGGTCGGGGGCAGTCCCGCGGTGGCGCGCTGGATCGGAGCCGGGGCCTTCCTGCTCGCGGGCCTCCAGCAGTTCGGTCCGCTGAAGCGGATCTGCCTGCGGCACTGCCGCAACCCGATGTTCCAGCTCGCCCGGTACGCGCGCTACCGGCGGTGGGCCAAGGACCTGCGGGTCGGCGCGCACCACGGCCTGTACTGCGTCGGCTGCTGCTGGGGCCTGATGATCGTGCTGATCCCGCTCGGGGTGATGAACGTGGCCGCGATGGCGGCCGTGGCCGGGGTGATCTTCCTGGAGAAGCTCTGGTGGCGGGGCCCCTGGCTGGCCCGGGCCGTCGGCGTCGCCTTCCTCGTCCTCGCGGTGCTCGCCCCCTTCCAGGACTGGCTGCTGCCGGGCCTGCAGGACGCGCCGATGGGAGACATGGACATGTGAGCGCTTTCGCCGGTGCGGCCGGGGGAGGAGAATCGAGCTGATGGCCCGCGCCGCCGAACGCCCCCCGGCGATGCCCGCCGGGGACCCGCCGGCCATGTGCGTCCCGCCGCGCGGCGCGCGGTCACGTGGAGGCGATGAGATGTCCGAGACCACGGCCACCACCGTCCCGGCCTGGCACGCGGCCGGGGACTGGTTCGACACGTGCAGGTGCGATGTCCCCTGCCCCTGCTCCTTCGCCCAGCGGCCCACCTACGGCGAGTGCGACGGAGTCCTCGCCTGGCACATCCGCGAGGGCAACTACGGCGAGGTGGTGCTGGACGGCCTGAACGTCCTGATGCTCGGCTCCTTCGTCGGGAACGTGTGGGCGGAGCACAGCGACACCTACGCGGCGGTCTTCCTCGACGAACGCGCCGACGACGCCCAGCGCCAGGCACTGGCGATGATCTTCGGCGGTCAGGCGGGCAGCTGGCCGGCCGAGATGGTCGCCATGATGAACGCGGAGATGCGGGGCATGGACTTCGCCCCCGTCCGCATCGAGGTCGACGAGGACCTCGGCGGCTGGCGGGCCACCATCCCCGGCCGGGTCGAGGCCGCCGCGGTGGCCCTCACCGGCCCCACGACCCCGCAGGGGGCACGGGTCCAGTCGACGAACCTCCCCGGCTGCGAGACCGGCCCGGGGCAGGTCGCCACCTGGGGCCGCGCCACGGCCGACCGGGCCGACGCCTTCGGCTTCCACTGGAGCCGGGAAGGCCAGTCCAGCAAACACATCACCTTCGACTGGACCGGACCCGACGCAGGAGCCTGAGCTCCACAGGTCCCGCCACGGCCGCCGCGGGCGGTCTGTACCGCTATGCCCGTGATCCGGCCCGCTGCGCAAAGGTGAAACGCACGGTTATGAAGCCGTTCCGGGCCGCTGGAGGCCGAAAACGCACCCCTGCGTGGGACAGGATTCAGGTGCAGGAGCTGACGCCCTCCCCGCCGCAACACCCCGACTGACCAGGGGTTTCGGCGCAATCCCCCTTACCCGCAGCGAGCTTCGCGCTGCCCTGGCGCGGGTGGGGGTAACGGGGACGGGCGGGCCCGAATCCGACCTTCCAGGAGACCCGACGTGTCCACCACCGCACCCGAAGCCACCGCACCCGAAGCGAACGCAGCCGAAGCCACCGCCCCCGAAGCCTTCCTCGCCGACACCCACACCGGCCTGCCCATCCCGGCCGACCCGGTGTTCGCCTCCGCCGCCGACGAGCGCCGCCACCGCAAGCAGCGACTGGCCGCCGCCATGCGGCTGTTCGGCAAGGCCGGCTACGTCGAGGGGATCTCCGGCCACATCTCGGTCCGTGACCCCGAGGACCTGGACACCTTCTGGGTCAACCCGTTCGGCGTCTCCTTCAACCGCGTCCGCGTGGCCGACCTGATCCGCGTCGACGCCACCGGCCGCGTCGTCGACGGCACCGGCAAGGTCAACCCGAGCGCCTTCACCATCCACTCCAAGATCCACGAGCGCCCCGGGGCCAACGCCATCGCGCACGGCCACACCGTCCACGCCCGGGCCCTCGGCGCCCTGGAACGCCTCCTGGAGCCCTACGACCAGGAATCCGCCGCCTTCTACCAGGACCAGGTGCTGTACGGGGACTACGACGGCCCCGCCATCAAGATCGAGCACGGCCAGGACATCGCCGACCGCCTCGGCGCCAAGCGCGCCATGCTGCTGCGCCACCACGGCCTGATCACCGTGGGCGGCTCCCTGGAGGAAGCCGTCCACTGGTTTTTCACCTACGAGAGCTGCGCCCAGGTCCAGCTGCTGGCCCTGTCCGCCGGCCGGCCCGTCCCGATGTCCCACGAGCAGGCCCTGCTGGCCCGGGACGGCTTCGGTGACGAACAGCTCGGCCGCTACAGCTTCCAGATCATGTGGGACGAGATCACGGCCGAACAGCCGGACCTGCTCGACGAGTAGGGCCGCCCGCGCCCCACGCCCCCGGCCGCACCGGATCCCAGGAAGCAATCATGAGTTCAACTGCCTCACCGCGCGCGGAAGCGCGCACCGTCCTCGTCATCGTCGCGATCGTGCAGTTCGTGATCGGCGGCTGGTTCTCCTGGGCGGCGTCCCACGCCGCGCCCCGGGACCTGCCCGTGCTCGTCGCCTCCGCACCCGGCGCCGCGCAGAGCGCCGAACAGCTCGCCGACCGGCTGCGCGAGGCGGCCCCCGGCGCGTACGCGGTGAAGACCGCCGCGGGCGCCGAGGAGGCCGACGCCGCACTGCGCGACCGCACGGCGTACGGGGCCCTGCTGCCCACCGCCGCCGGCGGACTCGAACTGCGCCTGGCCTCCGCCGCCTCGCCCACCGTCGCCCAGACGCTGACCGGACAGGCGCAGGAGCTCGCCGGCGGCCCGGTCCTCGTCACCGACGTGGTGCCCGCCGACGCCGACGACCCGCACGGCGCGGGCCTGGCCATGGGCTTCCTGCCCCTGCTGATCACCGCCGTGATCGCCGCCCTGCTCTTCGTCCTCAAGGTACGCGCCGCCGGGGCCAGGTTCCTCGGCGTCATCGGTTTCGCCGCCGCCTCCGGACTCCTCAGCTCGCTGATGCTGACGCACCTCAGCGGGGTGGCACCCGGCAACTACTTCGTCAACGCCGGGATCGTGGCCCTGCTGGAGCTGGCCATGGTCTCCGTCATCACCGGCCTCGGCTCGCTGGTCGGCCCGCCCGGCATAGCCGTCGGCGCCGTCCTGATGTTCGTCGTCGGCAACCCGCTCTCCGGACTGGCCTCGGCCCCCGAGATGCTGCCCCAGCCGCTGGGCGCCATCGGCCAGTTCCTCCCGGCCGGAGCCGCCGCGACCCTGCTGCGCACCTCCGGCCCCTTCGACGGCGCCGGCGCGGCCGCCCCGGTCCTGGTGCTCGCCGTCTGGGCGCTGATCGGCCTCGGCCTGCTCTACGCGAGCTCCCGCCGCCGTCCCACCCCCGCGGCGCCCGCGGCCACCGCGGCCGCGCCGCGACCCGCCGCCGCGCACTGACGCCCGCGGGCGCCCCTCCCGCCGACTCCTCCCCACGAAAGGCCGACCATGACCACCGACACGAACGACCGCCCGCCGACGCGCATCGGCCTGGTCGGCGGAGGGGCCGCGGCCGTCTGCCTGCTGGACCGGCTCTCCCGCACCCAGGGCCGCGGCCGGGGCTCGGTCACCGTCTTCGAACCCTCGGACAACCTGTGGCGCGGCCGCGCCTACCAGCCCGACACCGACACCGTCCTCGCCAACATCATCCCGGCCGAGATGAGCGCCCGCACCGGCGCCCCCGACGACTTCCTCGACTGGCTGCGCGCCCGCGGACTCCCCTACGGGCACGGCGACTACGCCGCCGACGGCTACTTCCCGCCCCGCCACGTGTTCGGCGGCTACCTGGAACGCACCGCCGAGAACGCCGTCGGCGAGCTCTCCCTCGGCGGCTGGCCCGTCGGCGTCGTCCGCGACGCCGTCGTCGCCGCCCGCGAGGCGGGGGAGGAGGTGGTGCTGACCACCCGCGACGGCCGTACGCACACCTTCGACTACGTCGTCTGCGCGGTCGGCGCCGGCCGGCCCGCCGACCACTACGAACTCAGTGGGAACGCGGGCTACTTCGGCGACCCCTACCCCCTGCGCGACACGGTCGCCGCGATCCCCGCCGACGCGGACGTCACCGTCCTCGGCACCGGCCTCGCAGCGGTGGACACCGTGGTCACCCTCGCCGCCGGCGGCCACCGCGGCCGCATCACCATGGCCTCCCGCAACGGCGCCCTCCCGGCCGTGCGGCAGCGGCCCGTCTTCCCCGAGATCCGGCACTTCACCCCCGCCGCCCTGCACGCCCGCGCCGCCGCCGGCCACGACGGCCGGCTCGGCCTGGACGACGTACTGGAGCTGCTGGAACGGGAGCTGGCCGCACACGGCGCCGACCCCCGCGCGGTGGTCGCCGAACTGACCTCCCTGGGCGGCGAATCCCCCCTGGAGCGGCTGCGCCGCCAGTACGACCGCATCGACGAGCCCGACACCGGCATGCGCGTCATGCAGCACGCCGTCCCCGAGAGCGGCCCCGACGCCTGGACCCTGCTGCGCACCGCCGACCAGGACTTCATCCGGGAGCACCACTACCGGGCCGTGATGAGCCTGTGCTGCCCGATGCCCCCGGCCAACGCCCGCACACTGCTGGAGCTGCACGAGAGCGGCCGGCTGCGCGTCCTGCGCGGCCTGTGGAACGTCAAGCCGCTGGCCGGCACCGGATTCCACATCGGGGCCGACGGCGGCGAGTACGAGAGCGACGTCGTCGTCAACGCCGTCAGCGCGCCCTCCCACCGGGTCCCCGCCCAGGCCCGCCCGTTCGTCGAATCCCTCGTCGAGGACGGCATCGGCGAGTACCACCCCTACGGCGGCCTGCACGTCGAACCGTCCACCAGCCGGGCCGTGGGCGGCGGCCGGCCCCACCGCCGGATGCACGCCATCGGCGACATGGGCGCCGGGACGCTCTTCTTCACCTCCGGCATGCCCTCCGTCCTCGAACGGGCCGACGACATCGTCCGGGCGGTCGTCCAGGACATCACCACCCCCCAGGAGCAGTACGCGTGAACACGATCACCCGCCGGGACATGATGCGGGCCGCCCTGACCACGGCCGTCGTGGTCGGCACCAGCGCCGCCGTCGCCCCGATCGTCCTGGCCGACCCCGCCCGCCCCGACGCCCCCGCACAGGCCGGCACCCCCGCCGGGCAGGGCCCGCTCCCGGGCGGCTTCGACGAGGTCTACCGGGGCCGGCGCATCCAGGGAGGCCCCGTGGCCGTGCGCCAGGCCTCCGCCCGCAGCGCCACGGCCCCGTCCACCGGCCCCGGCATCGAGATCAGCATCGACGGCCGCCCGCTGCACGTGATGCGCCGCGCCGACGGCAGCTACCTCAGCCTGGTCAACCACTACCAGTCCTTCCCCACGCCGCTGGAGGTGGCGCGGGCGGCGGTGGACGAGATCGGCACCGCGCAGCTCTCCACGGCACGGCTCCACCACCACTGACGTCCCGCAGGGCTACGACGGATCGAGGAACAAGCACACGTGTACACGCGCAAGAACCAGAAGGACCTGGACGCGGAGGAGCGCGCGAGGTTCGTGGGGGCCCTCCTGGAGGTCAAACGACGCGGGGTCTACGACGAGTTCGTCCGGTTGCACGGCCAGTACTTCGTCTCCGACGGCGAGGGAGGGCAGCGGGTGGGCCACATGTCCCCCTCCTTCTTCCCCTGGCACCGCCAGTACCTGCTGGAGTTCGAACGGGCCCTCCAGCGGGTCGACCCGAAGGTGACCCTGCCCTACTGGGACTGGACCACCGACCAGTCGCCCACCTCCAGTCCCTGGACGGACGACTTCCTCGGCGGCAACGGCCGTCCCGGCGACCACCGGGTGATGACGGGACCGTTCGCCTTCGACCGGGGCGGCTGGCCGGTGGACGTGGGCGTCACCGAGGAGAAGTACCTCATGCGCGACTTCGGCCGCCCCGCCGACCCGGTCGCCCTCCCCACCCCCGCCGAACTGGCCCGGGCCGTGGACGACCCGGTGTACGACTCCGCCCCCTGGGACTCCACCGCCACCACCGCCGGCTTCCGCAACAAGGTCGAGGGCTGGACGGTCGGGGAGAAGGAGGGCTGGCACAACCACAACCGGGTCCACCTGTGGGTCGGCGGCCAGATGACCGGCGGGACCTCGCCCAACGACCCGGTCTTCTGGCTCCACCACACCTTCATCGACCTCATCTGGGCCCGCTGGCAGGCCCGGCACCCCGGCTCGGTCTACGAGCCGCGCCGGCCCCTGCCCGCCTCCGACCCCCAGCACGGCCGTGTCATCAGCCTCGACGAGCCGATGTCCCCGTGGCAGGTGCGGCCCTCGGAGCTGCTCGACCACACCCGCTTCTACCAGTACGCGCAGTGACGCGCCCCTTGCGCCCGCTGCCCACCCCCCGTCACCACCACCACCGAGAAGGAACCGCCATGCGCCCGCGCACCACCGTCCCGGCCCTCGCCGCCGCCGCCCTGATCGCCCTCGCCGCCGCCCCCTCCGCACAGGCGGCGGCCCCGGCCCCCGCTCCCGCCCCGGCCACGGCCTCCGTCGCCGCCGCCGTGCCCGCCTTCGCCGGGCACACGTACGTCCTGACGCTCGACAATGGCGCCGTCCTGCGCAACTCCTACTCCGCCGACGGCACCACCCTCGACTGGACCGCGCTGGAAGGCCCGATGGCCGGGCACAGCGGCCGGGAGAAGCTCTCCGTCCGCGCCGTGGGCGAGGGCCTCTACTTCGTCAACTGGGTCGAGGCCTCCGGCATGACCGTCAGCCACGTCATGGACCTCGGCCACGGCACCGTCAGCGTCTACTGGACGTACGCCACCCCCGACGGCGGCCGCGCCGGCGAACTGCACACCGCGACGCTCCAGCGCGCCTCTTCTTGACCCGCACGGTGACGCGGGGCCGGCGCCACGGACGCCGGCCCCGCCCGCCTCTGCCCACGGGGGAACCGCACATGCCCGCTCCACTCACCCAGACACCACCCACGCCCACGGCCCCCACGGCCACCACGGCGCCCGCCCCGGCCGACGGGGAACTCGCCGGTGCCCTGCGCCCCCGCCACCTGACCATGCTGGCCCTCGGGGGCGTCATCGGAGCCGGCCTGTTCGTCGGCTCCGGGACCGGCCTGCGGATCGCCGGCCCGGCCATCATCCTCTCGTACGCGCTCGCCGCCAGCCTGGCCCTGCTGGTCATGCGGATGCTCGGCGAGATGGCCGCGGCCATGCCCGCCAGCGGCTCGTTCTCCGTCTACGCCGAGCGGGCCCTCGGCCGCTGGGCCGGCTTCACCGCGGGCTGGCTGTACTGGGCGGTGACCGTCATCGCCGTCGCCATCGAGCTGATCGCCGCCGCGACGATCCTGCACCAGTGGATGCCGGCCGTACCGCAGTGGGCGATCGCCCTCGTGGCCCTGGCCGTCTTCACCCAGTCCAACATGCTCTCGGTCTCCTCGTTCGGGGAGGCCGAGTTCTGGTTCGCGGGCATCAAGGTCGCCGCCATCATCGCCTTCCTCGCCCTCGGCGTCGCCGCCCTGTGCGGGGCCGTGCCCGGGGTCGAACCGCCCGGCATGGACAACCTGACCGGCCGCGGCGGCTTCCTCCCGCAGGGCTGGGACAGCGTCGTCGCCGGGCTGCTGACGGTGGTCTTCGCCTTCGGCGGCATGGAGGTCGTCACCATGGCCGCCGCGGAGTCGGGCGACCCCGCACGTTCCGTCACCAAGGCGGTCGGCAGCGCGATCTGGCGGATCAGCCTCTTCTACCTCGGCTCCATGGCGGTGATCGTCACCCTGCTGCCCTGGGACGCGGCCACGCCCGGC
Source organism: Streptomyces racemochromogenes (assembly GCF_039535215.1). Classification (GTDB taxonomy): domain Bacteria; phylum Actinomycetota; class Actinomycetes; order Streptomycetales; family Streptomycetaceae; genus Streptomyces; species Streptomyces racemochromogenes. The sequence continues at coordinate 6,504,059 of NZ_BAAAWT010000001.1, forward strand.
CGCAGCCCCTACGTCGCCGTCCTCGACCGGCTCGGCATCCCCGGCGCGGGGCGGCTGATCGAGGTCGTGGTGCTCATCGCCCTGCTGTCCGCGATGAACGCCAACCTGTACGGCGCCTCCCGCATGGCCCATTCGCTCGCCGCGCGCGGCGAGGCCCCCCAGGCCCTGCTGCGCACCTCCGCCCGGGGCGCGCCGCGCCCGGCCGTCGCGGCGTCGGCCGCCTTCGGCTTCGTCGCCATCGCCCTCGACCACCGCTGGCCGGAGCGGATCCTGCCGTTCCTGGCGAAGGCCATGGGCGGTTCCATGCTGTACATGTGGCTGACCGTCGCGGCCGCCCATCTGGTGCTGCGCCGCCGGCTGGAGCGGGAGTCCCCGCACCTGCTGGTGGTGCGGATGCGCGGCTTCCCTTACCTGTCGTGGCTGGCGGCGGCCGGCATCGTGGCCGTGCTGGTGCTGATGGCCTTCGACCCGGAGGCCCGCGGTCAGCTCGGCTGGTCGACGCTGCTGGTCCTGGTGCTGCTGGCGGTGGCCGGCGTACGGGCGCTGCGCTCGCGCCGGGACCGGGTTCCCGCGCCCTGAACAGTCGGGCCCGGCCGGGGAGTTCCCGGCCGGGCCGCGTGTGTGGAAGGGGCGGGGGTCAGGCCGAGAGGGCGGTGCAGTCCGTCTCGGCGTGCTCGTCCAGGGGCAGCAGCCCGCTGGTGGCGATGAGGTAGCCGAGCTGGGCCCGGCTGCGGCTCTGGAGGCCGGCCGCGATCCGGCTGACGTGGGCGGCGACGGTCCGCCGGCTGGTGCCGAGGCGGCGGGCGATGGCCTCGTCCGTGTAGCCGGCCACCAGCAGGCGCATCACGGCCCGTTGGATCTCGTCGGCGATGTCGGGCTCCACGGTGCGCGAGGTGCCGGGGTCGATGGTCGAACCCCGCTCCCACGCCTCCTCGAAGACCTGCACGAGGAAGGAGACGATGGAGGGCTGGCGGATCTCCAGTACCGAGGTCCGGGCCTCTCCCGGGCCCGGGACGTAGGCGACGGCCCGGTCGATGACGATGAGCCGGTCGAAGACGTGGTCGAGGGTGCGGACCTCGCAGCCGGCCTCGGTGAGCCGTTCGATGTGGCGCAGCGTGGCCGCGTGGGTCCGCGCCGCGTGCGGGTAGAGGGTGCGGTGACGGGCGGTGCCGCGGACGTGGTCGAGCTCGTCCAGGTCGTAGGAGACGCGCGCGCCTCCGGGCTGCACCGTCATCAGCTCCTCCCGGCACTCGCGGACCGCGTGCGCGAGCGTGGAGTGGACGACCCTCTCCCCGTCGATCGCGGTGGCCCAGCCGGTGTGTTCGCGTTTGGCGGCGGTGTAGATGGCCGCCACCGGTACGAAGCTGCCGGCGATGGCGTGCGCGTCCAGCCGCTGCCGTTCCAGCGACTCCTCGATGGGCCGGACCAGTTCGGCCTTGGCCACGTCCGGTGCCACGGGCACGAGGACGGCCGGATCGTCCGGCGGGGCGACGAGCAGCCCCATCCGCAGCAGACAGGCGGGTGCGCCCTCCCTGGGCGTACACCCCTTCACCACGGCCTGGCGGTAGACGGTCAGGCCGTCACCGCATACGCCGCCCCCCTTTTCTGCAGAGTCGTCACGTTCACAACATTCCCCCGGGTACTGCCTTGCATGATCCTGCATGACCCAATTATGCACTTGGAAAAGTAGCCGGTATCGGTACGTAGGCTGCCAACATGGTGTCTTAACAAGGTATTGACCATGGAACCGGAGGTAACGGGCGAATGTCGAACGGATACGGGGTACTGGCGGACCTCCTGGAGGAGTGGCGCGCCGCCTTCGACGGGCGCCGCGTGGACGACGTCCTCGCCCTCTTCGCCGAGGACGCCCTCTTCCAGGGGCTGTCCCCCCGGCTGCTGAACGGCCGCGCGGAGATACGCGCCTACTACGAGAACGTCCCGCCCGGCACCACCGCCGCCGTGGAGGTCCTGCACTCCCGCCCGCTCGCCGCCGAGGCCCTCGCCGGCTTCGCCACCGTCACCTTCCGGACACCCGCCCCCGGCGACCCCGCCGGGACCCCGCTGCCCGTCCGCCTCTCGCTCATCGCCCAGCACACGGGTGACGGCTGGCGCATCCGCCAGTACCACGTCTCACGGCTGAGCTGACGCCCGCCGGGGTAGGAACCCCGGCGGGAGGCACCGATGAGCGACGAGGACGCCGGCCCCGGGCTCTACGGCCCCGGGTCCGTCACCTGGCACTGCCACGGCGACCCGGTCATGTGGATCGCCGGGGTCCGCGCGCTCTACCTCCAGGCCCTGCACCCGCGCGCCGTACGCGCCGTCCTGCAGAACTCCACCGCCTTCGACGGCGGGCGGGGACCCGGCGACGCCTGGGGCCGCCTGCTGCGCACCGCCGACTTCGTCGGCACCCTCACCTACGGCACCGCCGAGGCCGCGGAACGGGCCGGGGCCCGCGTCCGCGCCGTCCACCGACGGCTGTCCGCCACCGACCCCGACACCGGGGAGTCCTTCCCCGTCGACGACCCCGCCCTGCTGCTGTGGGTGCACTGTGCCCAGATCGACAGTTTCCTCCACGTACTACGCCGATCGGGCGTCCCCCTCACCCCCGCCCAGGCCGACCGGTACGTGGACGAGAACCGGACCAACGCCCGCCTCGTCGGACTCGATCCGCAGGCCGTTCCCGCCACCGCCGGCGCCCTCGCCGCCTACTTCGACGAGGTCCGCCCCCGTCTCGCCGCCGGACCCGACGCCCGCGCCGTCGACGACTTCCTGCGCGCCCCGCCCGTCCCCCCGTACCTCGTCCCTGGCCGAAACCTGCTGTGGAGACCCCTCGTTGGGCTCGCCTACGGAACCCTGCCGGGCTGGGCGCACCAGCTGTACGGACGTCCCGCACCGCCCCCGCGCGCGGTCACCCGCCGCCTGCGTCTCACGGGTCGCGTGCTGCGCACCATCCCCGCAGGTCTACGCTGGCAGCTGCCTCCAGGTCACATCTTGAAAGCGATGCGCCGACTGGGCCCCGGCAGCCGCCCCTCCGCGTACACACTGCGAAAATCAGCGGCCATACTGGACCGGCCGGGGAGGGCGCGGCACGACGACGGGGGCGGCTTTAAGACATGGCGGAGTCCAGACTGATCCAGGGCCGGTACCGGTCACTCGATCTGATCGGGCGCGGCGGCATGGGCGAGGTGTGGCGCGCCCGCGACGAGTCGCTGGGCCGGCAGGTCGCCGTGAAGTGCCTCAAGCCGGTCGGCGCCGAACACGACGCCCACTTCACCCAGGTCCTGCGCGAGCGCTTCCGGCGCGAGGCGCGGGTCGCCGCCTCGCTCCAGCACCGGGGCGTCACCGTCGTCCACGACTTCGGCGACGACAGCGCCTCCGGCGGCCCCCTCTACCTGGTCATGGAACTCCTGGAGGGCCGCAACCTCAGCCAGCTCATGGAGGAGAACGAGGCGCGCCCGCTCCCCGTCGACGTGGTCCTCGACATCGCCGAGCAGATGGCCGCCGCCCTCGGCTACACCCATGACCAGGGCGTCGTCCACCGGGACCTCAAGCCCGCCAACATCATGCGGCTCACCGACGGCACGGTGAAGATCTGCGACTTCGGCATCGCCCGCCTGGCCCACGACATCGGCTTCACCGCCAAGCTGACCGGCGGCGGCATGGCCATGGGCACCCCGCACTACATGTCGCCCGAGCAGATCGCGGGCGGCGAGGTCGACCACCGCAGCGACCTCTACTCCCTCGGCTGCGTCCTCTACGAGATCGCGACCGGCGCCCCGCCCTTCGACCTCGGCGACTCCTGGTCCGTGCTGGTCGGCCACCGCGACACCGCGCCCGTACCGCTGCGCGAGCACCGGCCCGAACTGCCCGGCTACTTCGAGCAGCTCGTGCTGGACCTGCTGGCCAAGCGCCCCGAGGACCGCCCTGGCGACGCCCGCCACCTGCACCGCCGCCTGGTCGAGGCCCGCTTCGGCCCCGGCGGGCGGCCCGCCGCGCAGCCCCCGCTGCCCGCCTGGGCCGAGGGGATGACCGCCGGGCGCAAAGCCGGCGTGGACGCCCGCCCCGCCAGCGGGGAGTGGGCCCTGTTCACCGGCTCCTGGACGGCGGCCCGCCCCCAGGCCTCCGGCGGACACCGCATCACCCGGCCGGCCCCCGCCGAGGACCCCCGGCTGACCGCCGCCTATGGGCTCGCGCCGCGCACCCCGGCCGCCGGGGAGCCCGACGCGCTCGCCGCCGGGCACACCCGCGCGTTCGCCCTCAGCCGCGCCGGCCGGCCCGAGGAGGCCCTCGCCGTGTACGTGGCCGTCGCCCAGGGGCGGGCCCGGGTACTCGGCCCCGACCACGCCGAGACCCTCGCCGCCCGCCAGGAGGAGGCGTACGAACTGGGACGCCTCGGCCGGCACGGGGAGGCGTACGAGATGTACCGCGCCGTCCTCGCCGCCCGCGTCCGCACCAACGGCCCGCTCCACCCCGACACGCTGCGCTGCCGACACAGCCTCGCCTGCGCCCTGAGCGCCCTCGGCCGGCACGCCGAGGCCCACGCCACCGCCGCCGCGGTGGCCGCGGACCGCGCCGCCGCCCTCGGCGCCGAGCACGCCGACACCCTGCACAGCCGGTACGAGGCCGCGTACTCCCTGGGCCGGCTCGGCCGCTGGCAGGAGGCGCTGACCGGCTTCCGCCAGGTCGCCGCCGCACGGGACCGCGTACTGGGCCGAGACCACCCCGACGCCCTCGCCGCCCGCTACGAGACCGGCATCGCCCTCGGCCGCACCGGCCGCGCCGCCGAGGCCCTGGACCTGTTCCGGTCCCTGGTCCGCGACCGCACCCGGGCCTACGGCGCCTGCGACCCGGAGACCCTGCGCGCCCGGCACGTCGTCGGCGTCAACCTGGGCCGCCTCGAACGCTGGGAGGAGGCCGTCGCCGAGGCCCGCGAGGTCGGCCGGCTCCGCGCCAAGGCCCTCGGCGCCGAACACCCCGACACCCTCGTCAGCCGCCGGGAACTCGCCGTCGGCCTGGGCCGGCTCGGCCGCTGGGACGAGGCGCTGCCCATATACCGGGACCTGTCCGGCATCCGCGAACGCTCCCTCGGCGACGAGCACCCCGACACGGTCCTCGCCCACGCCGACGAGGCGCACTGTCTGGAGCGGCTCGGCCAGGTGTGCTACCAAGAGCCATGACCGCCAACTCAGGCTCCAGGGGCTTCGCGCAGGACGTGTACGACGCGGTGATCGTGGGGGGCGGCCACAACGGCCTCGTCGCCGCCGCCTACCTGGCCAGAGCGGGCCGCTCGGTACTGGTCCTCGAACGGCTCGGCCACACCGGCGGCGCCGCCGTCTCCACCCGGCCCTTCGCCGGCGTCGACGCCCGCCTCTCGCGCTACTCCTACCTCGTCTCGCTGCTCCCCGCGAAGATCGTCCGCGACCTGGGTCTGCGGTTCGAGGTGCGCCGGCGCACGGTCTCCTCCTACACCCCCTACGAGCGCGACGGCCGCCCCGGCGGGCTCCTCGTCGGCGGCGCCGAGGACCGAACCCGGCGGTCCTTCGCGGAACTGACCGGATCCGACCGGGAGTACGAGGCATGGCGGGCCTTCTACGGCACCACCGGCCGACTCGCCCGCAAGGTCTTCCCCACCCTCACCGAACCGCTGCCCACCCGCGCGGAACTCCGGGCCCGGATCGACGACGAGGCGGCCTGGCGGATGCTGTTCGAGGAGCCGCTCGGCCGGGCGGTGGAGGACCGCTTCACCGACGACCTGGTCCGGGGCGTGGTCCTCACCGACGGACTGATCGGCACCTTCGCCGACGCCGACGACCCCTCGCTCGTCCAGAACCGCTGCTTCCTCTACCACGTCATCGGCGGCGGCACCGGCGACTGGGACGTGCCCGTCGGCGGCATGGGAGCCCTCACCGACGCCCTCGCCGAGGCCGCCCGGGCGGCCGGCGCGGAGATCGCCACCGGCCACGAGGCGCTGCGCATCCACACCGACGGCACCACCCCCGCCGAGGTCACCTTCCGGACGGCGACGGGCGAGGGTGCCGTCGTCGGCCGTGACGTCCTGGTCAACGCCTCCCCGCGGGCCCTGGCCGAGCTCCTCGGCGAGGAGCCCGGCGACGGCGGCCCGGCCCCGGAGGGCGCGCAGTTCAAGGTCAACATGCTGCTGAGCCGGCTGCCCCGGCTGCGCGACCCCGGCGTCGGCCCCCGCGAGGCCTTCGGCGGCACCTTCCACATCGCCGAGGGGTACGAGCAGCTGCGGCGCGCCCACGCGGAGGCGGCCGCCGGGGAACTCCCGTCCGTCCCGCCGTCGGAGATCTACTGCCACTCGCTGGCGGACCCCTCCGTCCTCGGGCCCGAACTCGCCGCGCAGGGCTACCAGACGCTCACCCTCTTCGGGCTGCACACCCCCGCGCGGCTCTTCGAGAAGGACAACCGGCAGGCCCGCGAGGTGCTGCTGACCGCCACCCTGGCCCAGCTGGACGCCCACCTGGCCGAACCGCTCACCGACTGCCTCGCCTTCGACGGGGACGGCCGTCCCTGCATCGAGGCCAAGACCCCGCAGGACCTGGAGCGCGAACTGCGGCTGCCCGGCGGCCACATCTTCCACCGGGACCTGTCCTGGCCGTACGCGGACGGGCAGGAGGCGGGGCGCTGGGGCGTGGAGACCGCCCACCGCAACGTCCTGCTGTGCGGTGCGGGGGCGGTCCGCGGCGGCGGGGTCAGCGGCATCCCGGGGCACAACGCGGCGATGGCGGTCCTGGAACGGCGCTGAGCCCCGCCCGGTGGCGAGGCCCGGTACCGAGCCGTGCCCGGTGCCGGGTCGCGCCCCGTCAGGCGGGCTCGATGACCACGACCGGGATCTCGCGGTCCGTCTTGGCCTGGTACTCGTCGTACGCCGGCCAGTGCCCCACCATCACGGGCCAGTACGCCTCCCGCTCCTCCGCGGTCGCGGTACGGGCCGTGCCCTGGATGATCTCCGGGCCGACCTGGATGCGGACGTCGGGGCGCGCGCTCAGGTTCCGGTACCAGAGCGGGTGCTCCGCGTCGCCGCCCTTGGAGGCGACGAGGAGGTAGCGGCCCTCGGCCTCGCCGTAGATCAGGGGCGTGCGCACCGGGTTGCCCGAGACCCGGCCGACCGTGGTCAGCAGCAGGGTCTGGGTGCCGCGCCAGAACTGGCCCTCGGCGCCGCCGGACTCCACGTACTGCCTGACGTGGTCCCGCTGCCAGCTTCCCGGCTTCGGGTCGGCGGGGTTGTCCCAGTCGATGTCGGTCGTCATCTCGGCCTGCCTTCGTCCGTAGCGGTCCACACCCCCCGATGACCGGCCTCAACGCCCCGGGCCGTGGCCCGCATTCCCGGCGGGCTCGCCCGGAAGGGTGAATCCGTCGAAGAGGTCGTCGAGCGCGCGCCGGGTCGCGCTCGCGGGGGTGGCCCGGAAGGCGAGGTCGCGGGCGGCCACGGCCAGCGGGTGGGTGAGGGCGGCGACCCGGCCCATCCGGCGGGCCCGGATCCGGATGGCGTCGGTACGGGCGAGCCTGGCCCGGGTGTAGGCGGCGAGGGCGGCCGGCACGTCCGCGCCGCGGAGCAGGTGCGCGAGGACGGCCGCGTCCTCGACGGCCTGGCAGCCGCCCTGGCCGAGGTTGGGGGTCATGGCGTGCGCGGCGTCCCCGATCCAGGCGGTGCGGCCGTCGTGCAGCCGGGGGAGGGGTGCGGCCAGGTCGTACAGGTCGTGCTGGAGGACCGCCCCCGGGTCGATCCGGTCCAGCAGGGCGGGGATCGGGTCGTGCCAGGTGCCGAACCGCCGCAGCAGCTCGCCGCGGACGTCCGCGGGCCGGTAGCCCTCGGGGACGACGGCGGTGGCGTACAGGTAGACCCGCCCGTCGGCGAGCGGGACCGTCCCGAAGCGCTCGCCCCGGCCCCAGGTCTCGGCCGCTTCGGTGGCCGGGCCCGACGGGAGCACGGTCCGCCAGGCGGTCTCGCCGCTGTAGTGCAGGCCCGGGTGGTCCGGGAAGCGGCGGCGGCGCAGCGGGCTGTGGATGCCGTCGGCCGCTATGACGGCGTCGGCGCCGAGGTCCCCGGCGGTGGTACGGGCCACCGTGCGGCCGCCGCCCTCCTCGACGGCGGTGACCTCGGCCCCGTACACCAGGGCCCCCTCGGGCAGTGCCGCCGCCAGCGCGGCGGTGAGGTCCGTGCGGTGGACGGCGAGCGGGGGCCGGCCGTAGCGGGCGGCGAGCGCGGCGGTGTCGGCGCGGGCCAGCCGGGTGCCGCCGGGGCGGCGCACCCCCATCGAGGCCGGGACGGCGCGGCCCGCCGCGCGGGTGGCGTCGAAGCCGATCGCGTCGAACGCGCGCAGGGCGTTGGGCGCGAGGACGATGCCCGCGCCGACGGCGGCCGGGGCGGCCGCGCGCTCGCAGACGGTGACCCGCCACCCCTGGCGGTGCAGGGCCAGGGCGGCGGTCAGACCGCCGATGCCGGCACCGGCGACGACGGCGTGGCGCGGGGTTTCGGGCATGGCACGGCCTCCTGCCGTTTCAGGTGCCTCTACGTCTGTAGAGGCTGTCCCGCCCCGAACTCTACAGCTGTAGAGTGGGGGCATGTCCACCCCGGAGAAGCCGCCGCCCGCCGCCGCTGCCCCCGCTGCCGACCGCCGCACGCTCATCGCGGACACGGCCATCTCCCTCGTCGCCGCCGGCGGCCTGCGGGGCCTCACCCACCGGGCCGTCGACGGCGCCGCCGCGCTCCCGGCCGGCAGCACCTCGTACTACTTCCGCACCCGGACCGCGCTCATCGGCGCCTGCTACCGGCGGCTGGCCGAGCTGGACCTCGCCGACCTCGACGGCGACGGCTCCGCGCACCCGCCGCCGGCCCCGGCGGACCGGGACGCCGCCGCGCGGATGCTCGGGGCGCTGCTGCACGAGTGGCTGACCCGGGGGCGCGAACGGCAGCTGGCCCGCTTCGAACTCAGCCTGGAGGCCGCCCGCAACCCGGAACTGGAGCCGGCCCTCCGCCAGGCGGGCCTCGCCGCCCGTGTCCGCGCGGCCGGCGTCCTCGCGGCCCTCGGCGCACCCCGGCCCGCCGAGTCCGCCGAACTCCTCGCCGCCTGGACCGACGGCCTGCTCTACGACCGCCTGGCGGGCGCCCTGGCCCACTCCCGCCCCGCCCCGGACCCGGCCGAACTGACCGCCGCCGCCCGCCGGATGCTCGACGCCGCCCTCGCCCCGGCCTAGGATCCCGGCATGATCGCCGAACTGCAGTGCGTGGTCCTCGACTGCCCCGAACCGCTCGAGCTCGCCGAGTTCTACGGCCGGTTGCTCGGCGGCGAGGTCAACCGGCCCGACCGCCGCTGGACCCTGGACGCCCACTGGGCCACGCTCCACACCCCCTCCGGGGCCGTCCTCTGCTTCCAGCAGGTCGCCGACCACCGCCCGCCGAAGTGGCCCGACCCCGCGCACCCCCAGCAGGCCCACCTCGACCTCGCCGTCGCCGACCTCGGCCGCGCCCAGGAACAGGTGCTCGCCCTCGGCGCGGCCCTGCTCGACGACACCCGCGACGCCGAGGGCTGGCGCGTCTACGCCGACCCGGCGGGCCACCCGTTCTGCCTGATCCGGGAGGGGCAGTGAGCGGCCCGCCCCGACTCGCGCCGCTGATACGGCAGTTCGACTTCGCGGCCACCCGGCTGTCCGCCAGGCTGGCGGGCCCCGTGATGGACAGCGGCGACGGCACGGACACCCGGGTGGTGCCCCTGACCGACGAGGAGTACCTCTGGGAGCCGGTGGCGGACTGTTGGTCGGTCCGGCTCCGCACACGCGGCCCGGGGCCCCGCGCGACGCTCCTGGCCGGAGCCCGCACCGGCGCGTGGGGCCGCGACGCCGCCGGCTATCCGCACCCCTGGCCGCCGCCCTTCACCACCCTCGCCTGGCGCCTGAGCCACCTCACGGAGATGCTGGCCCTGCGCGCCGACCACACGGCCGGCAGCCGCAGCCTCACCCGCGACGACCACCCCGTCGCCGGCGACGCCGACGCGGCCGTGGCCGCCTTCGCTAAGGCCGCCGACGCCTGGCGCGGGGCACTGCTGAGCGTCGACGAGGCCGCGCTCGACACCGTCGGGTACTGCACCTACCCGCACGGCGGCGACGCGGAGGAGCCGTTCGTCGAGATCGCGTGGTGGGTGAACCAGGAAGTCCTGCACCACGGCGCCGAGATCGCGCTGCTCCGCGACCTCTACCGGGACCGCCGCGCGGCGCCGCAGGACCCCGGCGGCAGCACCCGGGACGGCCGAAAAGCGGTCGACCCCGGCTCCGGAAGGACCTAGCGTCGGTCCGCATGAGCATCCTGCAGACCATCCACGACGTGCCCGTCCTGATGTGCGACCCCGACGGCGAACCGATCGGGTGCGAACGGGACGTCCTCGACCTGGTGGGCAACGCCGCCTGGCAGGGCGCCCAGTGGGTGGTCGTGCCGGCCGGCCGCTTCGCCGAGGACTTCTTCCGGCTGCGCACCAAGATCGCCGGGGACATCGTCCAGAAGTTCGTCACCTACCGCGTGGGCCTCGTCGTCCTCGGCGACATCTCCCGCCACACCGAAGGGAGCGAGGCCCTGCGGGACTTCGTCCGCGAGTGCAACCGCGGCCGCCAGACCTGGTTCCTCACCGGCCTGGACGAGCTGCGGGACCGGCTGGAGGGCCGCACCGCCTGACCCCGGGCCGTCAGTCCGCCGAGCGGGTCCAGCCCGCCGCCTCGATGCGGGACGCGTCCGCCGGACGGTCCTCCGAGAACAGCAGCCGGGCCGGCTCGGCGACCCTCAGCACGTCCACGTACACCCCGCGCCCCACGTAGCGGCCGGTCGAGGCGTGACGGAAGCGGAGCCGGACCTCGCGGCCCTGCGACCAGGCGGGCAGCGGGGCTTCGAGCAGGTGCCAGATGCGGCCCGACCAGCCGCCGGCCGAGCCCGCCGGCCACTCCTCCGGAGCGCCGCCGGTGCTGCGCACCGTGCTGAACGGGACGGGCTCCCAGGCCGTCCCGTCCGCCGAGGCCTCCAGGTGGAAGGCCCCCGCGCCGGGCACCGTGTCCCACCACACCGCGCAGCGCAGCCGGGCGCGGGCCGTCGCGGCGGTCAGCGGGGGCAGGGTGAGGGTGCCCGAGCCGCCGGTCTCCATGCCGGAGAACCAGGCCGCGCCCCCGTGTTTCGGGCGCACCGGCACGGCCCGGGCGAAGCGGTTGCCGGTCGCGACCCGGGGCGCGCTGCCGGCCCGCCAGGTCCGTACGGGGTGGACGGAGTTGCCGAGCAGGACCAGGAAGGAGTCGGTGGAGGGGTCCAGCACCAGGGAGGTGCCGGTGAAACCGGTGTGCCCGGCGGAGTGCGGGGTGGCCAGGGCGCCCATGTACCAGTGCTGGTAGAGCTCGAAGCCGAGGCCGTGGTCGTCGCCGGGGAAGGCGGTGTTGTAGTCGGTGAAGAGCAGCTCGACCGAGGCGGGGCGCAGGATCCGCCGGCCCGCGTAGGCCCCGCCGTCGAGCAGGGCGCGGGAGAGGACCGCGAGGTCCCAGGCGGTGCCGAACACGCCCGCGTGGCCCGCGACCCCGCCGAGGGCGTACGCGTTCTCGTCGTGGACCGCGCCCCACACCAGCCCCCGGTCCAGGCCGGACCAGGGCGGGCGCTGCACCTCGGTGGCGGCGGTGACCCGGCGCCAGGAGAGCGGCGGGTTGTAGCGAGTGCGGTGCATCCCGAGCGGAGCGGTGATCTCGTCGCGGAGCAGGACATCCAAAGTGCGGCCGGTGATCCGTTCCAGGAGCAGCTGGAGCGCGATCAGGTTCAGGTCCGAGTAGCGGTACACCGTCCCCGGCGTGTCCTGCGGCCGCACGGACCACAGCAGCCGCAACTGCCCCTCGCGGGTGGCCTCCTGGTAGAACGGCGCCCACGAGCGCAGCCCCGAGGTGTGCGTGAGCAGCTGGCGGACCGTGACCTGCTCCTTGCCGCCCCCGGTGAACTCCGGCAGGTACCGGTCCACCGGCGCCTCCAGCTCCAGCCGGCCCCGCTCCATCTGCTGCACCGCCAGGATGGAGGTGAACAGCTTGCTGAGGGAGGCCAGGTCGAAGACGGTGTCCTCGGCCATCGCGATCCGCTCCGCGGCGGGAAACTCCGACGGCCGGTCGGTGCGGCCGTCGTAGTCCGCGTACCGCACGGCGTACCCCATCGCCCGGTGCAGGGCGACGGTCCGGCCGCGCCCCGCCAGCACCACGGCCCCCGCGTAGTACGGGTGCTCGGGGGAGGGCCCGAGAAAGCGCCGGGCCTCCTCCGCGACCCCCTCCAGGTGCCGTTCCAGCAGCCCGGCCTGCCGCGCCGACCCGTACCGCAGCCGCAGCCCCTGCAGCGCCCGCCGCTCGGCCGCCCCGGCACCCGGCCCCGGCAGCGCCGCGTGCAGCACGAGCACCCCGCCCAACGCCAGCAACCGACCCCCCACCCGCCGCCGACTGAGCCCCCCACCCCGGCCTCCCCCCGCGGCCGGCTCTTCGTACGCGCCCCGCCCGCCGCCCGTGACCTGGGCATCGCCCGCGGCTGGGTCCTCGCGCGTGCCCCGGCCCTCGCCTGCGGCCCGGTCCTCGCCCGCATCCCGGTCTTCTCGCGTGCCCCGCCCGTCGCTCGCGGCCTGGTCTTCGCCCGTGGCCTGGGCGTCGCCCGCGGCTGGGTCCTCGCGCGTGCCCCGGTCTTCACCCGTGCCCCGGCCCTCGCCTGCGGCCCGGCCGGCGTCCGGGGTCCCGCCCTCTTCCGCTGGGGCTGCGGTGGCGGGGCGGGTGGTCGGTCCGGCGGCTGCGGTGCCTGCGGACGGGGCTTCGGGGCCGGGCGGGTTCTGCTCGCCGGGTCCGGTCTGCCGTCGGAGCCCCCAACGCCGACGTGGACCGGCCCCGGTTCGTGCCCCCGGCTCGTCCGCCGCCGTCCGTGCCCCCGTCGCTTCCCTCATGACCGGCCCTCCTGTCCGCCCCGAACTGCCGTCGCACTCCGCCACCCGCGGCACGCGGCACGCGGCACGGTCCGGGACTCCGCTCCTGCGGGGAGGGCCCGGCCCCGGCCGGCAGGCCGTGGGCGCGCCCTCCCGGGGGAGCCCGATCCCCACCGGAGCCCGCCGCAGGCGCTCCGCACGCTACCGGGTATCTGCCCGCCCGCCGGGGACCCTCCGCACCGGCCGGCCCGCAAGAATCTGACACCGCATCAGAAAATCTCTTCCCTCGGCCGCCCCCCTGCGGCATCCTCACGGCCATGGAGACGGAGCTGAGCAAGAAACTGGGAGTCGAGCACGCCATCTTCGGCTTCACGCCCTTCCCGGCGGTCGCCGCTGCCATCACCCGCGCGGGCGGATTCGGCGTACTCGGCGCCGTCCGCTACACCGCCCCCGACGACCTCCGGCGCGACCTCGACTGGATGCAGGAGCACACCGGCGGCAAGCCCTACGGCCTCGACGTCGTCATGCCCGCCAAGAAGGCCGTCGACGGCGTCAGCGAGGCCGACATCGAGGCGATGATCCCCGCCGCGCACCGGGACTTCGTCCGCGACACCCTCGCCAAGCACCACGTACCCGAACTCCCCGAGGGCGAGGCCTCCGGCTGGAGGATCACCGGCTGGATGGAGCGGGTCGCCCGCGACCAGCTCGACGTCGCCTTCGACTACCCCGTCAAACTCCTGGCGAACGCCCTCGGTTCCCCGCCCGCCGACGTCATCGCCCGCGCCCACGACCACGGCGTCCTCGTCGCCGCCCTCGCCGGCAGCGCCAAGCACGCCCGCCGCCACGCCGAAGCCGGCATCGACGTCGTCGTCGCCCAGGGCTACGAGGCCGGCGGCCACACCGGCGACATCGCCACCATGGTCCTGGTCCCCGAAATCGCCGAGGCCGTGGCCCCGCTCCCCGTCCTGGCCGCCGGAGGCATCGGCAGCGGCGAGCAGATCGCCGCCGGACTCGCCCTCGGAGCCCAGGGCGTCTGGCTCGGCTCCCTCTGGCTCACCACCACCGAGGCCGACCTGCACTCCCGGGCCCTCACCGAGAAGCTCCTCGCCGCCGGCTCCGGCGACACCGTCCGCTCCCGCGCCCTCACCGGCAAACCCGCCCGCCAGCTGCGCACCGAGTGGACCGACGCCTGGGACGACCCGGAGGGGCCCGGCGCCCTCCCCATGCCGCTCCAGGGCCTGCTGGTCGCCGAAGCCGTCTCCCGGATCCAGAAGTACGAGGTCCAGCCGCTGCTGGGCACCCCCGTGGGCCAGATCGTCGGCCGGATGAACAGCGAGCGCAGCGTCCAGGCCGTGTTCGACGAACTCACCGGCGGCTTCGAGCGCGCCATCGACCGCATCACCCGTATCGCCGGCCGGCCCCGAGAGGTGTGACCGACATGACCGAGCACCAGCTCCCCAACGGCTTCTGGGCCCAGGCCGCCGCCGACCCCGCCCGCACCGTCCTCGTCACCCCCGGCGGCGAGGAGTGGTCCGCCGGCCGGCTGCACGCCGACGTCAACCGCCTCGTCCACGGCCTGCGCGCCGCCGGCCTCGAGAAGGGCGACGCCTTCGCCGTCGTCCTGCCCAACGGCGTCGAATTCTTCACCGCCTACCTCGCCGCCTCCCAGGCGGGCTTCTACCTGGTCCCGGTCAACCACCACCTCGTCGGCCCGGAGATCGCCTGGATCGTCTCCGACTCCGGCGCCAAGGTCCTCATCGCCCACGAGCGCTTCGCCGACGCCGCCACCGCCGCCGCCGAGGAGGCCGGGCTCGACCCCCGCCACCGCTACGCCGTCGGAGCGGTCCCCGGCTTCCGCCCGTACGCCGAACTCCTCGACGGACGGAGCGCCGAACCGCCCGCGGACCGCACCCTCGGCTGGGTCATGAACTACACCTCCGGCACCACCGGCCGCCCCCGCGGCATCCGCCGCCCGCTGCCCGGCAAGCTCCCGGAGGAGACCTACCTCGGCGGGTTCCTCGGCATCTTCGGCATCCGCCCCGGCGACGGCAACGTCCACCTGGTCTGCTCCCCGCTCTACCACACGGCCGTCCTCCAGTTCGCCGGTGCGTCCCTGCACATCGGGCACCCGCTGGTGCTGATGGACAAGTGGGGCCCCGAGGAGATGCTGCGCCTGATCGACCGCCACGCCTGCACCCACACGCACATGGTCCCCACCCAGTTCCACCGACTCCTCGCGCTCCCGCAGGAGACGAAGGACGCCTACGACGTCTCCTCGATGCGGCACGCCATCCACGGTGCCGCCCCCTGCCCCGACCACGTCAAACGGGCGATGATCGACTGGTGGGGCCGGTGCGTGGAGGAGTACTACGCGGCCAGCGAGGGCGGCGGGGCCTTCGCCACCGCCGAGGACTGGCTGAAGAAGCCCGGCACGGTCGGCAGGGCCTGGCCCATCAGCGAGCTCGCGGTCTTCGACGACGACGGCAACCGGCTGCCCGCCGGGGAACTGGGCACCGTCTACATCAAGATGAACACGGGCGGCTTCAGCTACCACAAGGACGAGGGCAAGACCCGGAAGAACCGCATCGGGGACTTCTTCACCGTCGGCGACCTCGGCCTGCTCGACGAGGAGGGGTACCTCTTCCTCCGCGACCGCAAGATCGACATGATCATCTCGGGCGGGGTGAACATCTACCCGGCCGAGATCGAGTCCGCCCTGCTCACCCACCCGGCCGTCGCCGACGCCGCCGCCTTCGGCATCCCCCACGCGTCCTGGGGCGAGGAGGTCAAGGCCGTCATCGAACCCGCCGACGGGTTCGAGGCGGGCGACGCGCTGGCCGCCGAGATTTTGCACCACTGCGAACGGCGGCTGGCCGGGTACAAGCGGCCCAAGTCCGTCGACTTCATCGAGGCGATGCCCCGCGACCCCAACGGCAAGCTCTACAAGCGCCGGCTGCGCGACCCCTACTGGGAGGGCCGCGAGCGCGCCGTGTGACGGCCCGGGCCCGGGCCCGGCGGCTCGCCGCCGCCGGGGCCCGGCCGGGCGGCCGCCGCGCCCCGCCCGCCCGCTACACGCACGTTTGTCGTGAGAAGTGCCACTTCGCGGCTCCGGATGGGCGCCTCACGGCGCACCCCGGCGCCGGTTCTGGCAACTTGGCTGGCATGAGTACGGCAACGCGCAGATCCCCCCTGACCGACTGGACCCTCCTCGTCCCCGTGGTGGCGCTCGTCGCGCTCGTGTTCAGCTGGGGGCGCGACCTGCCCGGCTTCGCCGTGGCCCTGGTCGCCCTCTGCCTCGCGGGAGCGGTCCTCGCAGCCGTGCACCACGCCGAGGTCGTCGCCCACCGGGTCGGCGAACCCTTCGGCTCGCTGGTCCTCGCCGTCGCCGTCACCGTCATCGAAGTGGCCCTGATCGTCACCCTGATGGCCGATGGCGGCGACAAGACCGCCTCCCTCGCCCGGGACACCGTCTTCGCCGCCGTGATGATTACCTGTAACGGCATCGTCGGCCTGTCCCTGCTCGTGGGCGCCCTGCGCAACCGGGTCGCCGTCTTCAACGCCGAAGGCTCGGGAGCCGCCCTGGCCACCGTCGCGACCCTCGCCGTGCTGAGCCTGGTGCTGCCGACGTTCACCACCAGCAAGCCCGGCCCCGAGTTCTCCTCCGCCCAGCTGACCTTCGCCGCCGTCACCTCCCTCGCCCTCTACGGGCTGTTCATCGCCGTCCAGACGGTCCGCCACCGCGACTACTTCCTGCCCGTGGACACGGGGACCACCGGCTCCGGCTCCGCCTCCGGCCCCGCCGACGACGACCACGCCGAGCCCCCCACCGCCCGAGCCGCCCTCGTCAGCCTCGGCCTGCTCTTCGTCGCCCTCGTCGCGGTCGTCGGCAACGCCAAGGCCGTCTCCCCGACCATCGAGAAGGGCGTCTCCGACGCCGGACTGCCCCACGCCGTCGTCGGCGTGATCATCGCCCTGCTCGTACTGGCCCCCGAGACCCTCGCCGCCGTCCGGGCCGCCCGCCGCGACCGCGTCCAGACCAGCCTCAACCTGGCCTACGGATCCGCCATCGCCAGCATCGGCCTGACCATCCCCGCCATCGCCCTCGCCTCCGTCTGGCTGACCGGGCCGCTGGTGCTGGGCCTCGCGCCCCTCCACATGGTGCTGCTCGCCCTGACCGTGGTGGTCGGCGCCCTGACGATCGTCCCGGGCCGCGCCACCCTGCTCCAGGGCGGAGTCCACCTCGTCCTGCTCGCCGCCTACCTCTTCCTCGCCGTCAGCCCGTAGCGGATGCGGTGGCACGGAACCGGCCCGCGCGTCACGCACGCCCGGGAGCGTCGGCATGCCCGTTCCCGGGCCCGGGGCCGCTCCCGTCCGGGGGCGGGAGGACCCCGGCGGCGCGCAGCCGGCGCATGGTCAGGTGCTCGTGCACGAGGCGGCCGACCATGGCCCCGCCGTAGACCACGAAGCCGACGCCGACGAGCCAGGACTGCACCACCAGCAGCGTCCCGAACGGGCCGTAGGTGACGGCGTTCGAGGCGATCAGCGGGGAGAACACCAGCTGGGAGAAGACCCGCAGGCCCAGCAGCCCGAGGCTCGTCGCCACCGCGCCGGGCAGCAGCGCCCGCCAGCGGACCCGGCCGCCCAGCAGGAGCCGCCCGGAGCTCCAGAAGAAGAGGCAGGTCCCCACGGTGTCGCTGAGGGTGCCCACCACCGTGCCGGCCACGCTGTCGGACGGGGCCGGGATCCCCACCAGCAGCCCGAGGTAGCAGACCAGCAGCGCCAGCCACACGACGTGCCGCCACATGGTGTGCCAGCGGGCGGTGGGCAGGTCCCACACCTTCTCGTAGCCGGTCTGCACGGCGGAGCCGAAGGTCAGCCCGAACACCGCGAGGGCCGCCAGGCCGAAGGCGGTGGTCCGCTCCAGTGCCAGGTCCGCCGCACCGAACAGCATCTCGACCCGGGCCCGCGAGGCCGCCGACACCCCGAGGGCCTGGCCCAGCCAGCGGCCGAAGTTGGAACCGCTGCCCGGCGCGGCCGCCGCCACGACCACCAGCAGCGGCACCAGGGTGAGGAAGCCCAGGGCGGCGAAGCCCATCGCCCGGTGCATCAGCTCGATCTCCCGGCCGCGGCTCCAGGCCAGGCCGGCCGGGGAGCCCAGGAGCCGGGCGTGGAGGCGCCGGAGGGTCGAGGTCACACCTGATCCCCTACCCGGACGGGCCCGGCCGCTCCCGGAAGCGGCGCCGGAATGGGCCCGAACGGGGGCTTGGACCGCCCGCCGGTGTGGACCGCCCGCCGGTGTGGACCGGCCCGCTCAGGAGGAGCGCGGCTCCCGGAGGTCCCGGACCCGCTTGATCTTGCCGACCGAGCGCTCCAGGCTCTCCGGCTCCACCACCTCGACGGCGACGGACACCCCCACGGACTCCTTGACCGCCCGCACCAGCTCCGCTGCCGCCGCCCGCCGCCTCTCGGCTCCCGCCTCCCGGCGCGCCTCCACCCGCACGGTGAGCGCGTCTAGGCGGCCCTCCCGGGTCAGCCGCAGCTGGAAGTGCGGGGCGAGGCCCGGGATGCGCAGGAGTATCTCCTCGATCTGGGTGGGGTAGAGGTTCACGCCGCGCAGGATGATCATGTCGTCGCTGCGGCCGGTCACCTTCTCCATCCGGCGGAAGGCCGGCCGGGCCGTCCCCGGCAGCAGCCGCGTCAGGTCCCGGGTGCGGTAGCGGATCACCGGCATGGCCTCCTTGGTGAGGGAGGTGAACACCAGCTCCCCGGGCTCCCCGTCCGGCAGCACCGCCCCGGTCAGCGGATCGACGACCTCGGGGTAGAAGTGGTCCTCCCAGATGTGCAGGCCGTCCTTGTGGGAGGCGAACTCCTGCGCCACGCCCGGTCCGATCACCTCGGAGAGGCCGTAGATGTCCACGGCGTCGATGCCCAGCCGGTCCTCGATCTCCCGGCGCATCTCCTCGGTCCAGGGCTCGGCGCCGAAGACGCCGGTGCGCAGCGAGGTCCGGCGCGGGTCGATGCCCTGGCGCTCCATCTCGTCCAGCAGGGTGAGCATGTAGGAGGGGGTCACCATGATGACTTCGGGGCGGAAGTCCTGGATCAGCCTGACCTGGCGGTCCGTCATGCCCCCGGAGGCGGGCACCACCGTGCACCCCAGCCGCTCCGCCCCGTAGTGCGCGCCCAGGCCCCCGGTGAACAGGCCGTACCCGTACGCGACGTGCACGACGTGCCCCGGCCGGGCGCCGGCCGCGCGCAGCGAACGGGCCACGACATCGGCCCAGGTGGCCAGGTCCCCGTCGGTGTAGCCCACCACCGTGGGCCGGCCCGTGGTGCCGCTGGAGGCGTGGATGCGGCGCACGTCCGCGCGCGGTACGGCGAACATCCCGAAGGGGTACTGGTCCCGCAGGTCCGCCTTGGTGGTGAGCGGGAAGAGGGACAGGTCGGCCAGCGAGCGGCAGTCGTCGGGATGGACCCCCGCCTTGTCGAACGCCTGCCGGTAGAAGGCCACGCGGTCGTAGGCCCGGTGCAGGGTCGCCCGCAGCCGCTTCAGCTGGAGCGCCGCCAGCTCGTCGGGGCTGAGCCGCTCGCCTTCGTCCCGGAGATCACCGAGGTCCTCAGAACCCGCACGCGCCGTCATCGCCGCCACCCCATCGCCTCGTCATCGTCGTCGAGAGTCGTACCGCCACAGGCCAACCGAACGTTCATTCGGTAGATTGCCGGACGCCGCCCGGTAAATCAATGACTCGAACGAGTGATCGTCTGGTCTGATGGCCCGCATGCCTGTATTCACCACCTACGACGGAACCGAGCTCGCCTACCACGCGGAGGGCGAGGGCGAGCCGCTCGTCTGCCTTCCCGGCGGCGCCATGCGGGCCTCCCGCTACCTGGGGGACCTCGGCGGGCTCTCCGCCGGCCGCCGGCTCATCCTCCTCGACCTGCGCGGCACCGGCGACTCGGCCGCCCCGGCCGACGCGTCCACGTACCGCGTCGACCACCAGGTCGCCGACGTCGAGGCGCTCCGCCTGCACCTGGGGCTGGAACGCATGGACGTCCTCGCCCACTCCGCCGCCGGCAACCTCGCCCTGCTCTACGCCGCCGCGCACCCCGAGCGGGTCCGCCGCCTGGTCCTCGTGACCCCGACCGCCTGGGCCGTGGACCTCGCGCCGACCCCCGAGGAGAGCCTGGAGGTGGTCCGGTCCCGGGCGGGCCGGGAGCCGTACGACACGGCCATCGCCGCGTACGAGCGGCTGTGGAAGGCCGGCGGCGACCCCTCCCCGGAGGACCGGAGCCGGGCGATGGTCCTCGCCTACGGCCGCTGGGACGACCGGGCGCGCGCCCACCTCGCCGCGAGCGACCACGAACGCAACCAGGCGGCCGCCCTCGTCTTCGCCGGCCCCGGAGCGTTCGACCCGCCGGCCACCCGCGAGGCGCTCCGCCGGTTCGACGGCGAGACGCTGGTCCTGGCGGGCGAGCTGGACGGCTACCCGACCGCCGCCGTCGCCGCCGCCCTCGCCGGCCTCCTGCCACGCGGAACCTCCGACGCCCAGCCCGGCGCCGCGCACTTCCCCTGGCTGGACGACGCCGCCTGGTTCGCGGCCCGCGTGGAACACTTCCTGACCACCGGGACCTGACCCGTCCGGGGCGCCCCGGGACGCGGCGAACCGTGGGTCGGCGTCCTGACCGCGCCGACCGCTCCCGGCGGCACCGGGATCGCGACCGCGTGCACGCCCCCGACCTTAGGGGGCCTCCGCCCCCGCGTCGGCCTGCGCCGCCACCGCCTTCGCCCAGCGGTAGTCCGCCTTGCCGCTCGGGGAACGCTGCACCGCCGGGGTGATCACCAGCTGGCGCGGGACCTTGTAGCCCGCCAGCCGCGTCCGGCAGTGCCGCTGGATGTCCTCCAGGGTCGGCTCCGGCGCGCCCTCCCGCACCTGTACCACCGCGGCCACGTGGTTGCCCCAGGTCGCGTCCGGGACGCCGGCCACCAGGGCGTCGTACACGTCCGGGTGCGACTTCAGCGCCTGCTCGACCTCCTCCGGGTAGACCTTCTCCCCGCCGGTGTTGATGCACTGCGAGCCGCGCCCCAGCACGGTGACGATGCCCTCCTCGTCGACCGTCGCCATATCGCCGAGCAGCACCCAGCGTTCGGTGCCCTTCCGGAAGAAGGTCTCCGCCGTCTTGACCGGGTCGTTGTAGTAGCCGAGGGGCACGTGCCCGCGCTGTGCGAGACGGCCGGGGACGCCGGCCGCCACCGGCTCGTGCGTCACCGGGTCCACCACCTGCGTACGGTCGTTGACCTGGAGCCGGAACCCCTTCTCCGGGCCCGAGTCGTCCGTCGCCCGCCC
This sequence comes from Streptomyces racemochromogenes, assembly GCF_039535215.1. Classification (GTDB taxonomy): domain Bacteria; phylum Actinomycetota; class Actinomycetes; order Streptomycetales; family Streptomycetaceae; genus Streptomyces; species Streptomyces racemochromogenes. Next base: position 6,525,327 of record NZ_BAAAWT010000001.1, read on the forward strand.
GTTGGAACCGGACTCGGACGAGCCGAAGTTGTTCAGCAGCACGACGTTCGGGACCAGCCGCTGGAACTCGGCGCGGACCGTCTCCGACATGATCGCCCCCGAGGAGGAGACGCTGAACAGGGAGGACAGGTCCGTCCCCCTGAGCGGACCGTTCAGGGCGTCGATCAGCGGCCGCAGCATCGCGTCGCCGACCAGCGAGACGCTCGACACCTTCTCCTTCTCTATGGTGCGCAGCACCTCCTCGGGCACGTACTTGCGGTGGATGACCACCCGCTGGCCGTAGTTGAAGGCGATGAACGAGGTGAGCGTCGACGTACCGTGCATCAGCGGGGGAGCGGGGAAGAAGGTGAGCCCGGCGCCGCGCGCCGCGACCCGCTCGGCCAGCTCTTCCGGCCGCTTCACCGGCTCGCCCGAGGGCTCGCCGCCGAACAGCCCCGCGAAGAACAGGTCCTCGGCCCGCCACATGACGCCCTTGGGCATCCCGGTCGTGCCGCCGGTGTAGATGATGAACAGGTCGTCCGGGCTGCGCTGCGGGAAGCCGCGCTCCGGGGAACCGGCCGCCTCGGCGTCCTCGTACGCGACCGGCGCCACCGCCGGCTCCGGCGCGCCGGCGGGGGCCGGGCCGACCCGGACGAGGTGGCGCAGCCTCTTCGTCCGCGGCAGCGCGGCGGCCACCCGCTGCGTGAACTCGCCCTCGAAGACGAGCGCCGCGAGGTCGGCGTCGTTGTAGAGGTAGACCAGCTCCTCCTCCACGTACCGGTAGTTGACGTTCACCGGTACCAGACGGGCCTTAAGGCAGGCCAGCACGGTCTGCAGGTACTCGATCCCGTTGTAGAGGTGCAGCCCCACGTGCTCGCCCGGGCGCAGCCCGCTGTCCAGCAGGTGGTGCCCGATGCGGTTCGCCGCCGCGTCCAGTCCGGCGTACGTCAGGCGGCGCTCGGCGCCGGTCCCGGGGTGGTCGACGTACACCAGCGCCTCGCGGTCCGGGACCACGTCCACGACCGATTCGAACAGGTCGGCAAGGTTGTACTCCACCGTTCCTCCTGACCCGAAAGTGCTCACGGCTGGGCTGCTCGGCGGTCATTAGAGCCCCGCCCGGTCCAAGTGGGAAGGGCGCACGCCAAGAAATCTGACTGGGTGTCAGAAAACTATTGAACTGCACCCGGCCCTCCTGCAACCTGTTCTAGGTCTTGAGACGGGAGGACGGCAATGGGTGGGACGGAACACCTGACCGTGGAGCGCCGGGGCGCCACGCTGGTGCTCACCATGAACAGGCCGGAGGCGAAGAACGCGCTCTCGCTTCCCCTGCTGGTGGGCCTGTACGACGGCTGGCTGGAGGCGGACGCGGACGACACCGTCCGCTCGGTGGTCCTGACGGGCGCCGGCGGTGACTTCTGCGCCGGCATGGACCTCAAGGCGCTGGCCGGCCGGGGCATGGCGGGCGACCAGTACCGGGACCGCCTCAAGGCCGACCCCGACCTGCACTGGAAGGCGATGCTCCGTCATCACCGCCCGCGCAAGCCGGTGATCGCGGCGGTGGAGGGGTACTGCGTGGCGGGCGGCACCGAGATCCTCCAGGGCACCGACATCCGCGTCGCGGGCGCCGGGGCCACGTTCGGGCTGTTCGAGGTCCGGCGGGGGCTGTTCCCGATCGGCGGCTCCACGGTGCGCCTGCCCCGGCAGGTACCGCGCACGCACGCGCTGGAGATGCTGCTGACGGGGCGTCCGTACTCGGCGCAGGAGGCGGCGCGGATCGGGCTCGTGGGGCGGGTGGTGCCGGACGGGACGGCGCTGGACGCCGCGCTGGAGACGGCCGAGCTGATCAACGCGTGCGGGCCGCTGGCGGTCGAGGCGGTGAAGGCCTCGGTGTACGAAGCGGCCGAGCTGACGGAGACGGACGGCCTGGCGGCCGAACTGGTCCGCGGCTGGCCGGTCTTCGACACGGCCGACGCGAAGGAGGGGGCGCGGGCCTTCGCGGAGAAACGGCCACCGCTCTACCGCCGAGCGTAGGCGCCGACCGCGCGCACCCCGACCCCCCCGAGCCCCGCGGGCTCGAACCCCCCCACGGGCCCATGGCCCGAACCCGTTCCGTGCCTGCGGCCCGCGACGGGCGTCGGGTCCGGCTCCCCGGGTCCGCCGGCCGGGGTCTCGTTTCCGGGGTCGGGGGCTGACGGGTCGGGCGGGGGGTTCCCGGCCGGGGTGGGGTCGGCCGGCAGAGGTTTCGTACCGCGTCGTTACCGCTTCCGAGAATCGGAGAGACAACATGACAGCCGCGTCCCCGCCCGAGGTGCTGCGTGCGCCCCTCGTCGTCGAGTTCCCCTTCACCCGGTCCCTCGGGCCCGTGCAGAGCGCCTTCCTGACCGGGCTCCGCGAGGGCGTCGTGCTCGGCGTCAGGACCTCCGACGGGCGGGTCATGGTGCCGCCCGCCGAGTACGACCCCGTCACCGCCGAGGAGATCCGGGAGCTCGTCGAGGTCGCCCCCACCGGGACCGTCACCACCTGGGCCTGGAACGGCGAGCCCCGCCCCCAGCAGCCCCTCGGCACCCCCTTCGCCTGGGTCCTCGTACGGCTCGACGGCGCCGACACCGCGATCCTGCACGCCCTCGACGCCCCCGGCCCGGACGCCGTGTCCACCGGGATGCGGGTGCGCGTCCGCTGGGCGGCCGAGCGCACCGGGGCCATCACCGACATCGCCTGCTTCGAACCCTGCGAGGGGCGGGAGCGGGGGAGCGCCCGCCCGCACGACGGGGTGTTCGCCGACCCCGTCACCGGCATCGTCGCCGAGGCCCGCCTCGACTACACCTACAGCCCCGGCCGTGCCCAGACCGCGTACATCAACGCCCTCTCCGAACGGCGCACCGTCGGCGAACGCTGCCCCTCCTGCCACAAGGTGTACGTCCCCCCGCGCGGCGCCTGCCCCACCTGCGGGGTCGCCACCACCGACCGCGTCGAGGTCGGCCCCGCCGGCACCGTCACCACCTTCTGCATCGTCAACATCAAGGCGCGCAACCTCGACATCGAGGTCCCCTACGTCTACGCCCACATCGCCCTCGACGGCGCGGGCCTCGCCCTCCACGGCCGGATCGGCGGCATCCCGTACGACCAGGTCCGCATGGGCCTGCGCGTCGAACCGGTGTGGACCGACGGCGGCCGCTACCCCGACCACTACCGCCCCACCGGCGAGCCGGACGCGGACTACGACGCGTACAAGGAGCTGCTGTGAGGACCCGATACGCCCGCGAGGTGGCCGTCGTCGCCTTCGCCCAGAGCGACCACCAGCGCCGTACCGACGAACTCAGCGAAGTCGAGATGGTGATGCCCGTCCTGCACCAGGTGCTGGCCGCCACCGGCCTCAAGGCGGGCGAGATCGGCTTCACCTGCTCCGGCTCCAGCGACTACCTCGCCGGCCGGGCCTTCTCCTTCACCATGACCCTCGACGGGGTCGGCGCCTGGCCGCCGATCTCCGAGTCGCACGTCGAGACGGACGGCGCCTGGGCGCTCTACGAGGCCTGGGTCAAGATCCAGACCGGGGAGGCCGACACCGCGCTCGTCTACTCGTACGGGAAGTCCTCGCCCGGATCCGTGCGCGACGTCCTCACCCGGCAGCTCGACCCGTACTACCTCGCCCCCCTGTGGCCCGACTCGGTGGCCCTGGCCGCCCTCCAGGCGCAGGCGCTGATCGACGCCGGGGAAACCGACGAGCAGGCGCTCGCCGCCATCGGCGCCCGCAGCCGGACCGCCGCCGGGTCCAACCCGCACGCCCAGCTCAGCGGCCCCGTCCCCCAGGGCGGTTACCAGGTCCGGCCGCTGCGCACGGGAGACTGCCCGCCCATCGGGGACGGTGCGGCCGCCGTCGTCCTCGCCGCCGGGGACACCGCGCGGCGGCTGTGCGAACGGCCCGCCTGGATCACCGGCATCGACCACCGCATCGAGGCGCACGGCCTGGGCCTGCGCGACCTCACCGACTCCCTGTCCACCCGGACCGCCGCCGAGCACGCCGGGCTCTTCGACGCCCCCGTCGACACGGCGGAACTGCACGCGCCGTTCTCCTCCCAGGAGGTCGTGCTCCGCAAGGCCCTCGGCCTCGGCGACGCGGTGGCCGTCAACCCCTCGGGCGGGGCGCTCGCCGCCAACCCGATGATGGCCGCCGGCCTGATCCGGATCGGCGAGGCGGCCGCCCGCATCCACCGCGGCGAGTCCCGCCGGGCCGTCGCGCACGCCACCTCCGGCCCCTGCCTCCAGCAGAACCTGGTCGCCGTCCTGGAAGGGGACCCCTCATGAGCACCTCCGGGACACCGGCGACGGCGGGCAAGGAGCCCGTGGCCGTCGTCGGGATCGGCCAGACCAAGCACGTCGCCGCCCGGCACGACGTCTCCATCGCCGGCCTGGTCCGCGAGGCCGCGGCCCGCGCCCTCGCCGACGCGGAGCTGACCTGGGCCGACGTCGACGCGGTCGTCATCGGCAAGGCCCCCGACTTCTTCGAGGGCGTGATGATGCCGGAGCTCTACCTGGCCGATGCCCTCGGAGCGGTCGGCAAACCGATGCTCCGCGTCCACACCGCCGGGTCCGTCGGCGGATCCACCGCGCTGGTCGCCGCCAACCTGGTCGCGGCCCGCCTCCACCGCACCGTCCTGACCCTGGCCTTCGAGAAGCAGTCCGAGTCCAACGCCATGTGGGGCCTCTCGCTGCCCGTCCCCTTCCAGCAGCCCCTGCTGGCGGGCGCCGGCGGCTTCTTCGCCCCGCACGTGCGCGCGTACATGCGGCGCACCGGCGCCCCCGACACGGTGGGCTCGCTCGTCGCGTACAAGGACCGGCGCAACGCCCTGAAGAACCCCTACGCGCACCTGCACGAGCACGACATCACCCTGGAGAAGGTCCAGGCCTCGCCGATGCTCTGGGACCCGATCCGGTACTCCGAGACCTGCCCCTCCTCGGACGGCGCCTGCGCGATGGTCCTCACCGACCGTGCGGGGGCGGCCCGTTCGCCGAAGCCGCCGGCCTGGGTGCACGGCGGGGCGATGCGCAGCGAGCCGACGCTCTTCGCGGGCAAGGACTTCGTCTCGCCGCAGGCCGGCAAGGACTGCGCGGCCGACGTCTACCGGCAGGCCGGGATCACCGACCCGCGCCGGGAGATCGACGCGGTCGAGATGTACGTGCCGTTCTCCTGGTACGAGCCGATGTGGCTGGAGAACCTGGGCTTCGCGCAGGAGGGCGAGGGCTGGAAGCTCACCGAGGCGGGGGTGACCGAGCTGGACGGAGACCTCCCGGTCAACCCGTCCGGCGGGGTGCTGTCCACCAACCCGATCGGCGCCTCGGGCATGATCCGCTTCGCGGAGGCGGCCCTCCAGGTCTGCGGCCGGGCCGGGGAGCACCAGGTCCCGGGCGCCCGCCGGGCGCTGGGACACGCGTACGGCGGCGGCGCGCAGTTCTTCGCGATGTGGCTGGTGGGCGCCGAGCCGCCGCGCTCCTGAGGGGGGCCGGTGCGACGGACCGGCCGCGGGTCACGCCCGCGGCCTGTGCGGCGCCCGCCCCGGTCGCTACCCTGGGCCCCCGGACGACGACGTACCGTACCGGGAGGAGCACGCACGTGGCCAAGAGCACGGTTTCGCAGCCCGTCGCCGGCTGGGGCAGGCCCGCACTCGATCTCAGCGGGGCCGACTGGCAGTCCGGCAGCCGGGGGGTGGGCGGCGTCCAGATCGCCTTCGTGGAGGGGTTTATCGCGATGCGCAACGGCGAGCGCCCCGACGGCCCCTCGCTGGTCTTCGCGCCGCGCGAGTGGCGCAGGTTCGTCCTGGGGACGCGGGGCGGACGCTTCGGCCTCAACTAGCGCGGGCCGTCAGGCGCAGGGCCACCTGGAGTTCGTGCTCCCCGGACACGGTGCCCAGGTGCTCGCCGACGAAGGCGTCCTCCAGTACCGCGCGGACCACCCGCACCGGTTCCGCGGCGCCGTCCAGCTCGGCGGTCACGGGGCCGGCCGGCCGGGCGTGCGGGCTCGCGCCGGGCGCACGCCGGCGGACGTCCACCGTCGCCGACCAGATGCTCGGAGCCGCCGCGGCCCCGGCCGTCCGCTCCGGGACCGGCGGGTCCATCCCCGGGAAGGCCTCCGCCAGAACGCCGAGAACGGCGTCGGCGCCCGCCCGGTCGCAGTGGCTGACCAGTACGCTCACCTCCGCCTCGGCGGCCCGTACCGCGTCCACCCGGGCCGCGTCGGCCGCCGGGCCCGCACCCGTCCCGGTACGGGAGGCCGCGCCCGGCGCGCGGCCGTGCTCGTCCACCATGGCCCCCGCGTCCGGGAGCAGCGCGGCGCGCCGCTCCGGGGCGTCGTGCCCGCGGTTCGTGTTCATCGTTCGCCTCTCCGGGTCGGGGTGCGGCCCCGCGCACAGCCGGGGGCCGACCGTGGACCGGCACCCGAGGGTGCCTCACCCGGCGGCTGTCCACGAACGCCCGCCCCAAACCCGAACCGCGCCGGATCCGCCCGGGCCGTCGCGCACCGTGACGCACCTCACACCCCCCGTGAGCGGTGGCCGGAGCGCTCCGCGGACACCGGGCGCCGGAGGCCGCCAGGGCACGCCCGGCCGCCCCGGCGGGCGACGGCCGCTCCCCGGCCCACCTGCTGACGGGCGACCGGCCCCCCCCCGGAGCCCGCCGTGAGCGGAGGCGAACCCGGCGCGCCCCGCCCGTCGCCCCGGAGCGCCGCCCGGCGGCCTCCCGAAGCCACCACCCGGAACAGAAGATCGGATTCTTTCCCGATAGTGGGATCCATCGGCTCGTGCGCGGGCGTACGCTGATCTCCCGAGCCGGCCTGGGGGGTACGAGCCATGACGGAACGCCGGACCCGCACGCGGCGCACGCTCTTCGAACGCGAAGCCGAACTCCTCGCCGTGGACGAGGCGCTGGACCGGCTCACCGGATCCGGCCCCGACACCGGCGGCGGCCTCCTCGCCCTCTCGGGCCCGGCGGGCCTCGGCAAGACCACCCTGCTCGCCGAAGTGCGCCGCCGCGCCCTCGCCCGCTCCTGCACCCTCCTCGCCGCCCGCGGCGGCGAACAGGAACAGAGCCAGCCCTTCCACGTCGCCCGCCAGCTCATCCAGCCCCAGCTCGCCGGCCGACCCGAGGCCGAACTCCGCGCCGCGCTCGGCAGCTGGTACGCCATCGTCGGCCCCGCCCTCGGCCTGTGCGCCCCCGCCCAGGGCGCCCCGCCCGACCCCCAGGGCCTGCGCGACGGACTCGACTGGGTCCTGACCCACCTCACCGTCCGGCGGCCCCCGTCGTGCTCGTCCTGGACGACGCCCACTGGGCCGACCCCGAGTCCCTCGGCTGGCTCGCCGGCTTCGCCCCGCGCGCCGAACACCTCCCGCTGCTCCTCGTCACCGCCTACCGCCCCGACGAACTCCCCGCCCACGCCGAGGCCTTCCGCACCCTGCCCGGCCGCGCCGGACAACGCCCCCTCGTCCTCAACCCGCTCAGCGCGGACGCCGTGTCCACCCTGGTCCGCGAGACCGTCGGCGCGCACGCCGAGGACGCCTTCTGCCGCGAGGCCTGGGCCGTGACCACCGGGAACCCCTTCGAGGCCGTCGAACTCACCGCCAAGGTCCGCGCCAGGGGCCTCGACCCCGTCGAGGCCAGCGCCCCGCTGCTGGCCGACCTCGCCGCCGCCCAGCGCGGCAGCGGGCTCGTCGCCCGCCTGCACAGCCTCGGCCCCTCCACCGTCCGCTTCGCCTGGGCCTGCGCCGTCCTCGGCACCGCCATCCCGCGGCGCATCGCCGCCCGCGTCGCGGTACTCGGCGCGGAAGAGGCCGCCGACGCCACCGTCCGGCTCCGCGACGCCCGCATCCTCTCCGCCCCGCCCGCCGAGACGACCCACGACGAAGAGGCCGACGCGGGACTGGAGTTCGTCCACCCGCTCATCGCCACCGCCATATACCGCGCCATCCCCGACGCCCTGCGCGTCGCCCTCCACGGCAGGGCCGCCGCGGCCGTCGTCGACGCCGGGCTCGGCTCCTCCGCGGCCGCCCGCCACCTGCTGGAGACCCAGCCCGAGAACGACCCCTGGGTGGTCCGCACCCTGCGCGAGGCCGCCGCGGAGAACCTCCGGGCCGGCGCCCCCGAAGCGGCCCGCCGCCAGCTCGCCCGCGCCCTGGAAGAACCCCCGGACTTCGGCGAACGCGCCGCCGTCCTCTACGAACTGGGCTGCGCCTCCCTGCTCACCGAACCCGCCAACACCGTCAACCACCTGCGCGCCGCCCTCGCCGAACCTTTCGACGACCCCGCGCTGCGCCAGGGCATCGTCATCCGCCTCGCCCAGGTCCTCGCCCACAGCGACCACCTCGCCGCCGCCTCCGAGCTCCTCGGCCGCGAGATCCCGCGCACCCACGACGCCCGCGCCCGGCTGCGCCTGCAGTCCGAGCAGTTCATGTGGGACGCCTTCAACGCCGCCGAAACCGACTCCCCGGCCCGCTCGCGGCGCCTGGCCCGGCTCGCCGACCGCCTCCCCGGCCGCGACCTCACCGAGCGGTACCTCATCGGACTGCGCGCCTGGGACGCCTGCCTGCGCGGCGAACCCCTCGACGTCGTCCTCCACCACGCCGACCGGGTCCTCGCCGAGCCCTTCAGCTGGGCCCACGAGGACCGCGGCTTCGAGGTCCCCGTGCTCGCCGCCATGGTCCACATGTACGCCGACCGGCCCGGGCGCGCCGAGGAACTCTTCGAGGAGGGCACCGCCGAGTTCGAACGCCAGGGCTGGCACGGCGCCCACCTGTCCTTCGCGTACAGCCTCCGCGCCTACATCCGCTACCGCCGCGGCCGGCTCGTCGAGGCCGAGGAACTGGCCCGCGCCGGACTGCGCCTCGCCGAGCGCGTGGGCCGCCGCACGCCCGTGCACTGGTACGCCGTCGCCATCCTCCTCACCACCCTCGTCGCCCGGGGCCGGGTCGACGAGGCGTGGGGCCTGGCCCGGGAGCACGAGTACGGGGAGCCCTTCCCCGCCGCCGTGGTCTTCCCCGACTCGCAGACCGTGTACGCCGAACTGCTGCTGGCCGGCGGCGACCGCAAGGCCGCCGCCGCCGAACTGGAGGCCGTCGGACGCCGCCTGACCCCGCGCGGCATCCAGAACCCGGCCTGGTGCCCGTGGCGGCTGCTCCTGGCCCGCGCCGTCGCCCCCGAGGACCCCGCCAGGGCCCGCGCCCTGACGGCCGAGGCCGTACGCCGCGCCCGTGCCTTCGGCGCGCCCTCCGCCATCGGCCAGGCCCTGCGCGTCGCGGCGGAGGTGGCCGCCCCGCAGGACCGCGCCGACCTGCTCCACGAGGCCGTCGCCCTGCTGGAGGACTCACCGGCCGCCTACGAACTGGCCCGGGCGCTGGCCGCGCTGGGCACCGAACTCCACGACCCCGGGCTGCTCACCCGCGCCCACCTCACCAGCCGCGAATGCGGCGCCGGCGCCCTGGAGGCGAGCACCGCCCAGGCCCTGGCGTCGTTCGCCCAGCGCGCAAGCTGAGTCCCCGGCGACCACCAGGGGCAGGGTGGTCCCATGGACCCCCTCACCCGGCTCCACATCCTCCAGCACGAGGCCGAAGCCTTCGACAAGGCCGTCCGGCGCGCGGCCGACGGCGGACGCGAGGCACCGCCGGTGCCCTCCTGCCCCGGCTGGTCGGTCGCCGACCTCGCCGGACACCTCGGCAGCGTCCAGCGCTACCTCACCCACATCCTCCGGGAGCGGCTCGCCGAACCCTGCGACCCCACCGACCCGGAGCTCTACGCCCTCCCCGCGGACCCGGCCGTACGGGCGGCCTGGCCACTGCCGGACCGCACCCCGCACCGCGGGCCCGTACCCGAGGAGCTGTTCGACTGGTCGGCGGCGGCCGCCCGGGACCTCGTCGCGGTCCTGCGCGAACTGGGCCCGGACGTACCGGTGTGGACCTGGTCTCCCCACGGGGACCGCACCACCGGCTTCTGGATCCGCATGCAGACCATCGAACAGGCCGTCCACCGCTGGGACGCCGAAGCCGTCACGGGCGACCCGGCCCCCTTCGCGCCCGCCCTCGCGGCGGACGCCGTCACCCAGACGTTCGAGGTGATGGCCCCCGCCCGGCGCGGCCGGAAGCCTGCCCCGCCCGGAACGGGCGAGCGCTACCGCTTCCGCCGCACCGACGCCCCCGGGGCCTGGACGGTGGAGTTCGACGGCGACGAGGTCCGCCTCGACCGCCGCGACACCGCTCCCGTCCACGTCGAGGCGGCGGGCACCGCCTCCGACCTGATGCTGTTCCTGTGGGGGCGGCTCCCCGCCGGCCGGCTGGACGTCACCGGCGACGGCGCACTGCTGGAGCACTGGTTCACCCTCGTACCGCCCCTCTGAACGGGACCGCCCCCACCCCGCGGCGCCCCTACCCCCGCGGCGCCCCTACCCCCGCGGCGCCGCGACCGCCGCCAGCTCGGCCGGCGCCAGCGGGGGCCCGGTCAGCTGCGCCCGGCGCGGTCCCAGCAGGGCCGCCAGCAGCACCGGCGGGGTGAACAGCCGGGACGCGGGCCGCTCCAGGGTCATCACGTCGGTCACCGCCCGGGCCACCCGCCCGTTGCCCGTGCTCGTGCGCATCAGCCGCCGCACGTAGGCCGCGACGGCCCGCTCCGCCGCCGTCGGGCCGCTCTCCGTCGCACCGGGGTAGAAGACGTCGTTCCCCGTGGACAGCGCCCAGGCGGCGGCCACCGGCCCGGCCAGGGCCTTCTGCGCCCGGGCGGCGAGCCGCGGGTCGGCCAGGCCGTACCGGGCGACGGCGTCCCGCAGGGCGAGGGCGCTCTGCGCGGCCACCGACATCCCGTGCCCGTACACCGGGTTGTAGGCGGCGACGGCGTCCCCGAGCACCAGGAGCCCGGCCGGGAGCGCGGCCTTCTCGTAGTGGTGCCTGCGGTTGACGGTCGTACGGGTGAGCACCACGTCCGTCAGCGGCTCCGCCCCGGCGATCAGCTCGCTCACGATCGGGTGCCGCAGCCCCCGGGCGAACTCCCCGAAGGCCGCCGGGTCCCTGCCGGGTTCGCCGCCGCGCGTCCCCGACAGGGTGACGAGCCAGCGGTCCCCCTCGATCGGGACCAGCGTCGCCGACCGGCCGGGACCGGCCCGGCGGGGATCGCCCGCCTGGACGTTCACGACGACCGGGAAGGTGTTCCCGAGGTCCTTCGGGGCCCGGAAGATCCGGCTGGCGTAGACGAGCCCGGGGTCGACGGTGCGTACGGCGGGCCGAGGCACGCCGAACCCCTCCAGCCACAGCGGCGTGCGCGAGGCCCGCCCGGAGGCGTCCACCACCAGGTCCGCGTCCAGCACCCCTGCCACGGCGTCCGCCCCGCGCACCCGGACCCCGGTGACCCGCCGGGCGCCGCCCGTCAGGCCCAGCACCTCGGTGCGGTCGGCGACGGTGACGTTCGGGAGCGCCGCCACGGCCCGGCGGACGTGCCAGTCGAGCAGGTCGCGGCTGGCGACGAGCACGTAGTGGGACTCCCGCGCCCAACGGCGGAACCAGCCCTCGGGGGAGAGGCCGACCATGTTCGTGGGCAGCGAGATCCGGTGGGCCCCGTCCTCGCGCAGCGCCCCGATGGTGCCGGGCAGCAGGGAGTCCACGGCCGTGGCCCCGCCGGACCACAGCAGGTGCGCGTGGTGCGCCTGCGGGAGCCCCTTGCGGGGGAACGGCCCGTCGGGCAGCGCGTCCCGCTCGACGACGACGACCTCACCGGCGCCGGCGCGGGCGAGCGCCGCGGCCGTGAGCATGCCGGCCAGACCGCCCCCGACGACGACGCAGGTGTGCCGGCCGGGCGACCGCGGGGAACTGCTCATGGCCTCACGCTCTCTGGGTGGTCGGCCGGCCCGGACCGGGCGCGGAAGGAGGCGACGGCGGGGGACCGGCGCAGGGCCTTGGCCACCGCCACCAGGTCCGGCCCCGCCGCCGGGCCAGCCCCCGGGACCGGCGCGTCCGCCACCCCTGCCTCGGCGCCGCCGCGCAGGGCCGCGACCGCCGCGACCACGGCCACCGCCTCGGCGGTCGCCGCCGCCCGCTTCGGCGCCTCGCCCCGTGCCCGGGCCTCGGCGAGCGCCCGTTCGCGGATCCCGGGGTCCAGGTACGGCTGGAGCCTGAGCAGGCCGTCGCTGATCTGGGTCCTGCGGTGCACCAGCCGGCGGCTGACGGGCGAGCGCCGGGGCAGCCGCATCGACGCCGTGTCCAGGCCCGCCAGCTCCCGCGTGAACGGGGCCAGGCAGCGGTAGTGGTAGTAGTCGGTGCACAGCCCCTGGAGCGCCTGGCCCAGGTGGGGCAGGATGAACCCCACGGCGATGAACAGCGCGCACACGGAGGCGATGGGCGGCGCCACGTACGTGCTGAGCCAGTCCAGGTCGCGGCCGTTCCAGCGGGCGAAGACCGCCGTGAGCTTCACGGTGTCGTAGCAGAGGTTCAGGACGAACCCGATGACCAGCAGCACCAGGCCGGCGCGCAGCCAGCCCGTCACCTCCCTCAGCCAGGACCAGGTGACGACGGCCGTGATGGCGCAGGCGGTGGTGTGGGCCCCCAGGTAGAGCACGATGTGCTCGCGCATCCAGGGGGTGTTGGCGTAGTACGTGTCCAGGTCCCGCAGCCGCTCGACCGGCACTTCGGCGAACGCGAAGGTGGTCCACAGTCCGGCCACCACGGCCGCGTAGAAGACACCGATGGTCCAGGTGGCCCGGCGCACCCGCCGGGGATCGCCGCCCCGCCAGTGGATGATCATGACCAGGCAGGAGGCGCAGAACATCATGAGCAGCGTGTAGACCAGCGGCGCCGCGAAGTTGCTGATGCCCGTCGCGCCGTTCAGCAGCACGAGGGTCTTGGGCCGGCCGAGGTAGAACACGGCCGAGGCCAGCAGGAGCAGGCCGCCGACGGAGCGCACGTTGGGGTCGATCCGCCAGAACCTCATCATCACCGGCAGGCGGATCGCGAAGGCCAGGGTGAGGATCACCGCCGGTATGAGGTACGGGATGTAGTACTTGTCCGAGGTCACCGTCAACCGATCGGTCCGCGGTAGCCCAGGGCGTTGCCTATCCGCCCGGCCACGTCGCTGCGGCGGGCGGCCCCGGCCGCGTCGCCGCCGGTCAGCCACGGCCGGCACCGGTCCCCGAGCATCAGCCCGAAGCTCTCGGCCTCGATCTCCTGCGCGTCCTCGTAGTGGGACCGCGCGGCGACGCTCGCGTACGTCAGGTCCGAGGCGTCCGGCAGGGAGCGCGCGGCGTCGTCCGCCGCCCCGCCGCCGTGGCCGGTGCAGTGACCCGCCTTCATGTGCCACAGCTCGTGCCCGAGGATGACCAGTTGGTGGTCGGGCGTCGTGTACTTCTCCACCACGACGATGTCGTAGTCGTCCATGTTCAGCCACAGGCCCGAGGTGGTCAGCCCGGACGGGAAGCGCTCGAAGCGCAGCACGATCGGGCGGCCCCCGCGGGTGCGGCTCATCGCGTCGCACAGGGCGCGGAAGAGGGTCTGCGGTTCGACCGGCGCCTCCAGGTCGAGGGAGGAGGTCAGCACGGTGCACAGCTTGCGCATCGAACGGGACAGGTTCACCGGGCCACCTCGGAGGAGAGGATGCCGGTGATCATGCCCAGCAGCAGGGTCTCCTGCGTGCGGGTGAGGGCTCTTCCCCGGGTGGAGATGGAAACCAGCCCGTACTGGTTCGTGAGGTCGGCCATCAAGTCGCCCGATCGGTAGTTGAGGGATTCGACCGCGGGCCACAGGGCCCTGTGCACGGCCTGGGCCGGCGTGTCCGTCAGGAAGGTGAGGTCACGGCCGAAGAAGGCCGCGAACTCCGCGCAGTGCCGCAGGTGCGGCGGTCTCGCGCCCGACACCAGCGCACCGACCCACCGCGGGTCGGCGCCGATCGCCGCCGCGATCTCCGCGACCGCGTACGGCTGCCCCTGGGGGTCGCGCGAGACGGCGTACAGGAAGGCCGCGCGGCGGCGGACCGTCTCCTCGGTCTCCTCGGGCGTGGGGTCGGGGAACTCCTCGCCGCGCAGCAGCGCCGCCGTCACCTCCACGGGGACGCCGGTCCGCTCGGAGAGGGACACCGCGTCGAGGATCTCGTCCACGTCCAGTCGTCTCTCCGCGGCGCGTGCCCGGAGCCGGGCGAGCGTCGTGGTGAGGGCAAGCGGCGGACCGCCAACGGGGACAGTCATCTGTCTGTGCTCCCATACGTCCGAAGGGCAGATCCGTCTGCGCACCGGGGACGACGGTAGGCCCCCCCGGGCCACAAGATCCCCGGCACCGGAACGATCGTTGTCGAATCGAAAACGATCGATGAACGGACGCGGGGGACGCACAGCAAGATACAGCCAGTGCGGCGGCCCGTGGCGGGAAAGGACGCGTGCCCGCAGCTCACCGCACCTGCCCGCGCCACAGGTAAGGAGTACGCCGCACGGCCGCCCCATACCCGCAGGTCCGACGCTCCGGCCCGCCCCCCGCACCGGCCTCCCGGGCACCCGCGCGCCCCGGCGCCCGCCGCTCCCGGCAGCCCTCCGGCGCCCCCGTCCGCCGCCCCGCGCCCCACCGCGCCGGGCGGGAGCCGCCGGCGGAGCCCCCGGCGCCGGAAAACCCGCGCGGCCACGTACCATGGCGGCATGTCCTTCCTCCGCCGCCACCGCGCCGCCACACCCGCGGGCCCGGACTTCGACGTCCTGGCCATGGACCCGGGTGACTGGCCGGGCAACCTCGGGGCCGGTCTGCTGCCCGCGCCCGACGGCAGCTGCCAGGGCGTCTTCCTCCGCTACGACCTGTTCGGTGGCCGCGGCCCCGCGATGATCATCGGCAACCTCCCCGAGGGGTCCCCCGCGCGCGAGCTCGCCGACGGCCAGGTCCCCTTCGAGGTGGCCCAGCTCCTGGACGCCCTGGAGAACGACGAGGACGTCGAGGTCACCGGAACCGAGGACTGCCCCGTCATGCAGGGCGACAACCTCCTCATCGTCCGCAAGATCAAGCTCTCCGAGAGCCGGATCTCCTGCGTGCAGTTCGACCGCAGCGACAACGTCCTCGTGACGATCGCCAGCTGGGACCGCCCCATCACCGACGACCTCTACGCGCTGCTGAAGCCCCTCCCCGCCGAGCTCTTCCAGCAGGGCTAGCCCCGGCTAGGCCGGGTTGTCCGCGATGTCGTTCGCCGCGACGTAGCCGAACGTCATCGCGGGCCCGATCGTCGATCCGGCCCCCGCGTAGCTGTGGCCCATCACGGCCGCGCTCGCGTTGCCCGCCGCCCACAGGCCCCGGATCACCGATCCGTCCGCCCGCAGTGCCCGGGCCCGGGCGTCCGTCACGATGCCGCCCTTGGTGCCCAGGTCGCCCGGGACGATCCGGAAGGCGTAGAACGGCGGCGCCCAGACCGGTGCCAGGCAGGAGTTCGGCACCACGTTCGGGTCGGTGTAGTAGTGGTCGTACGCCGTGGCCCCCCCGGTGGAAGTCCGCGTCGTCGCCGTTCCACGCCTGCGCGTTGAAGCGGTTCAGCGTCGCCCGCAGCGCGGCCGCGGGCACCCCGATCTGCCCGGCGAGCGCGTCCCAGGTCCACGCCTTCCTCGCCGCCCCGGACTCGAACCACGCGTCCGGGAGGGGCAGCGTCGGCAGGACGTCCTTGAACAGGTACTTGTTGCGGTAGTTCTGGTCCACGATCAGCCACGCCGGGATGTGCGAGCCCGTCGCACCCCGGTCCTTCTCGTACATCACGTGCACGACGTCGCTGTACGGGGCGGCTTCGTTCACGAACCGGGTCCCCGCCCGGTTCACGATCAGACCGCCCGGCAGGGTCCGCTCGGCCAGGCAGAAGTACGGCTCCCCGGGCAGCGGGATCGACGGTCCCCACCAGGCGTCCTCCATCAACGCCAGCGCCGCGCCCGCCCGTTGGCCGGCCCGGATGCCGTCCCCGGTGTTCTCCTTCGCGCCCACCGACCACTGGGTGCCGATCGGCTGCTGCTGGTACTGGGCCCGCATCTGCGCGTTGTGCTCGAAGCCGCCCGAGCCGATCACCACCCCCCTGCGGGCCCGTACGACACCCCGTACGCCCTCCTTCTCCACCACGACCCCGGTGACCGCCCCGCCCTCCTGGACCAGGTCGGCCAGCGGGCTGTTCAGCCACACCGGCACCCCCGCCCGCAGCAGACCGGCCCGCAGCCCCGCGGCCAGCGACTGGCCCATCGTCAGCGGCTTCTCCCCGCGCAGCGCGGCCTTCGTGCCCCGCGCCAGGCACTCCGTGGACACCGCGAGGCCCTTCGCGCTGACCGCGGCGAGGTTCAGCCACTTGTAGTCCTGGCTGAACACCACCATCCCGGCGGGCACCGGCATGTACGGCGGGTTCAGGTGCGCCAGTTCGGCGCCCAGGAGGTTGCCGTCGAGCTGGTCGGGCTCGATGGAGCGGCCGTTCGGCAGCCCGCCCGGCAGGTTCGGGTAGTAGTCGCTGTAGCCGTCCATGAAGCGGAACCTCAGGGGGCTGTTCGCCATCACGAAGTCCAGCATCCGGGGCCCGTTGGCCAGGAACGCCCGCTGCCGGTCGGCCGGAACCTCCGGCCCCACCACCGCCGACAGGTACGCCGCCGCCTTCTCCGGGGTGTCCGGTACCCCGGCGGACAGGAGCACCGAGTTGTTCGGCAGCCAGATCCCGGCCCCGGAACGCGCCGCCGAACCGCCGAACGTGGGGGCCTTCTCCACCACCAGCACGCTCAGCCCCCGCCCGGCGGCGGTCAGGGCGGCGGTCATCCCCGCCGCCCCCGAGCCGACCACGACGACGTCGTACTCCCCGAGCGGGCTCTCGGCGGCCCGGGCGGCCGCACCCGGCAGCACGGCGGCGGCGAGCACCCCGGCCCCCGTCCCGGCGAGGACCGCCCGGCGGGAGGGGGCGGCGGGACGCGGCCGGCCGGGGCTCCCGGCCGCGGGCTCGGTCGGGGGCCCGGTCGGGGACTCGGTCGGGGGTGCGGTCACGGGTGCGGTGACGGGTGCGGTGACGGGTGCGGTCAGGGGCATGGCCTCGGTCATGGACGGGCTCCAGCGGGGTGGGAGGAGGGGACGGCGGCTCGGCTCCGGCGTTCCTGATGCCGAGTCAGAGAAACTGTTCGCGGGATCATGTGAAGTCAAGTCCCGCGCGCCCACAACCACTCCCGCCCCGGACAGGCCGAATCCCGTGCCCCGCACACCAGGTGTGCGGGACACGGGATCCGTACGGGCCGGACGGCCGCGCGGTCAGCGGGTGCCGACCGCCGCCCGGACCGCTCTACGGGCCATCCCGGCGTCGTCGTGCAGTCGGCGCAGCAGAAGGCGCTGCTCCTCCCCGGAGGAAAGCGCGCCCGCGGGCAGCGGCCGGTCCGGAGCCGACGCCAGCATGGAGCGCTGCACCGCCGTCTCGCACATCCGGATCTCCCGCGTCAGCACCAGCATCAGGTTGACCAGGAACGCGTCCCGCGCCGCCGGGCCGGCCGACTGCGCCAGCCTGCTGATCTGGCCCCGTGCCGCCGGGGCGTCGCCCAGGACCGTCCACAGCGTGGCCAGGTCGTAGCCGGGCAGGTACCAGCCGGCGTGCTCCCAGTCGAGGAGCACCGGGCCGGCCGGGGACAGCAGCAGGTTCGACAGCAGCGCGTCGCCGTGGTTGAACTGCCACTGGACGCTCGCCGGCCGCAGGCCGTGCAGCAGCTTCTGCAGGTCGCCGAAGTCCCGGTCGGTCAGCAGGCCCAGCTCGTGGTCACGCGCGATGCGCCGTAGGTAGTCCACCGGATGCCCGAACAGGTCGGCCGGCGGCCGCCACTGGTTGACCCGGCACACCGCTCCCAGCGCCGCCCGTACGTCCGTCCGCGGCGGCGCCTCCACCGGGTGCCGCTGGAGCGCGGCGACCCGGCCCGCCATCCGCTCCACCACCAGTACGCAGTTCTCCGGGTCCGCGGCGATCAGCCGGGGCACGCGGACCGGCGGGCGGTGCCGGACGAAGGTCCGGTACGTCGCTATTTCGTGCCGGTACCGCTCGCGCCACTCGGGCGAGTGGTCCAGTAAAACCTTGGCGACCGCGGTCATCCGCCCGGTCGTCCCCACCAGGAGGACCGACCGGCCGCTGCGCCGCAGGACCTGGACCGGAGCGAACTCCGGACAGATGCGCTGCACCGACGCGAGCGCGGTGCGCAGTTGGGCCCCCTGCGGGCCGGAGAGGTCGATCCTCCCGCTGAGCGGCTGTGACCCGGCGGCCGGCATCCGCCGTGCCCGGACGGTGCCCTGCGCCGGTACCGGCTGGCGGCCGGGTTCGAGGTAGGCGCCGCCCCCCGCCTGGAGGGTGCGGTGCGGGCGGACCGGGGCGGACACGGAGGACGTTGCTGCGTACATGGCGTTTACGGTTCCCTTCGTGCGCCGACGAGTGCGTACGCCGCCCCGCCGGATCCCGTACTTCACCCTGGGGAGTTCCGCCGGTGAACCGGGTCGGGGAGGCGCATTCCTACCTGACACCCGCCCGCAGGTGGCGAACCACGGGGCGGCGGGTGGCGAACCCTGGCGAATAGTCGCTGGGCATCTGACGGGCGGCTACTGTCAACTCAGCCGAGAACCTGGGGGCTTGACGTGAGCAAAGGTCCAAACACCCGTCTGAACGACCTGTTCGGCCTGGCCGGCTGGTCGAAGGGCGAACTCGCGAGGATGGTGAACCGGCAGGCGGCCTCGATGGGCCACCACCAGCTGGCCACCGACACCTCGCGGGTGCGGCGCTGGATCGACATGGGGGAGACCCCGCGCGAGCCGGTGCCCACGGTACTGGCAGCACTGTTCACCGAGCGGCTCGGTCGTGTCGTGACCATCGAGGACCTCGGGTTCGTACGGCAGCGGCGCACCACCAGACGGCAGCCGGACGGGATTCAGGAGAACCCCGACGGAGTGCCCTGGGCGCCCGAACGCACAGCCGCGGTCCTCACCGAATTCACGGGAATGGACCTCATGCTCAACCGTCGCGGCCTGATGGGCGCGGGAGCCGCGCTCACCGCCGGCTCAGCCCTCAGCAACGCCATGTACGACTGGCTGCACACCGATCCCGCCGGCGCCAAGAACGCGAAGACCTTCGGTGACCCCTACCAGGCCGATCCGGCGGGCTACGACCGCTACGAGGCCGCGCCCATCGGCTCCCAGGAGATCGAGGCGCTGGAACGCTCCGTCGAGGTCTTCCGGGCCTGGGACGCCTCCAGAGGCGGCGGGCTCCAGCGCAAGGCCGTCGTGGGCCAGTTGAACGAGGTCGGCGGCATGCTGGCCTACCACCACCCGGACCACCTCCAGCGCAGGCTGTGGGGGGTGGCGGCCAACCTGGCGGTGCTGGCGGGCTGGATGTCGCACGACGTGGGCCTCGAACCGACCGCGCAGAAGTACTTCGTCATCGCCGCGCACGCGGCCCGCGAGGGCGGCGACCGGCCCCGCGCCGGCGAGGCCCTCTCCCGCGCCGCCCGCCAGATGGTCCACCTCGGCAAGCCGAACGAGGCCCTGGACCTGATGAAGCTGGCGCAGTCCGGCTCCGGGGAGCAGACCCTGCCGCGCACCCGCGCCATGCTGCACACCATCGAGGCCTGGGCGCAGGCCGCCATGGGCAAGGGCCAGGCCATGCGCCGCACCCTGGGCGAGGCCGAGGAGCTCTTCGTCTCCGACAAGGGCGACGTGCCGCCGCCCTCCTGGATGCAGCACTTCGACGAGGCCGACCTGCACGGCATGCAGGCCCTCGCCTACCGCACCCTCGCCGACCACGACGCCTCGGCCGCACCCGTCGCGGCCCGGCACGCCCGGGAGGCGCTGCGGCTGCGCGGTGACGGCTACCAGCGCTCGCAGATCTTCGACTACATCTCCATGGCGTCGGCCTGCTTCATCGCCGACGACCCCGAGCAGGCGGACCGCTACGCCCGGCTCGCCCTGGTGTCGATGAACGAGACCTCCTCGCACCGGACGTGGGACCGGCTCCGCGAGATGTACCGGCTGACCGGACAGTACGCCGGGTACGCGGGCATCGAGGACCTGCGCGAGGAGATCAAGCTGGCCCTCCCCAACAGCCCCGCCCCCGTCGCCCGCGGAGCGGAGGTCTAGGGACCAGGTGCCAGGTGTCGCAGGGGGCCGAAGGCGTAGGGCGGGTCGTCCGGAAGCGACGGAGAACGGAGGGAACGGAAGGAGGGGCCGCGCCTCACCGGCGCGGCCCCCCTGGGTTTGCGTTGGCGTGTTCAGCCGCCGATGCGGGCGACCAGGACGCAGGCGTCGTCCTCGCGCTCGCTCTCGCCGAACTCCTCCGTGACCATCCGCACGCAGTCCCGCGCCGACCGGGCCTGCGAGAACCGCGGCGCGAGCGCCAGCAGCCGCTCGGTCCCGTCCGCGCGGCTGAACTCGATGCTCCGCGGGGTCAGTCCGTCGGTGTGCAGCACCAGGACGTCGCCCAGTTCGAGCCGTTCCTCGGCCTGCCCGTAGACGGCCCCCGAGGTGGCCCCGAGCAGCACCCCCTCCGGGGGCTGCAGGGCGCGGCCCTGGCCGCGCCGGAAGAGGAGCGGCGCGGGGTGCCCGGCCTGGGCCCAGGAGAGCACCTGGCGGGCGGGGTCGTAACGGCAGCAGACGGCCGAGCCGAGGGCGGGCTGCACGGAGGTCTCCAGCAGCTGGTTGAGCCAGCCCATCAGCGGGCCGGGCTCGATCCCGGCCATGGCCATCCCGCGCAGGGCGCCGAGCATCATCGCCATCCCGGAGGTGGCGCTCACCCCGTGCCCGGTCAGGTCGCCGACCGTCAGCAGGGAGCGCCCGTCGGGCAGTTCGAGTGCGTCGTACCAGTCGCCGCCGATCAGCGCGCTGGTCGCGGAGGGCAGGTAGTGCGCGGCCACGTCCATGGTGCCCGCGTTCTCGTGCGGGAACCGCAGGGAGCCGCGCCACGGGGGGAGCACGGCTTCCTGCAGCTCGACCGCCAGCCGGTGTTCGGTCTGCGCGATCTCCCGCTGGCGCTGGAGCGAGTCCCGTGACTCGCGCACCGCCCGCTGGCTCCGGCGCAGTTCACTCACGTCCCGGAGCACGGCCCACATGGAGGCCGTGCAGCCGTCGGAGTCGAGCACCGGCTCGCCCCTCATGTGCAGCGTCCGGACCCGGCCGTCGGCGCGGACGATGCGGAACTCGCCGTCTATCGGCTTTCCGTCGACCAGGCAGTCCGTGACCATCGCGGTCATCAGGGGCTGGTCCTCGGAGAACAGGGTGGAACCCAGTTCGTCGAGCGGCAGCGGGCCGGCCTCGGGCGGCCGCCCGAAGATCTGGAAGAGCTCCTCGGACCAGGTGACCTCGTCCGTCAGCAGGTTCCACTCGGCGCTGCCGACGCGGGTCTGGCGGTCCTCCTGCGCGACCTCCGGAGCCGCCGCGGGGAGTTCGGCGGGCTCGGGAGCGGGCGGGAGGCCCTCCTTGAGCTGGCCGAGGTGCTGGCCGAGGTCGTCGAGGTGGTGCACGGCGAGGTCGCACAGCGCTCGCTGCCAGCGGCCCTGGGCGTCGTCGTCGTCCACGACGGTGTCGCGGCGCACCGCGTCCACCTCGCCGCGCAGCCGGCGGGTCTGCGAGATCAGTGCGTCCACCGATCCCGGCTCGGGCGGCTGCGCGGGATGGTCCGCGTACAGGTGGGACGGCATGATGACTCCGATGCAGGCGCGGCGATACAGGCGGCTCGGCCAGGGTCCCGGAGGACGACCGGTGACGGCTGTGGACCGACTACGACTGTGGCACAGCCGCGGAGTGCCTGTAAGGCGTTTGGCAACATCCGTAACGGCCTTGCTCGGGGCATATGCCGAAGGCCTCCCGGTCGCCTCCCGTCCGTACGAACATTTCCGGTCAGCCGTGGTCTTCGTTTCCGTGCCGTCCCGCCCGCTCCGGGCCCTGTTCACGCCATGCCCGGCCGGAGCCGCCTCCCCGTCACACCATCAGCGGCACCGGGTGGATCTCGTCGGCGGGGTGTCCCGCGCGCTCGTGGATCCGGCGGACGGCGTCCGCCGAGGGGGCCTCGGACAGGCAGTAGACCTCGCCGGAGGCGGGGTCCGCCCAGGCGCGCTCGAACTGCACCTTCTCGTCCGCCTGGATCGCCAGGTCCGCCCGGTGGGCCTCCATCAGCTGGTCCGCCGTGATGCCCTTCATCCCGTGGTGGACGTCCATGTACTTGGCCACCGCGAACACCTCCTCATGCGTCGCGACGTGTACGTTTCTGCTTCCATCCTGCGCCCGCGGCCGGAAAAGGGCCCTCCGGTGGCCGTCGGTCGCTCGTACGGTCGACGTGTGCGAGCGGCGCGCACCCCGGATCCACTCCGTCACCGCGGTCCCCGGCCCGTCCGGGGCACCACTCGAACGAAGGACCCCGTTCCGCACCACGCTTCCCACCCCTCCCGGGGATCGCTACGCTACGTGTCGGTAATGAGCCGGGGGAGGTCCGTTCGCGGACCCGGGGGAGCGGTGGGGACACGACCTGATGACCGAACAGAGCAGCGCGCCGGCGGGGCGCAGCCGCCGTTCCTTCCTGACCCACCTGGTCGCGGCGCCCACGCTGGCCCTGGTGACCCGGGCCGGGGCCGACCTGCTCGCCCCGCAGGCCGCGCACGCCGTCGTACCGTCCCTGCCCGCCATCGCCGACATCGTGGACCTGGGTGACCTGTTCATCCTGGCCGGGGCCCCCACCTCCGCTCTGCTGGCGCTGGCCGTGGAGACGGACGGCACCGTCCGCTTCCGGCTGCCGCGCGAGGAGGTCGGGCAGGGGCTGACCACCGCGGTGGCCATGCTGGTCGCGGAGGAGCTGGACGCGCCGCTGGAGACGGTCCGCGTGGAACTGGACGACGCGCGCCCCGAGCTGCTGTTCAACCAGCTCACCGGCTCCTCCAACTCGATCCGCTCGCTGTACGGGCCGGTCCGCCAGTGCGCCGCCACCGCACGGGCCCGGCTGGTCGCCGCGGCCGCCGCCCGCTGGGGCCTGTCCGCTGCCCGGCTCACCACCGCGAACGGCTCGGTACGGGCCCCCGACGGCCGCACGGCGAGCTACGGGAGCCTCTCGGCGGCCGCCGCCTCGCCCGGCCTGCCCGTCCTCGGCGCCTCCCCCAAGCCGGCGGCCGAGCACGCCCTCGTCGGCACCCCGACCCGGCGGATCGACGCCCGCGCCATGGTCACCGGCGCCCAGAAGTACACCCTCGACCTCGAGGTCCCGGGCGCCAAGCCCTGCGTGGTGCGCCGCCCGCCCTCCGTCGGCGGTACCGTCCGCGCCGTCACCAACCTCGCGGCGGTCAGGGCCATGCCGGGCGTGCTGGACGTGGTCACCGTCAAGACCGGCGTCGCCGTCGTCGCGGAAACGTTCGGGCAGGCCCTCACCGCCAAGGCCGCACTCACCGTCGACTGGGGCCCGGGTCCGGCCGACCAGCTCTCGGACGCGCAGATCCGTACGAAGCTGCGCGCCGCCACCCCGCCGCTGCTGGTGCCGCCACTGCTCACCCCGTACGTGGACGCCGAGTTCGACTTCGCCTTCGTCAGCCACGCCCCGATGGAGACCAACTCCGCCGTCGCCGACGTCCGCGACGACCGGGCCGAGATCTGGTCCGGGCTCAAGTCCCCGATCGTCGCGCGGGAGACCATCGCCGCCGAACTCGGACTGCCGCTGGACAAGGTGAAGGTGCACGTGGTCCAGGCCGGCGGCTCCTTCGGCCGGCGGCTGTTCTTCGACGCCGCCCTGGAGGCCGCCCGGGTCTCCAAGGCCTGCCGCCGGCCGGTGAAGCTCATGTGGACCCGCGTGGACGACACCCGGCACGGCCGGATGCGCCCCGCCACCCACCACCGGATCAGGGCCACCCACCTGCTCGGCGAGGTCCTCAGCTTCGAGCACCGGGTCGCCGCCGCCGAGACCGACTTCCGGCACGGGCTCGGCGAGATCATCACCGCCACCGCCGCGAGCCTGCCCTCCGGCATCGGCAACGCCACCCTCGCCCAGACCCTGTTCCTCACCACGGTGAAGTCCCCGTACCACTTCGGCCTGACCACCCAGGCCCTGACCGAGGTGCCGACGGGCATCCCCACCGGGTCCTGGCGCTCGGTGTACTCGGCCAACACCCGGGGCGCCGAGGAGGTCATGGTGGACGAACTCGCCGCCGCCACCGGAAAGGACCCCTACCGCTTCCGCCGCACCTTCCTCAGGACCGACGCCCAGCGCGCGGTGCTGGACAAGGCGGCCGCCGAAGGGGAGTGGGGGCGGGCCATGCCGGCCGGCTGCGCGCAGGGCATCGCCTTCCACGAGGAGTACAAGTCGCGCACCGCCTGCCTGGTGGAGATCGACGCCCGCGACCCGGAGCGCGTCCGCGTCACCAAGGCGGTCATCGCCGTCGACGTGGGCCTGCCCGTCAACCCGCGCGGACTGGAGGCCCAGATGATCGGCGGTCTCACCGACGCGATCTCCACCACCCTGCGGGCCGGGCTGCACCTGGACAAGGGGCTCCCGCTGGAGGGCAGTTACAGCCAGTTCCACTGGGCGCGGCAGCGCGACACCCCGCGTGACGTACGGGTCTTCGTGCTCCCGGCCACCGGCACGGAGCCGGGCGGCGCGGGCGAGCTCGGAGTGCCCGCGGCCGTGGGGGCCATCGCCAACGCCTGGGCCCGGGCCACCGGTTCCAAGCCCCGCAGCTTCCCCCTCGACTTCGACGTCGACTTCACCCCCTACCCGCGCTGACCGCTGGAGTACGCCGCCGTGCCTCTGCACACCTTCATCGTCAACGGCCGGAGCGTCACCGTCGACGCGCCCGACGACCTGCCCCTGCTGTGGGTGCTCCGCGACATGCTGGGCGTCACCGGCCCGAAGTACGGCTGCGGGGTGGACGTCTGCAAGGCCTGCACCAGCCACCTCGACGGGGTCGACGTCCGCCCCTGCGTGGTGCCCGTGTCCGCCTGCGCGGGCAAGCGGGTCACCACCATCGAGGGGCTCGCGGACGGGGACCGGCTGCACCCGGTCCAGGAGGCCTGGCTCGAACAGGACGTCGCCCAGTGCGGCTTCTGCCAGCCCGGCCAGATCATGGCCGCGGTGGCGCTGCTGAAGCGGACGTCCTCGCCGACCGACGAGGACATCGACGCCATCGCCAACATCTGCCGCTGCGGCACCTACTTCCGCATCCGCGAGGCCATCCGCGCCGCGGCCGCCAGGATGTGACGGCCGCGGCGCGGGCGGGGAGGGAGGGACCGCCGGAGCAGGGCTGACGGGTCAGGGCTGACGGGTCAGGCCAGCAGCTTCTGCTTCGCCCGCTGGAACTCCTCCTCGCTCAGCTCGCCCCTGGCCTTGAGCTCGGAGAGCCGGAACAGGTCGTCGGCGCCCGACGTGCCGGGACCGTCCGAGCCGGCCGTCTCCCGGATGTAGGCGTCGAAGGCCTGCCGCTGTTCCTGCGTGTGCTTGATCTCCCGCCTGCCCATGTCCCGGCCGCGGGCGATGACGTACACCAGCACGCCCAGGAACGGGACGAGGAGCAGGAAGAGCAGCCAGGCTGCCTTGACCCAGCCGCTCATGTCGTGGTCGCGGAAGACGTCCACCACGATCCGGAAGAGCAGGATCAGCCACATCACCCACAGGAAGACCCACATCACGGTCCAGAACGCGCCCAGCACCGGGTAGTCGTAGGCCAGGTCGACAGCTGCGTACACGGCCGTCTCCTTCCGTCGAGGCGGTCGCCGGGTCCGGGAGGACCGCGCGGCGGCCGACCCGATCACCATCGCAGCGCCCCCGCAAGATCGCCACTGGGCCGTACGGCGCAACGCCCCGCCCCGGGACACAGGCTGCAAGCGCCCGTTATCCAGTTGAAATGGATGATTATGCCGGAATGAGGCGAATCAATGCGAAACGCGTGCTGGTCGGTGAACCCCTCGACACCGCGCGCCTGGGCGAGACCCTGCTCCCCAAACGGCTCGCACTGCCCATCTTCTGCAGCGACCCGCTCTCCTCCGTGGCCTACGCCACCGAGGAGATCCTGCTGATCCTCGCCCTCGGCGGAGTCGCCCTGCTCCACCTCACCTGGTACGCGGCCGCCGCCATCGTCTTCCTGCTGGTCGTCGTCGTGGCCTCCTACCGGCAGACCTGCCACGCCTACCCGGGCGGCGGGGGCGCCTACGTCGTCAGCTCCGAGAACCTGGGACCGACCGCCGCCCTCACGGCCGCCAGCGCCCTGCTCGTCGACTACGTCATGACCGTCGCCGTCTCCGTCGTCTCCGGCGTCGCCGCCATCACCTCGGCGATCCCCGCCCTCAGCGACCACGAAGTCGCCCTGTCGATCGGCTTCGTGGTGCTGCTCACCCTGATGAACCTGCGCGGCGTACGCGAGTCCGGGCGCGTCTTCGCCGTCCCCACCTACGGGTTCGTCCTCGTCATCTACCTGATGTTCGCCGTCGCCGCCGTCCGGCTCGCGACCGGCGACACCATCCGGGCCGAGTCCGCCCACCTCCCGATCACCGCCGCCGGCACCTACACCGGCCTCGCCGTGGTGCTCCTCGCGATGCGCGCCTTCGCCTCCGGCTGCACGGCCCTCACCGGCGTCGAGGCCATCAGCAACGGCGTCCCCGCCTTCCGGAAGCCCAAGGCCCGGAACGCCGCCACCACCCTGGCCGCCATGGGCGCGCTCTCCGTGACCATGTTCGCCGGCATCACCGTCCTGGCCATGGTCTACCAGGTGCACGCGGCCGCCGACCCCACCGAACTGGGCCTGCCCCCCGGCACCCCGATGTCCACCGCGCTCGCCCAGATCGGCCGCGCCACCTTCGGGAGCTGGCACTTCCTCTTCTACCTGCTCCAGGCCGTCACCGCCGGCGTCCTGATCCTCGCCGCGAACACCGCCTTCAACGGCTTCCCGATGCTGGCCTCGATCCTCGCCAGGGACCGGTACGCCCCCCGCCAGCTCTTCAACCGCGGGGACCGGCTCGTCTACTCCAACGGCGTCGTCCTGCTCGCGCTCGCGGCCATCGCGCTGATCGTCGCCTTCGACGCCGAACTCACCCGGCTCATCCAGCTCTACATCATCGGCGTCTTCGTCTCCTTCACCCTCTCCCAGTCCGGGATGGTCCGGCACTGGCGGCGCGAACTCGCCTCACCCGCCACGCCCCGGTCCGAACGCGTCCACATCCACCGCCGCCTCGCCATCAACGCCGTCGGCGCCGTCATGACCGCCCTGGTCCTCGTCATCGTCCTGATCACCAAGTTCACGCACGGCGCCTGGCTGGTCGTCATCGCGATGCCGGCCCTCTTCCTCGGCATGAAGGGGGTGCGCCGCCACTACGACCAGGTCGCCCGCCAGGTGGCCGTGGCACCCGGGGTCAGACCCCGCATGCCCTCCCGCCACCACGTCGTCGTCCTCGTCGCCAACGTGCACGCCCCGACCCTGAAGGCCCTCGGCTACGCCCACGGGCTGCGGCCCGACACCCTCACCGCCCTGTCCGTCGCCGCCGACGAGGAGGACGCCCGGCGGCTGCGCGAGGCCTGGGCCGAACACGACCCGGGCATCCCGCTCAAGGTGCTGCACTCCCCCTACCGGGAGGTCATCGGACCGGTCATGCAGTACGTGGAGCAGGCCGCGGCCGCCGAGGGGACGGACGCGCTCTCGGTGGTCATCCCGGAGTACGTGGTCGGGCACTGGTGGGAGCAGCCCCTGCACAACCAGAACGCGCTGCGGCTCAAGGCGCGGCTGCTGTTCACCCCGGGGGTCGCGGTGATCGACGTGCCGTACCTGCTGGAGTCGGCCCGCCAGGGGGAGCCGCAGGCGCCGTAGCCCCGGCGGGGGAGGGGCCCTGGGCCGCCGCCGCGTGCGCCAGGGCCAGTTCCACCACGTGCGCCGGGTCCGAGAGGGCGCGGCCGGTGAGCCGCTCCAGGCGGCGCAGCCGGTTCGAGACGGTGTTGCGGTGGCAGTAGAGCCGCTGGGCGGCGTGCGTGGTCGAGCCCTGGCAGGCCAGCCAGGTGCCCAGCGTGGTCAGCAGCAGCCGGGCGTCCTCCGCGGGCAGTTCCAGCACCGGCCCCAGCACCACCCGCCGCAGCCGGGCGGCGAGTTCGGGATCGGCCGCCACCAGCGCGGCCGGGAGCCGCTCGTCCAGCAGGGCGGCGCCGGGCGCGGCGGACGGCGGGGCGGTGCGCAGGGCCAGGACCGCCAGCCGGCGGGCCCCGGCCAGCTCGGCCGGGGTGGCGACCACCGGGCTGATCCCGGCGCGCACGGCGAGCGGAGCCAGCAGCGCCCGCAGGGACTCCAGCGGCTGGTGGCCCAGGTCGGCGAGGCCCGTCTCCCCGTCGGCCCGTACCCGCCACCACAGCCGGGCGGAACCGCTCCCGCCGGACCCCGCCCCCGCCCCGCCCTGTCCGCCCAGCCCGCCCGGTCCGCCTGGCCCGCTCGGCCCGCCCGGCCAGCTCAGCCCACCCGGCCCACCAGGCCCACCAGGCCCGCCCGGCCCGCCCGGTCCGAGCGCGATGACCGCGAAGCGGCCCCGCTCCGGCAGCCCCAGCTGCGCCGCCGCCTCCGCCACCGGGCCCGAGCCGTCGAACAGCGCGTCCAGCAGGGCGGCCCGGCGCTCGCGTTCGCGCCCGCCCCGCTCGGCCTCGGCCGCCCGGTACGCCTCCGAGGCGGCCTCCGTCATCTGGTCCAGTACGTCCCACAGCGCGCCCGCCCCCGGCAACAGCCGCGGCAGCGCGGCCCGGTCGTGCGCCGCCACCGCCTCGGTCAGGCTCTGCCACAGCAGCCGCCCCCCGTACCGGTAGGTCCGCCGCAGCGAGTCGAGCGGCAGCCCCTGCCCGGCGCGCAGGGCGCCGGTGGCGCGGGCGCCGGCCAGCTCCACGGGCAGCCCCCGGGAGCTGCGGACCAGGCCCTCGACGGCCTGGTGGAGGGTGTGGTGGATCCGCTCGCGCAGTTCGGCCCGCCCGGTCAGCGCGGCGTAGGCGGGATCCTCGGTCAGCGTCCGGTCGGTGAGCCGGTCCGCCGCCACGGCGAGCCGGCGGCTCAGGTCCTCGCGTATCTCCTCGATGATCCGGTCCATGACGGGCAGGGTGACACGGCGGACGCCGCCGTGGGGAGGCTTCGGAGGCCGTGGCCCGGTCCGTCGGCGGCGCAGAGTACTGTGGGTGCAGTGCTTACGGGCACGCCTCCCCGCCACCGCACCTCCCGGGAACGCACATGCGCCAGAATCCGCAGCGCCGAGCCGCGCTGCTCGACGCCGCCATCGAGGTACTGGCCCGCGAGGGCTCCCGCGGCCTGACCCTGCGCGCCGTGGACGCGGAGGCCGGGGTGCCGACCGGCACCGCCTCCAACTACTTCGCCAACCGCGGGCAGCTGCTGGTGCAAATCCTGCACCGCACCCGCGAACGCCTCACCCCGGGACCGGAGGAACTGGACGGCCCCCTGGACACCAAGGTGCTGCTCGGCCGCCTCCTCGGGCGGATCCGCCGCGAGCGCAGCGTCCACACCGCCGTGCTGGAGCTGCGCCTGGAGGCCACCCGCAGGCCCGAACTCCAGGCCGAGCTGTCCGCGTTCCTCGCCAAGGAGCTGGAGGAGAACATCGCCTGGCACCTGGACGCGGGCCTGCCCGGGGACCGGATCGGCGTGGCGCTGGTCTACTTCGCGATGCAGGGCCTGATCGTGGACGACCTCACCATCCCCGCCCTGATCGAAGCCCACCCCGTGGACGACCTGCTCGGGGTGATGGTGGAGCGTCTGCTTCCGGAGAGGCCGGCCGGCTGACCGAAGCCGGCCCGACGGGGTGGGACGGGTGTTCGGCGGGCGTCGGACGGGGGCCCGATTTACAGGCTTGATCAAAAACGAACGGGTTCCGGCCAAGGTGTCGCGCGGTACCGCGCATGTTCCAGCGGAAAATGCCAGAACCCCCTTCCACAGTGTGGAACTTGAGTAAGTTCCCTCCTGTCACGCCGTACGACCGTGCGACCAGCACGTCCGGCCGGGAGGGGAGCCCGCGTGCCTGGGATCGACGAATGCCTGCTCGAAGCCATGACCCTGCCCGGTGCGCGGGGCGCCGCGCTCGTCGACTGGAGCAGCGGACTCGCCCTGGGCACCGCCGGGGACTCGCCCGTCGGAGACCATGAGACCACGGCCGCCGAGACCGCGGAACTGGCCCGGGCGGCAGCCGAGTACGAGTCCTTCGCTCCCGGCCCGGACGACGCGGGCGCCCCCGGCCCGCCCGTGGAGGACCTGATCGTCACCACGCGCACCGGCTACCACGTGCTCCGCTTCGTCGAGACCAGCTTCGACAGCAGCGTCTTCCTGCACCTGTGGCTCGACCGCACGGACGGCAACCTCGCCCTCGCCCGGCACCGACTCCGCGCCCTCGCCGAAGGACTGGTCCTGAGATGACCGCCGCCACCGCCGCCACGACCGCGGTCTCCCCGCTCCTCACCCGGCTCGCCGCCGAACGCGCCACCGGCGCCCTGCTGCGCGACCGGGGCACCCTCTTCCTGGAGGACGGCCGCGTCGTGCACGCCGAGAGCCCCTCCACCCCGGGCCTCGACGTCCTGCTCACCACCGGCGGGGGCCTCGCCCCCGAGCGCTGGACCGAGGCCGTGAACGAGGCCGGCGCGCGCCGGCAGGTCGGCCGCTTCCTCGTGGACAACGGCCGGCTGGCCGGCGGCGAACTGGAGATCTGCCACCTCGCGGCGATCTTCGACGCGGCCTTCTTCGCGCTCTCGCCGGGCAGCGGCCCCTCGCGGTTCCGCCGCGGCGCCACCCACTGGATCGGCTCCGTCCGCTCCGTCCCGGCGGCGGCGGTGGAACGGGAGACCTGCCGCCGCCGGGAACTGCTGGACGCGGTGTGGCCCTACCCGCTGCTCGACATCTGCCCGGTGGTGCCGCGCGCGGCCGCGCCCGGCCAGACCGTCACCGCCCGCCAGCGGATCCTGCTCGAACAGGCGGACGGCGTGCGCACGCCGGCCGACCTCGCGTGGGTGCTGGGCCGGCCCGCCTTCCACACCCTGCTCGAGGTACGAAGACTCGCCGCGGCCGGCCTCGTCGAGACCCCGCACCCGGCCGCGCCGGTCCCCGCGCCGCCGCCCCCCGAACCCCTGCCCGACTGGATGACCCAGGTCCAACCCCCGGACGTGGCACTGCTCCGCCGGTTACGCGACGCACTGGAGGCAAGCCTGTGAGGCTCCCGCTCCGACCGGTCCTGCGAGCCGACCGCTCCGAGCGGAGGCAGCCCGAGGAGGGGCGGCCCGAGGAGAGGCGGCCCGAAGAGAGGAAGGCCGACATGAGCCCGCCGATGGTGCCCGCCGAGGCGGAAGCCGACATACTCGCCGAACTCCGCCGGCTGCGGGCCCGCGTCCCCCAGCTCACCGGGGTCCTCGCCGCGAGCGCCGACGGTCTGGTGCTCGCCCAGGAGAGCGCCGCCGGCGAGGCGGAGTCCCTCGCGGCCCTGACCGCGGCCGCCCTGGGCGTGGCCCAGCGGCTCAGCGACTGCACCGGCCAGGGCGGCTTCCGCGAGCTGCTCGTACGCGGCGAGCACGGATACGTCGCCACCTACGCCGCGGGGGACGCGGCCGTCCTCACCCTGATCGCCGAGCCGCGCGTCAACGTCGGCCGCCTCCACCTGGAGGCCCGGCGCTCCACCCTGCGCATCAGCGAGCTCATAGACCACCGCCTCGGCCGCCGCGGCCCCGCGCTGCCGCCCCCGGGCGCCGCGCCCCCGGGCCGGGAGCCGGACCGTCCCTGACGTCCATCGCCAGCACACCGGTAATACGCGAAAGCAAATGATCCGGCCCGTGTCAGTGCGGGCCACTGCGGAAAGAGGAAGAATTCCATGATCAACGTGGAGACCGCTCTCAAGGAAGCCGCCGGCATCGAGGGCACCCTCGGCGCGGCCCTGGTCGACTACGGCAGCGGCATGCCGCTGGGCACCGTCGGCGGGAACAAGGACCTGGACCTCTCGGTGGCCGCCGCCGGCAACACGGACGTGGTCCGGGCCAAGGTCCGCACGATGGAGATGCTCGGCCTGAAGGACGAGATCGAGGACATCCTGATCACGCTCGGCAACCAGTACCACCTGATCAGGCTGCTGAAGGGGCGCAGCGGTGAGGGGTTCTTCCTCTACCTCGCGCTCGACCGCGGACGGGCGAACCTCGCGATGGCCCGGCTCCAGCTGAAGAAGATCGAAGCCGAGCTGGACATCTGACCGCGGCCCCGGGGCCGTGACGGCGCGGTGGCGGGCGGCGGAATTCTTTGCCGTCCGCCCCGGCGGACCTAGGCATATGTCCGAGATGGGCAGACTTTATCATCCTGTTACAGAGTAAGATGCTGTAATCAGCTGATCTTCAAACCCGTCGATAAAGCCAAAAACGCTGGAGAACCCGCCACCCATGCCCCCGCGCCTGAGCATCGTCGTACCCGTCTACAACGTCGAGCTCTATCTCGACGAGTGCCTGGAATCCATAGCAGCGCAGACGTTCGCCGACTTCGAGGTCGTGATCGTCGACGACGGGTCCACCGACACCAGTGCTGTGATCGCCAAGGCCTTCGCTGAGCGTGACAAGCGCTTCCGGGTGGTCCTCCAGGAGAACGCCGGCCTCGGCGCCGCACGGAACGTCGGCTTCCGCCACGCGACGGCGGGCAGCGAGTACATCGCCTTCGTCGACAGCGACGACACCATGCCGACCTACGCCTACCAGCGGATGATCGACTCCCTCGACGAGACCGGCTCGGACTTCGCCGCCGGCAACGTCACCCGTTTCCGGTCCGTCGGCATGCAGCAGTCGTGGGGCCACCGGGTCGCATTCGCGAACGACCGGCCCAAGACCCACATCTCGAAGTTCCCGGCGCTGGTCACCGACCGCACCGCGTGGAACAAGGTCTACCGCCGCAGCTTCTGGGAGGAGCACGGCTTCCAGTACCCCGAGGGCATCCTCTACGAGGACGCCCCCGTCAGCATCCCCGCGCACTACTTCGCCAAGAGCGTCGACGTCATCAGCGACGTCGTCTACCACTGGCGGGTCCGCGAGACCGGCGAGCGCTCCATCACCCAGCGCTCCACCGACCCGGTCTCCGTCATCGACCGCGTCACCTCGGTCCGGCTGGTCCGCGAGGCCCTGCTCGCCAAGTCCGGCGAGAAGTACGCCCGCTACCTGCGCGACTACGACCACAACGTGCTCAGCGAGGAACTGCCCCTCATCTACAAGTACGTCGGCGAGGGCGGCCCCGACTTCCGCGCCGCCTTCGTCAAGGAGGTCGGCGGCCTCGTCCGGGAGATCGGCACCGAGCCGTGGTCCGAGCTGACGGTCGCCGACCGGCTCAAGGCCTACCTGGCCCGCGAGGGCCGCGTCGAGGAGTTCATCGCCCTCACGCGCCACCAGCGCGACTTCAGCTACAGCGTCCCGGTCAAGGGACTGGCCCGCCCGCAGGCCGACTACCCCTTCCTCAAGGCGCCGGTCCCGCCCAAGCTGCTGACCCTCGGCCCGCGCGAGCGCCGCGTCGTCAGCCGCCTGGAGCAGGCGGTCTGGAACGACGGCAAGCTCTACCTGCGCGGCTACGCCGTACCCGGGCACATGGGCGCCGAGAGCCGCCTCGGCTCCCGCAAGGTGCTGGTCTTCCGCGAGCAGGGCAAGCGCCGCCGCACCGTCGTCAGCACCCGCACCGTCGCCTCCCCGATGGCCACGGTGAACACCCCGCACCTCGCCCTGCGGCACGCCGACTGGGCCGGGTTCACCGCCATCGTCGACCCCAGCGTCTTCCAGTCGGGCGGCAAGTGGCACGACGGCACCTGGACCACCTCCATCGCCGTCACCGGTGCCGGCGGCCTGCACCGCGCCCGCCTCAAGGGCGGCGAGCACGACAGCGGCATGGCCCCGCCGGCCTACTGGGCCACCCCCGACGTCCGCATACTGCCGACCGTCGCGGGCTCCCTCACCGTCCACGTCGAGGTCGTCAAGGCCCGGGTCCTGGACGTCCGCCGCGGCGACGGCACCCTGGAACTCGCCGGCGAACTCGCCGCCGAAGTCGGCGCCGGCGCCACCCTGCACGCCCAGCACACCCGCACCGGCACCGCCGTCAGCGTCCCGCTGACCACCGGCGGCGCCGCGGCCGCCGGCCGGACCGCCTTCACCGCGGTCGTCCCGCTCGCCGAGCTGGGCGCCGTCCCGGCCGCCGAGGCGAAGCCCGGCGTCTGGACCCCCGAGCCGTGGGAGCTCACCGTGGTCCGGGCCGACGGCACCCGCCACCCCCTGGCCCACGACGAACGCGGCGGCTTCGCCGGCCTCGTCGCACCGCTGCCCGGCACCGCGGGGGAGCGCGCCGTCTTCGCCAAGCGCGGCGCCACCGGACACCTCGTCCTCTCCGTCCAGCCCACCCCGCCGCTGGTCGACACCGTCACCGCGCACGACGGCACCCTGACCCTGGCCGGCGTCTTCCACGCCCCGGACGCCCATGCCGACGAGGCGTACGAACTGGTCTTCCACGACCACCACGGCACGGAGTTCTGCTACCCCGTCACCCGCGACGGCGACCGCTTCGAAGCCTCCTTCGAGCCGGTGCTGCCCGAGGCGTACGCCGGCCGCACCACCATCCCGGCCGGCCGCTGGTGGCCCACCCTGCGCCCCGTCTCCCAGGGCGGCACCACCGCGGGCCTGCTCGGCGTCGACCGCGGCGCGCCCGTCCAGCTGATCGCGCCGGCCGTGAACTCCGGTCCGTTCGCCGTCACGGTCCTCGGCCGCCGGATGCGCGTCGAGGCGCGCCTGCGCGACCGCATGGTCCTGGTCAGCGACCCGCTGCTGAGCCCCCACGACCGCTCCCGCCACGCGCAGCGCATCGCCCGCGACGAGACCTACCCGGCCCAGCGCCGCCTGCCGGTCAAGGACATGGTCGTCTACGACACCTTCCAGGGCCACGCCGCCGGCGACTCCCCCCGCGCCATCCACGAGGAGCTCGTGCGCCGGGGCGAGAAGCTGGACCACGTGTGGCTGGTCCGCGACGGCCGCGCCGAGGTCCCGCCGACCGCGCGCGCCGTCCAGTACGACAGCCTGGAGGCCTGGGAGGTCCTGGCCCGCGCCCGCTACTACGTCGTCAACGACAGCGTGCCCTCGCACTTCCTGCGCCGCCCGGGCCAGACCGTCGTGCAGACCTGGCACGGGACGCCGATCAAGCAGATCGGCTACGACTACACGCACGACTACTACACCAGCCCCGAGGTGCTGGAGGGCCTGGAGCACGACAGCGCCCAGTGGACGCTGCTCGCCTCCCCGAGCTCGTACGCCACGCCCGTCCTCCAGCGCGCCCTCGGCTACAAGGGCGAGGTCATCGAGGTCGGCAGCCCGCGCACGGACGCCCTCGTGCGCCCGGACGCCCAGCGGATCGCCGAGGTCCGCAGGCGGCTCGGCCTGCCGGAGGGCAAGAAGGTCGTCCTCTACCTGCCCACCTGGCGCGAGAACCGCGAAGGGTTCTCCGGCGGCTACAAGCTCGACCTGCGCATCGACCTGGACGCGGCCCGCCGCGAGCTGGGCGAGGACCACGTCCTGCTGGTCCGCGGCCACTACCGGGTCAACGAGCAGCTCCGCGACGGCGTGCGCGACGGCTTCGTCGTCGACGTATCGCGCTGGCCGGACACCACCGATCTGCTGCTCGTCGCCGACGTCCTGGTCTCGGACTACTCCTCCGCGCTCTTCGACTTCGCGCTGACCGACCGGCCGATCCTGCTGTTCACGTACGACCTGGAGCACTACCGCGACACCCTGCGCGGCTTCACCTTCGACCTGGAGGCGAAGGCCCCCGGCCCGCTGCTGGCGGACTCGGCGAGCCTGATCGCGGCCGTGCGCGACGCGGACGCGGTGGGCGCCGAGTACGCGCAGGCGCGGGCTGCCTTCCGCGAGGAGTTCTGCGACCTCGACACGGGCCGGGCCGCCGAGCAGGTCGTCGACCGGATGCTCGGGATGTAGCCCGCACGGGTGAACGTACAGACCGGTCCCGCGCCCCCCGATGAGTTTCGGGCGCGGGACCGGTCTGTATGTGAGGACGGCGTTCCCGCCGCCCCCAACCGCCCGGAGGCAGTCATGACCACCCAGGGTTTCACCACGTGCCTGTGGTTCGACGGCGAAGCGGAAGCCGCCGCCGACTACTACCTGTCCGTCTTCAAGGACGGCCGGATCCTGCGGACCGGCCGGTACACCGAGGCGGGCCCGGGGCCGGCCGGGTCGGTGCTGGTCGTGGAGTTCGAGATCAACGGCCAGCGGTTCGTGGCGCTGAACGGCGGCCCCGAGTTCCACTTCACCGAGGCCGTCTCCTTCCAGATCCACTGCTCCGACGAGCAGGAGGCGGACTACTACTACGACACGCTGACCGGCGACGGCGGCCAGGAGTCCGCCTGCGGCTGGGTCAAGGACAGGTTCGGGCTCTCCTGGCAGGTCATCCCGCCCGGCGCCATCGACCTGATCAGCGACGAGGACCCGGGCCGCGCCGCCCGCGCCACGGCCGCCATGCTCCGCATGAAGAAGCTGGACGTGGCCGAGATGCGCCGGGCGGCGGACGCGGGCTAGGCGCCGCGGTACCGCCTAGCGCACGCGCGGGACGTGCTGGGTCACGCAGTGGACGCCCCCGCCGCCCCATGCCAGGGTGCGGGCCGGGGCGCCGACCACCTGGCGGCCCGGGAAGAGCGCGGCGAACTGGGCGAGGGCCGCGGCGTCGGCCGGTTCGCCCGCCGTCGGCACGACGACGCTGCCGCTGGTCTCGTAGTAGTTGGTGTAGCTGAACGTCCGCACCATCAGCCCGTTGTACCGGAACTGCGGCTGGTGCTGCATCTCCACGATCTGGAAGGGCCGCCCGCAGGCGTCGGTGGCCGCGTCCAGCACCGCCTTGTTGGCGGCCATCCGGTCGTGGTTCGGGTTGGCCGGGTCGGGCTGGGTGTGCAGCAGCAGTCTGGCCGGGCCCAGGTAGGCGGCGACGAGATCGACGTGCCCGTTGGTGATGTCGTCGCCGGCCAGCCCGTACGGCAGCCAGACCACCTTGCTCGCGCCGTACGAGGCCAGCAGCGCGGCCTCGATCTGCGCACGGGTCAGGCCCGGGTTGCGGTTGGGGTTGAGGAGGCACTCCTCGGTGGTGATCAGGGTGCCCTGGCCGTCGGTGATGACGGAGCCGCCCTCCAGGACCATGGCCACGGGCTGGCGGGGGACGCCCAGGTACGCGCAGACGCCGACGGGCAGGAAGTCGTCCTTGTCGTACGGGTACTTCCCGCCCCAGCCGTTGAAGCCGAAGTCCAGGCCGGCCGAGCGGGTCCGCGCGTCGTTCACGGTGAGGACGGGGCCGGTGTCGCGGGCCCAGCAGTCGTTGACGGGGTACTCGGTGACGGTGACCGAGCTGCCGCAGCGGGCCCGGGCCCGGTCCGCCTGTCCCGGCTCGGCGAACATCACGACCGTTTCGTGGCGGGCGACGGCGCGGGCGATGCCGGCCACCTCGCCCTGGACCTCGTCGAGCAGCGGGCCCCAGCCGACGTTCCTGTCCCACGGCCAGGCCATGACGCAGGCGGAGTGCGGCTCCCATTCGGCGGGCGCGTGGTAGCGCTCGCCCCCCTTGGCCTGCGCGTCCTCGGCGAAGGCGGGGACCGGGCCGCCGAGGACGGGGTAGGCGGCGGCCGCGAGGGCGGCGGCGCCGAAACCGCGCCGGCTCATGCGTGGCAGGGGCATGACATTTCTCCTTCTGTGGTGGGGAGGGGGCGGGAGGGGCGGGTGTCCGGCGGTGGCCGCCGGACACCCGCCGGGGTCAGCGGGCTTCGGTGACGGGGGCGGCGACGGGCGACGGCGCGGCCCGCTCCTCGTGGACCGCCGCCGCGCGCAGCGTGTCCTGGGGCTTCTTGACGGCGAGGTAGAGCAGGCCGGCGGTGATCACCGCCCCGATGCCCAGCAGGCCTGCCCAGACCTGGTACCAGGGGGCTCCCGCGGGGGCCAGGATCGCTCGCGGCCAGCAGACGTTGGCCACCTCGAAGGCGGTCCAGAGGACGGCCGCCGCGTTGAGGAAGGTGCCCTTGCGGCCGAGCCGGATGTGCCCGGAGGGGACCCACGTACCGCGCAGCCGGGCGATCAGGGCGGCCAGGGTCACCAGGAAGAAGGGCAGGAAGGTGGCCGCGGTGCCGAAGGCGATCAGGCTGCCGATGGCGGTGGCGTTCAGGCCGAGCAGCAGGCCCGTACAGCTGACGAGGGTGGAGGCGACCAGGCCGCCGATGGGTGCCTGGCGCCGGTTGACCCGGCGGACCTGGCGGGAGAAGGGGAACACCCCGTCCCGGGCCAGCGAGTACACCCCGCGGGCGGCGCCGCCCTGGGAGGCCATGGCGCAGGCGAGGAAGCCGACCAGGACCACGGCGACGAAGGGCTTGTCGGACCAGGAGCCGAAGGCCGTGACCACGGCGGTGGTCACCGGGTCGAGGTCCTCGCCGGCGACGACGGCCCGCGGGTCCGGATGGGCCAGGGCGACCGCCATGGCGTTGAGGATGACGACCAGTCCGACGCTGAGCAGGGCCCACCACATGGCGCGCGGCACCTGGCGCCCGGCGTCCTTGGTCTCCTCGGCGGTCGAGACGCAGGCGTCGAAGCCGATGAAGCCCCAGCCGGCGACGGCGAGGACGGCCAGGAAGGCCATCGTGGCCGACCCGCCGGACAGCTCCTCGGCGCCGAGCGTCCGCGTGAACAGGGAGAAGCCGTGCTCGCGGAAGAACAGCAGCAGGGTGAAGCCGACCAGCACGGAGGCGACGGCCTCGGCGGCGATGCCCAGCGACACGAACCAGCTCAGGATCCGGATGCCGTACGCGTTGACCAGCATGCAGGTCACCAGGATCCCGGCGGCGACCGCGACCAGGGCGCCGGGCGTGGGGACGACCCCGATGAGGGCGAAGACCCAGGGGGCCGCCAGGTAGGCCACGGTGGTGTTGCCGAACATCACCGCGAACTGCCAGACCCAGCCGCTCATCCAGCCGAACGAGGGGCCCAGCAGCCGTCTGCCCCACTGGTAGGGGCCGCCGGCCAGCGGCCACTGCGAGGCCAGCTCGGAGTAGACGTTCACCACCAGGCACTGCCCGAGCAGCACGATCGGCAGCGCCCACACCCAGGCCGGCCCGGCGATCATCGTGCCGACCATCGAGACGGCGTAGAGGGCGACCACGGGCGAGACCACGGCGAAGCCCATGGCGATGTTCCCGAGGACGCCGAGGCTGCGGCTCAGCTCCTGCTCGTAGCCCAGGGCGCTCAGGCGGGCGGCGTCGGTGTCCCGCGGGACGTCCGCGCCGGGGGCGAGGGGGGAAAGGTCTGGCATGCGCACCTCTGGGGGAGGGGGAGCACCGGCGCCCGCACCGGGGCGGCCGGGAGTGCTCCGGAACGTA
The DNA here is from genome assembly GCF_039535215.1 of Streptomyces racemochromogenes. Lineage (GTDB taxonomy): Bacteria > Actinomycetota > Actinomycetes > Streptomycetales > Streptomycetaceae > Streptomyces > Streptomyces racemochromogenes. The sequence goes on from NZ_BAAAWT010000001.1 coordinate 6,564,635, forward strand.
AATCTAACGTTGTTAGGTATCGGGAATGCGGGGACCTTAACCCGCCCCGGACCTCTTGGGAACCCCTCCCTCCCGGTAATCTGGCGGCGGAGAACGAGGGGGATCACCGTGGGCCGACCCAACCAGCCGCTGCTCAACCGCGGGAACATCGCGCGCGCGGCCCTGGACCTCCTCGACGAGGAAGGCCCCCAGGCCTTGAAGATGCGCACCCTGGCCGACCGCCTCGGCGTGCGCGGGGCCTCGCTCTACCACCACGTCGCCTCCAAGGACGACGTGCTCGACGCGGTCTCGGAGCTCATCAACGAAGAGATCGACCTGAGCCCGCTCGACGATCCGCACTGGCGCGAGGGCATCGCCGCGTACGCCCGCGGCTACCGGCGCGTCTACCTGCGCCACCCGAACGCCATCGCCCCGGCTGCCCGGCGCCAGGTCGCCGCCGACAAGGCGCTGCGCGGCTACGACGCGCTGCTCGCCGCCCTGGTGCGGGCCGGCTGCACCCCCGCCCGGGCGGCCGAGGCCGCGGCCGCCGTCGACTACCTGGTGCTCGGCTCGGCCCTGGAGACGTTCACGGCGGGATTCGCCCGGGCCCCCGCCGACTACCGCCCCGACTACCCGGCCCTGGCCGGCGCGCTCACCGGCGCCGCCGCCACGGGCTCCGGCCTGGCCGGGCTCGACGACCGGGGCTTCGAACTCGGCCTCGGCCTGCTCCTGGACGGCCTCGCCGCCCAGCTGGACCCCGCCTGACCCGAGCCGCTACGCGAACCGCGCCAGCAGGGCCGGGAGGGCGGTGCCGATCGGCTCGCGGACCACTTCGTCCGCCAGCGGGTCGTACGGGGTCTCCTCCGCGTTGACGATGATCAGCCGCGCCCCGGCCTCGGCCGCCATCCCGGCGAGCGAGGCCGCCGGCTGCACCTGGAGGGTCGACCCGACGGCGATGAACACCTCGCACCCCTTGGCCACGGCCACGGCCCGCGCGAGCACCTCGCCGTCCAGGTGCTGGCCGAACATCACGGTCGCCGTCTTCAGGATCCCGCCGCACACCAGGCAGGCGGGATCCGGTTCCCCGGCGGCCACCCGGGCCAGCGCCTCCTCCGTGCCCGACCGGGCGCCGCAGCCGGTGCAGACCACCTCGCGGGCCGTCCCGTGAAGTTCGAACACCTTCCGCGCGGGCGTCCCGGCGAGCTGGTGCAGGCCGTCCACGTTCTGCGTGATCACCCGTACCGGCGTGCCGGAGCGCTCCAGCCGGGCCACCGCGAGGTGTGCCGCGTTCGGGCGGGGAGCGAGGGCCCAGAGCTCGGACCGCATCAGCCAGGACCGGCGCCGGATCTCCGGGTCGGCCATGTAGTACTCGTACGTCACGAGCTTCTCGGCGTCCGGATCGGAGCGCCACAGCCCCTGCGGCCCCCGGTAGTCCGGAATCCCGGAATCCGTCGACATCCCGGCCCCACTGAACACTGCGACGAGCGGCTTCCCCATGCGCCGACCCTACGCAGAACCACCCGGACCCGGCGAACGGATTACCGTCCCGGCCGGGCCCCGGGGCGCGCGGGGCCGGTCGGCGCAGGGGGAGGGTCGTTTCTGCGGTGAATCTCCAGGCCCACCGGAGTGAGCCCGCGCCGCGCCCCTGACCGCCGGTGGTGGCGGGCGGCTACAAACCGGACATGACGCTCTTCCCCTCCCGCCCGGGCACCCTGCTGCTCGCACTGTCCGCCGCGCTGTTCCCCCTCGTCCTCGTCGCGTCGTCGGTCCCGGCAGCCGCCCTCGCCGACCCGGTGCCGCGATGGTCCCTCCACCACCACGGCCACCACCACCACACCGCCGAGGAGATCACCACCTTCCTCACCGCCTTCTACGGCGACCACGGCCCCTCCGCGCGCGACCGCAGCCAGCGGATCTCGCAACAGCTGAAGGAGAAACAGGCACACAGCCCGGACGCGGACGTCGTGCTCTGCGCCCAGGGCGTCCCGCGGGACATCGCCGTCGGGCCGGCCACGGTGGCCCAGGCGGCCGGCGTCGGCTGGGCCACGGTCACCACCACCTGGGACTCCGGCGCCACCGACACCTTCACGGCGTACGTCCGCCTCGACTCCCGGCCGATCGCGCTCGACGACGTGATCTGCGCCGGCTGATCCCTATCGTGGGGGAGTGAACACGACCACCACCGTCCTCTACTGCCACGACCCGCTGCACGACCGCCGGGCCGACTCCCACTTCGCGGCCGAGGCCCGGCAGGTGCGCGCCGCCGGCGGGGCCGTCGCGCTCGTCGACCACGACGCCCTGCTCGCCGGGGACGCCGAGCGGGCGGTGGCCCGGGTACCCGCCGGGGCCGGAGCCGTCTGGTACCGGGGCTGGATGGTCCCCGCCGAGCGGTACGCCGCCCTCGACGCGGCCCTGCGAGGGCGCGGCGCCCGGCTGGCCGTCACCCCCCAGGCCTACCGGCGGGCCCATGAACTCCCCGGCTGGTACGAGACGTTCGCCGCGCTCACCCCCGCCAGCCGCTGGCTGCCCGCCGCGCCGGGCGAGGCCCCGGACGGGGAGCGGCTCGCGGCCCTCGCCGCCGCCCTCCCGGCCGGGGCGGGCATCGTCAAGGACTACGTGAAGTCCCGCAAGCACGAGTGGCGCGAGGCCTGCCACCTCCCCGACCTCGCCGACCGCCCCGCCGTGCACCGCGTGGTCAGCCGGTTCGTCGAACTCCAGGACGAGTTCCTCGCGGGCGGGATCGTCCTGCGGGCCTTCGAGCGCTTCACCGGTCCCGAGGTCCGCGTCTGGTGGCGCGACGGGGAACCCCGCCTGGCCACCCCCCACCCGGACCACCCCGAGCCCGCCGCCGCGCTCCCCGCCGCCGCGCTCGAACCGGTCCGGTCCGCCGTCGGGGCGCTCGGCTGCCGCTTCGTCACCACCGACCTGGCGCTGCGCGAGGACGGGGTCTGGCGGGTCGTCGAGGTGGGCGACGGCCAGGTCAGCGACCTGCACCCGGCGGTCGACCCGGCCGTCCTCGCCGGCCTGCTGACGGCCGGTTAGCGCTCCTGCGCACGCCTGCGGCCTTCTGGTACAACACCGCCCATGACGGGATTCGAGATCACCGGCGCGAGCGCCGCCGACATGGAACTGCTGCGTACCTGGGCCGACGCGGAGGGCTGGAACCCGGGGGACGGCGACCGCTTCGCCTTCGCGGTCGCCGACCCGGACGGCTTCCTGGTCGGGAGGCGCGACGGGGAGCCGGTGGCCTGCATCTCCGCCGTGCGCTACGGCACCGGGTTCGGCTTCATCGGCTTCTACATCGCCCGGCCCGACGTACGCGGGCAGGGCTTCGGCATCCGGCTGTGGCAGGCGGGGATGGACCGGCTCAAGGGGCGGCTCGTCGGACTCGACGGGGTGGTCGAACAGCAGGACAACTACCGCAAGTCCGGCTTCCGTTCCGCCTGGACCAACATGCGCTACGAGGGCGTTCCCCGCCCCGCCGGCACGGCCCCGGACGGCGGTGCGGGCGAGGCGGACGGCGGCGTGGAGATCGTGGACGCCGCCTCGCTGCCCTTCGCGCGGCTCGCCGCCTACGACCGCCGCTTCTTCCCGGAGCCGCGGGACGCCTTCCTCGCCGCCTGGACCTCGCTGCCCGGCAGGACCGCGCTCGCGGCCGTCCGGGACGGCCGGATCGAGGGCCTCGGCGTGGTCCGCCCCTGCAGCGGAGCCTCCCGGATCGGCCCGCTCTACGCCGCCGCCCCGGAGGCGGCCGCCGCCCTCGTCCGGCGGCTCGCCGGGCACGCCCCCGGCGGGGAGGTGGCGGTGGACGTGCCCGACGCGAATCCGGCGGCGGCGGCGGTGGCCACCGGCCTGGGGCTGACCCCGTCCTTCGAGACGGCCCGCATGTACACCGGGCCGGCGCCGGACGTCGAGCTGGCCGGGCTGTACGGGGTCACCAGTCTCGAACTGGGCTGAGCGGCCGGCGGCAGGGGCGGACGGCGGCCGGGGCCGGACGGCGGTCGCACGGCGCCGCCCGGCCGGACCGGGGTCCCTCAGATGCCGAAGAGCACCCCGGTGGTGCTGCGCAGCCCGCAGGGGTTGCCGAAGGTGTACGTGTAGCTCAGCCGACGGCCCTGCCAGACGCCCTCGGCGGTGACGGTCACCGGGTTCCACTCCCTGGTGCAGGCGGTGTCGGGCCGGGGAGCGGCGAGGGCGTCCAGCGAGGCCCCGGCGGCCCGCAGTTCGGCGCAGGCCGCCGCCGGGGCCGGGTGCGTGCCGCCCGGCCGCGGCGCGCACACCAGCGTCGCCGCGCGCAGCACCGTCCCGTTGGCGGTGTCCTCCCCGGCCGTCACGCTGACCACGAGCGCGGACGGCGAGTAGAGGCTCTGCGTTCCGGCCGGCGCCGCGTCGGCGGCTCCCGTTCCGGCGAGCGCGGTGAGGGCGGTGAGGGCCATTGCTCCGGAAGCCAGTCCCAGACTCCTGGTGATGGACCGCATTTCGAACACTCCTCGGGTCGGCGTTTCGGATAACGGACGGGAGTCTTGCCGATCCGGAGCGTGAACGCCCGTTCGTGCGACCGTTTCTCGTCACCGATCGTGAGTGCATGAGCGCAGTCCGCAGCCGTGGCCGTCCGCCCGGTGACGCCGTGACCTGTGGGGGAGGGATCGCGGGAAACGGCCGAACACCCCTCCCCGAAAGGTTTGGAGCGCCCTTCAGGGGCCCGCCACCGAACGCGGGGAGTAAAGGTCGAGCAGCCGGGTGCGGGTCTGGTGGAGCCGGACGGCGAGGACCCGCCCGACCCAGTGCCCGATCGCGGAGCCGAAGGCGGGATCGGCGTCCATCAGCATCCGCACGGTCGCCCCGTCGAACTCGTAGGAGCGCACCGGGGTCATGGCCTCGGCGCTCAGCTGCCACACGTACGGCGGGAACAGCCACGACCAGCCCACGAGCTCCCCGGGACCGAGGCTCTCCACGGGCGCGGGCGTACGGCGGCCGGGCAGCGGGATCTCCAGGGTCACCGTGCCGGAACGCACGATCCAGAACGTCTGGGCCGGCCCGCCCTCGTCAAAGAGCCGCGCGCCCTCGGGGAAGTTGACCTCACGGGCGTGCGCCATCAGCCGGCCGCGGTGCTCGGCCGACAGGACGGCGGCGATCCGGATGGAGGAAGGTGTGCTCACGACGGCCTCCGATCACGACCCCCCACGAGCCTCTGGTCCCCCCAGTGTCGCCGACCGGGCCCGGATCGGGGCGTGCCGCGGCACGGGAACCGTCGGTCGCGCGCCGGCCACCGAGGGTGGCGGGCGGCGGCACCGGGCCGACGCCCCTGAGCGTCGCCCGTACCCCGGCGGAAGAAACCCCTCCGTCGGCCGCCGGGTGCTACTCCTCGGCATTGGCCTCCAGGCAGGCCAGCTCCATCGCGTCGAGCACCGCCTCGTGGCTGCGCCCGCTCAGCTCCGCCACGTTCTCGATCTGCGCCGTCGCCCAGGCGGCCAGGGTCATCACCAGCACCCGCAGCCCGTCCGTACCGTGGTCGTCGAGGATCGCGTCGGCGACCGTCATGGCGTCCTCCGGCACCTGCTCCGGCGGCTCCAGGCCGGCGAGACCGCGCAGCATCGCCAGGGTGCGGCGGGAGATCTCCGGCGTGATCCTCGCCAGCCGCATGTCCTCGTCGTCGTCCATCAGCCCCACCCTCCCGTTGCCGGCTGCCCCTCAGGGCACGGTAGAGGCGTACCGGCGTGCGCGGGGCGGTTTTGGCCAGGTGGCCGCGTGTGAAGGGATGGCCTCCGCTTGCCGGAATTGACGCCTCCGCGGACGGACGGGTGAGGCGGGGCGCTCCCGTGCCTTCCGCCCGGTACGACCGGCCGGTAACTTGTCGGCCGCAGCCGCCCGGAGCGGGCGGCCGGAGCGGGCGGGAGCGAGATGAAGAGCCTCGTACGGGTGCTGCTGAGCGTGCTGTTCCTGGCGGCCGGAGCGCTGCCGGCCGCCGCCGCCCCTGCGGCGCGCCCGCCGGGACCGGCCCCGGCGGCCACGTCCGCAACGGCACCCGCCCCGGCGGCGGACACCGCCTGGACGCCCCCGCTCTCCACCCGGGGCCGCTACGTCGTCGACGCCCGGGGGGAGCGGTTCCGGCTGCGCTCGGGCAACTGGGACGGCGCCCAGGGCTCCTGGAACGGCTCCGGCGACCGGACCGACCCCGCCACCCACCACAGCGGACAGGACTCCCACGGCATCCCGCTCGGCCTCGACCGGGTCCCGGTGCCCGCGCTGCTCGCGGACTTCCGCGCCCTCGGCCTCAACAGCATCCGGCTGCCCTTCTCCAACGAGATGCTCCACACCACCGCCCCCGTCCCGGACGCGGCCGTCGCCGCCAACCCGGCCCTGCGCGGCCGGACCCCGCTCCAGGTCTTCGACGCCGTCGTCGCCGCCCTGACCGACGCGGGCTTCGCCGTCATCCTCAACAACCACACCGGAACCACCCGCTGGTGCTGCGGCCTCGACGGCAACGAACGCTGGAACAGCGGCCGTTCCACCGCCCAGTGGGCCGACGACTGGGTCTCGGTCGCCCGCCGCTACCGCGACAACCCGCGCGTGGTCGGAGCCGACCTCTACAACGAGGTCCGCCGCGACACCTGGGACGACCCCAACTGGGGCCTGGGCGACGGCCACGACTGGCAGGCCGCCTCCCAGGAGGCCGCCGACCGGATCCTCACCGAGGCCAACCCGGACCTGCTGATCGTCGTCGAGGGCATCAACTGGACCGGCATCCCCCTCGACGGACTCCCCCACGAGCGCCCCACCCTCACCCCCGTGCGGACCCTCTCGCACACCCTCGTCGTCTCCGGCAAGCTCGTGTACTCCGCCCACTTCTACGGGTACACCGGCCCCCGGCACAGCGGAGCGACCGGCCTCGGCGAGACCCACGACCCCCGCTACCAGGACATGAGCCGGGCCCAGCTCGAACAGACCCTCTACGACCAGGCCTTCTTCGTCTCCGCCGAGACCGGCACCCACTTCAGCGCCCCCGTCTGGATCAGCGAGTTCGGCATCGGCGCGGACGAGACGGGCGCCGCCCCGCGCGCCTGGTTCCAGAACCTCACCTCCTACCTGGCCGGCTCCGACGCCGACTTCGCGTACTGGCCGCTCGTCGGCTGGAGCACCACCGCCCAGGGCGCGCCGGGCGGCGACAGCTGGGCCCTGCTCCGCTACGACTCCACCGGCCGCCGCAGCGGAGCCCTGGACCCCGCCGACTGGCGCACCGCCCCCCTGACCGCCCTGACCACCGCCCCCGGCCGCACCGGGCGCGTCCCCGCCACCCCGGCCTGGTACCAGCTCAGCACCGACCACCGGGACCACAACGCCTCCCTGCGCACCCGCGCCTCCGGAGACTGGGACAGCGGCGCCCGCAAGGCCGTCTGCCCGGACGGCGCCCGGCTGACCGGCCTCGCCCACACCGGCGGCCGGGGCCTGTGCACCACCTCGGACCTGCGTGCCCCGGCCGGCGGCCACACGGTGGTCCGCGACGAGGCGTACGTCCCGCCGGGCGGCGACTGGGCGGGCGGCTACACCAAGCTCCAGTGCCCGGCCGGGCAGTTCCTGATCGGGTACAGCCTGCGCGGCGAGCGCGTCTCCGCGGCCCTGTGCGCCCCGGCCCGCACCGCCCTCCCGCCGGCCGCCGGCCGCACCCTCTGGTTCGACCGCGGCGACAACCGCCCGCCGGGAGCCGGCGGCGGCGACTTCGCCCGGGGCCACTACAAGGGCCAGTGCGCGCCCACCGAATACGCGGCGGGCATCGCCTTCACCACCCGCGCCGCCTCCCGCCCCTCCCCAGCCGCCCTCCTGTGCCGCCCGCTGGTCTACGGCTTGTCTGAAGTCGCGATCAATGGGGGAGATGCGTCCTCCGGTGATCGTTCGGCGACCGTTCGCGTGGCGGCCTGACCACCAAGGTCCACCTCGCTTCGGATCCGCGCTGCCGCCCGCTCTGCTTCGTCCCGACCGAGGCACAGGCCGCCGACAGCCCCCGGCTCATCCCGCGCCAACCGTGCCTACCTGCGCAAACGGAAGGTCAAAGCGGAGATCCCGGAGAAGGCGGACCAGTCCGCCGACCGCAAGAAGAAGGGCAGCTTCAGAGCCCGAGCTTGAACCCGTCATGGCTGCGGATGAAGCCGAGTCCGGCGTAGAAGCGGTGCGCGTCCTCGCGCTGCTTGTTGCTCGTCAGCTGGACCAGTCCGCAGCCACGCTCGCGTGCTCGCGTCATCGCACGTTCCATCAAGACCCGGCCCAGCCCGCCGCCTCGCCGGTCCGCGCGGATCCGCACCGCCTCGATCAGGACCCGCTCGGCGCCTCCCTTGCCGAGCCCGGGGATGTACGTCGCCTGCAGGCAGCCCACCACCGTCCCGCCCTCACCCTGACCGTCGGCGTCCTCAACAAGGACCAGCATCTCGTTGCGCGGGTCCGCGTCGATCTCCGCGAAGGCGTCCTCGTACGCCTCCGTGACCGTGACAGTCGCCGGGTCCACCACCCGATCCTCATCGGCCAGCAGGGCGAGGACCACGGGCAGGTCGGTGCGGGTTGCGAGGCGCAACGTAAGAACCGGGGCGGGAACAGGCTCAGCGAACATGCGCAGACCCTAACCGGCCCCACGCATGAAGCTGTCAACCACCCCGCCGCCTGGTCACGACTTCAGACAGCCGCTAGTGCGCGGGCGGCTTCACGAGTGCCGCGAACGGCTCCCGCGCCGTGGCACTGTGAAAGAAATACAGACCGTAACTCGTGGCGGTCTCCTCCGAGTCCAGAGGACTGGGCTGCCGTGCTTCCTCGTTCTTCAGTGCAATCGTGGCCTGCAGGTAGCTGGACTGCCAGCCGTCCGCGGTCTTGTTCACGACCCACCAGATGGTGGCGTAGCGCGGGCGGCGAGTCGCATTGAGGATCTCATTGCTGTAATAGACTCGGGCCTGATATCTGAGGTACTCGTCTCCCGGTTCGGCCACCCACTTGGGTGCGTCCGTCACATGGGAGAGCGAGTCGTCCCATGAGGCGGTGCCCGAAGGCAGGAAGTCGTTGCTCAGCGTGGCGCGATCCGTCCTCATGACCACGGCCTCGGCGTCGCCTTCGAGCGAGTCGAATTGCGAGTTCGCGGGGATGGTCAGGACCCTTTCTTCGCTCATGACGTCACCTGCCTCCATGAAGGAACCACCGCCTTTCACAATGACCTCGCCGGAGCTGATCAAATCAAGCCCCATCACGCTGATGTTCCGCTCCACGGTGCCGCCGTCCCGGATGTCGGCTTTCCACTCCGCTATCCCCCTGTCCTTTTCGGTGAAATCCGCCGAACGTCCGTACACCCTGTACAGGGTCCCCAGGATGTAGAGCGGGACCTTTCCGTTGTTCTTGACGGTCACGGTCATCGGAACATAAAGGACGGTGTGTTTGGTGTTCAGCTGAGGCTCTCCGAACTTGACCACGATGTCCATGGTGAGGGGGCTTGAGTACGGCACGTAGACGCGGGAGTAGAGCAGGTTTCCGATGGATATGAGTCCGGCCACTGCCGCACCGGTCGCCACCTTCTTGGGATGGGGCGACTGCCTCCATATCTGCTGGGGGCTGATCCTCCGCAGTGCCCAGAAGGCCCAGACCAGGACGGTGGGCCAGACCCATGCGTAAGGGCTGTATTCTCCGGCGTCGATCTGCATGGCGAGGAGAAGGGCGTTCAAGGCCAGTGCGATGACGACACCCACGAGAACGGCCGCTCCGGAGTAGACCCAGCGTCGTTTCCCCAAATAGTCGAAGGCGCAGACCGCCGCAATCATCTCCACGATGCTGGCAAAGAGGAACGTCGCGCCTGCCACGCGCCCCCCGAACGTCAGGGCGTCCGAGACGTCCGTCTTGCCTATCTTGCCGAGCACGCCGGCGGTGACGAGAAGGCCCGCGGCTATCAGGGCCGAAGTCGCCCGCCGTCTCCAAGGCCGGTCCGGCCAGACCTCGGCGCCCCCACCCCGCCAGTGCACGAGCTCACCGGCCTCCAGGTCCACGTCATCCGGGACCTCGGCACGGCGCAGCAGGCCGCGCAGGTCTCGCGGAGACCAGGCCCGCCCCACGACCTGACCCCGGACGCGGACATCCCTCAACCCACGACTGTCCGGAGGCTCCACCACGATCAGAGGCTGCGGGTTCACGGCATCAGCCTGACCCGGACGGAGGCGAGGCCGCATGCCGGCCGACCCTGGAGGTGCGGCGATGTGGTGCCGAGACGTCCAGGTCGCAGTGCGCGTCCCCCTCGCGCCCGGCGCTACTCCGAGTGGGCTATGGGGGCCGGCGGGTCAAGCGGGTTGACCGGCGTGGGGATCGAGCGTCCGGCGCCGAGCGCCGGGAGGCCGCGGCTGACCTTCGGGGCGCGCCGTGGTCTAGCCCCGGCGGCCGTGGTGGACGTGCTCCAGTACCTGGCGGAGCAGGGCCGTGACGTGCTCGTCGTGCAGTTCGTAGACCACGCTGCGCCCGTCGCGGCGTCCGGCCACCAGGTCGAGGTGGCGCAGCAGGCGCAGGTGGTTGGAGACGGTGGGCTGGCCGAGGCCGAGGGCGTCGGCCAGTTCGCCGACCGAGCAGGGGGCGTGCAGCAGCCGGGCCAGGATGCGGATCCGGGCGGGTGAGGCGAGACCTTGCATGACCTCGGCGACCGCTGCCGCGTCGGGCTCGGTGAGCGTGGGCTGCGGTTCCGGGGCTGGTTCCATGGGGCCACCCTAGATCGGAGATCAGGACGTGCACACGTCTATATATTTCGATGTGCTGATATATTGATGTCATGAACGACGTGATGCGTGACGCCAAGAAGGCCGGAGAGCGCGCGGAGCTGGTCAGCGCCCTGCTCGCCCTCGCCGTCTACCTCACCGGGCTGACCCTCCAGCTCACCGGCAACGACGGCCCCGCCGCCCGGGCGCTCTTCGTGGCCGCCTACGTCTTCGGCGGGTTCTTCACCCTCCGCGAGGCCGTCGCCACCCTCCGCGCGGGCCGCTTCCAGGTCGACTTCCTGATGCTCGTCGCCGCGGCCGGAGCCGCCGCGATCGGCCGCTGGGAGGAAGGCGCCGTCCTCCTCGTCCTCTTCAGCCTCGGCCACGCCCTGGAGGAGTACGCCATGGGCCGCGCCCGGCGCTCCGTCGAGGCCCTGGGCGCCCTCGCCCCCCGCACCGCCCTCGTCCGGCGCGCCGGCGCCGTCGAGCCAGTCGAGGTGCCCGTCGAGCAGCTCGCCGTCGGGGACACCGTCCTGGTCCGCCCGCACACCCGGGTCCCGGCCGACGCCTTCGTCGCCGCGGGCAGCAGCAACGTCGACCAGTCGCCGATCACCGGCGAGAGCGTCCCCGCCGACAAGACGCCGGTGGCCGACCGGGCCGCCGCCCTCGCCGACCCCGCCGCCACCGACCCCGGCAGCCGCGTCTACGCCGGCACCGTCAACGGCTCCGGCTCCCTCGACGTCGTCGTCACCCGCCTCGCCGCCGACAACACCCTCGCCCGCGTCGTCCGCATGGTCCAGGACGCCGAGGAGCGCACCTCGCCGACCCAGCGGTTCACCGACCGCTTCCAGAAGGTCTTCGTCCCGGGCGTCCTCCTCCTCGTCGCCGCCCTGCTCGGATTCGGCGCCCTCTCCGGCGAGCCGTTCACCGACACCTTCTACCGCGCCATGGCCGTCCTCGTCGCGGCCAGCCCGTGCGCCCTCGCCATCGCCACCCCGGCCGCCGTCCTCAGCGCCGTCGGCCGCGCCGCCCGCGGGGGAGTGCTGGTCAAGGGCGGTGCGCCGCTGGAGGAGTTCGGCCGCCTGAGCACCCTCGCCTTCGACAAGACCGGCACCCTCACCGAGGGCCGCCCCCGCCTCACCGAGGCCCTGGCCGCCGACGGAGCCGGCCGCGAGGAACTGCTGCGCACGGCCCTCGCCACCCAGCGGCTCAGCGACCACCCCCTCGCCCAGGCCGTCGTACGGGACGCGCCGGCCCTGCTGGCGGGCACCCCGGCCACCGGGGCCCCGCAAGCCGTCAACCTCCGCGCCGTCATCGGCCGCGGCGTCAGCGCCGAACTCGACGGCGAGGCCGTCCACATCGGCAGCCTCTCCTACGCCGACACCCTCGCCGGCCCGCCCGTGCCGCCCACCCTGCGCGAGCGCACCGAGGAGCTCGCCCGGACCGGCCGCACCACGATGCTGGTCCGCCGCGGCGACCGCTGGCTCGGCACCCTCGGCCTGATGGACGCCCCCCGCCCGGAGGCCGCCCGGACCGTCGCCGCGCTGCGCGCCCTCGGCGTGACCCGCACGGTGATGCTCTCCGGCGACGACCAGCGCGTGGCCGACGCGGTGGCGCGCGAGGTCGGCATGGACGAGGCGCTCGGCGGCCTGATGCCGCAGGACAAGGTCACCGAGGTGGCCCGGCTGCGCCGCACCGGCCGGACCGCCATGATCGGCGACGGGGTCAACGACGCCCCCGCCATGGCCGGGGCCACCGTGGGCGTGGCCATGGGCGCGGCCGGCTCGGCCGTCGCCCTGGAAACGGCCGACATCGCCCTGATGTCCGACGACCTGCGCCGGCTCCCCTTCATCACCGGCCTCAGCCGCCGGGCGAGCCGGATCATCCGGCAGAACCTCTGGCTGAGCCTGGGCATCGTCGCCGTCCTCGTCCCGGCCACCGCGCTCGGCCTGGGCATCGGCCCGGCCGTCCTGGTCCACGAGGGCTCCACCCTGGTCGTCGTCGCCAACGCCCTGCGCCTGCTGCGCCACCGGGACGACGGCTGAACCCCGGCGCCCCGACCGCCGCGGCCGGGCGCCCGGCTCACGGGCGGCGCTCCGGGCGCTCCACCTCCAGGAAGCGCCGCCCCCGCGGCCCGCGGTACAGCAGGCACTCCCAGCCGTGCCGCTCCAGCTCCGCCGCGCAGGCCTTCAGGCGGTCCTGCTCCTGCGCGGCGGCGCCCCCGCCCGGCGGGCCGGCCCAGGTCACCTCCACCCGGTCCGCGGCGCCCGCCACCCGGTAGCCGGTCCGGGTGCGCCGGCCGGCGGGGTCCACCGCCGACGGCGGGAAGCCGGCCGCCTCCAGTACGAGGGCCACCGCGCGCGGCATCAGCCGCAGCTCCCAGGGGGCGGGCACCCCCGCCCCGCCGGCCAGCAGCCGGCGGATCTGCAGCAGCCCCTCGTACGCCGTGCGCACCTCGGCCGCCCGACCCGCGCCGGCCGTCTCGGGACCGTCGCCGGTCGCGGGCTCGAAGCCCCCCGGTTGCGTCTCCACCGCCGTCCTCCACCGTCTGAGTACCCCGTGCCGGGCGGACTGAGTATCCGCCCGGATCCCGTGCCGCGGCGCCGCTGCTGGAATGACGCCATGAACACCACGGCACCCGGAACCCCCCGCCCGCGCCTCGGCCACGTGACCGCCGCCGGCTCCGCGCTCGCGGTCGCCCTGGTCCCGCTCGTCGTCGGCGTGCTCATCGCGAAGGGCGTCGCCGCCGACCCGCACGCCCCCGTCAACGCCCTGATCACCGGCGGCGGCCAGCGCGCCGGCCTGCCCCGCGCCGAGTGGAGCCGGCGCGGCCGCGGCGCGGTGAGCCGGCTGCGGACGGCCCGCCGGGGCACCGCCCGGCGCTGCGCGGCCGTCCGCGACCGGACCCGGGCCCTCAGGAGGCCAGCGGCTCCTGGAGCTCGGTGACCCACTCCTGCGGGTCCTGCGGGCAGGCCAGCGTCAGCTCGCGGGCGTAGCCGGCCGAGCGGTGGCCGTTCGCGTCGATCCACCGGGCCAGGGCCTGCGCCGTCGGCAGTACCCCGTCCATCGGGCCCCGGTGCACCACGGTCGCCGCCCGCTCGACCCCGGGCAGGCCGACGATCCGCACCCCGGCCCCGAGGTCCTCGGCGCGCACCGCCGGCGCCACCGGGAGCCCGGCGTGCACCAGGACCGCTCCGGGCTCGCCGCCCGGAGCCTCCTCGTAGTAGGCCAGACCCGGACCGGCCGGCACCACGCCGGCGGCCTCGATCCGGCGGCACAGGTCCTCGTACAGGGGGCCGATGACCGGCCCGACGTCCTGTGGGGCGAAGCTCGCGGCCACCCCGCTCAGTTCGGCCAGCCGTACCGGCGGCAGGCTCTTCACGACGATCTCGTCCGCGGACATGGTCCCCTCGCTCTCGATGGTCCGGAGCCTCGTCTCGACCTGGACCAGGCGGGCCGCCGCCTCGGCCGCGGCGGTCTCCAGTTCCGCCCGGCGCAGCCGCAGCATCCCGCGCAGCTCCTGCGCGGTGACCTTCTCGTCGAGCACCGCCCCCACCTGTTCCAGGCTGAAGCCGAGCTCCTTGAGGGCGATCACGCGGTTGAGGCGGGCCAGCTGGCCCGCCTCGTACGAGCGGTAGCCGGTCACGGGGTCGACACGTGCCGGGCGCAGCAGTCCGAGCGCGTCGTAGTGGCGCAGCATGCGGACCGACACCCGGCCGTGCTTGGCGAAGTCTCCGATGGTGAACATGACGTGCTCCAGTGCAGGGCCTGACACGGTGTGAGGGTCAAGTCTGCCCGGCGGGGAGGTCCGTTGCGGTCAGCGGCCGTACTGGCGTACGCACAGGTCCACGATCGACGGCGGGACCGCACCCTCCGCCGCCTCGCACAGTTCCTCGCCGCGCGGCGGACGCGGCACGCGCGGCGCCGCCGGCGGCTCGGCGGGCCGGGCGCGCCGGGGCGCGAGGGGCTTCGCCGGCCGCTGCGCGGGCGGGCGGACCCTGCGCGGGGGCGCCGGCACCCGCGGGGCCGGTTCCGGCGCCGCCCCCGGGAGCTCGCCCAGCGGCAGGGGCGGCTCCGGCGGCGGATCGTGGGCGTGGCGCGCGCCGGTGACGTCCGGTGCACCGGAGGCGTCCGGCGCGTCCGCGGGCGGTACGGAGCCCCGTGCCGGGTCCGGCCCGCCGGACTCCGCGCCCACGGACACGCAGCCGGCGCTCGCGAGGAGCGCGAGGAGGGACAGGGGCAGGGCGGCCCGGCGTAACTGCATCCGACCACCATGCCGTAGTCCGGAGCCCCGCGGATCCGTGCGGTCACGCGTCCGGGTGACGGGGCGGGCCGCGCCGGGCGTTGCCGAATCGATCCTTCGGGCGGCGGCCGGAAACGGCCCCGGCGGTCGCAGAATGAGCGGGAACGCGATCGGCACGGCACGGCAGTGCGGGCGGCGGGGGAGGCGCGACCCCCGGAGCCTGGTGCCGCCGTGCCCTCGTGCGCCACTCGCCCGCCTGCCGTACGGAGTGCCGAGCATGACCGAACCAGCCGCGTCCAGCGTTCCCGGACCCAGCGACAAAACGCCCCCCGAGCCGTCCCCCTCGGGGCACGGCCCCCTCAAGGCATGGGCGGCCGTGACGGCCGTCTCCCTGGGGATCTTCTGCCTGATCACCTCCGAGCTGCTGCCCGTCGGCCTGCTCACCCCCGTCGGCGCCGACCTCGGGGTCTCCGACGGCACCGCCGGGCTGATGGTCACCGTCCCCGGACTCGTCGCGGGCCTCTGCGCGCCCCTCGTCACCGTCGGCGCCGCCCGGCTGGACCGGCGGCACGTGCTCTGCGCGCTGATCGCCCTGTCGGCCGCCGCCAACCTCGCCGCCGCGTTCGCACCCGGCTTCACGGTGCTGCTGGCCGCCCGGCTGCTCGTGGGCGTCGGCGTCGGCGGATTCTGGGCCGTCGCGGGCGGGCTCGCCGTCCGGCTGGTCCCCGGGCACCACGTCGGCCGGGCCACGGCCCTGGTCTTCGGCGGGGTTCCGACCGCCTCCGTGCTCGGCGTCCCCGCCGGGACCCTCCTCGGTGAACTGGGCGGCTGGCGGACGGCCTTCGGCGCGGTCGGCGTCCTCGGCGCCCTCACCGCCGCCGCCCTGCTCCTGCTGCTCCCCGCACTGCCCCCGTCCGGGCCCGTCACCTTCCGCGAACTGCCCGCGCTGCTGCGCCGCAACCGCGGCGTCCGGGCCGGGGTCTTCGTCACCTTCCTGATGGTGACCGGCCAGTTCGCCGCCTACACCTTCGTGCGGCCCGTCCTGCGGGACGTCTCCGGTGTCGGCTCCGGCCTGGTCAGCACCCTGCTCCTGGGCTACGGCCTCGCCGGGGTCGCGGGCAACTTCCTGGCCGGGCCGCGCGACGCCCGCCGTACGCTGCTCACCGTCAGCGCCACCCTCACCGCCGTCCTGGCGCTGATCGCCGTCGTACCGGGTGCCGCCGCCGGGACCGCACTGCTGCTGGCCTGGGGCCTGTTCTACGGCGGGGTCTCCGTCAGCCTGCAGCGCTGGATGCTCCAGGCCGCGCCGCGGGCCGCCGAGGCCGCCTCCTCCCTGATGGTGGCCGTGTTCAACTTCGCCATCGCGGCGGGCGCCCTCGCCGGCGGGTTCGCGGTGGACGGCGTGTCCGTCCCGGCGGCCCCGCTCACCGGCGCGGCGCTGATGCTGGCGGCCGCGGTGACGGTGGCGGTCACCTCCCGGTCCGCCGCCGGAGCAGAACGGATGGATGGGGCGGAACGGACAGCCGGCTTGACGAAGCGGTCGCGGACGGAAAGAGTCCGCTCAAGAGCCACCGAATGAGCCGTACTTCGGAGAAGTCCCACATGCCGATATCCGCCCGCGCCCCGCTGACCGTGCCGGCCCCGGGGGCGGGCACGGCCCTCGCCGCCCGGCGGCGCAGGGCCTGACCGGCTGGACGGGGGCCGGTTCCGCACCGCCGCACCGGCCCCCTGTCCGCGCCCGGAGACAACCGTGTCCCCACACCCCGATGAGAACGGGCCCGAGCCCGACGACCGCCACCTCGTACGCCCCTACGTCGCGGGGCCCCAGGACCCCTACGGCCCGGCCTACCCGGCCTGGCCGACGCTGCCGGAGTCCCTGGAGGAGACGACGCAGCCGCTGCCGCTCGTCCCGCCCGCGCCCCCGGCCGGCCCCGCGGCCGCGGACCACCGGCACGCGCCCGGGCGGCGGGGGAGCCGGCTCGCGCCGGCCGCCCTCGCGCTGCTGGCGCTGGCCGGGGCGGGCGCGCTGGTGTTCCTGCTGAGCGGGCCCGAACCGCAGGCCCGGCCCGCCTCGGCCCGCCCCGACCTGGACCTGCCCGCGCTGCCCGCCCGCAGCCCCGGCGCCGGGGAGACCGAGATCCGCAACCAGGCCGCCACGGTGAAGCCCTCGGCCTCCGCCACCCGGTCCCCCTCCGCCCCGCCGTCCCCGTCGAAGCCGGCGAGCGGCTCGCCGACGCCCTCGGGCAAGCCCGGGAAGCAGCCGGGTTCCTCCGGGACGCTGCGCCCGGGGGACAAGGGGCCCGAGGTCCGCGTCCTCCAGGAGCGGCTGTACGGGCAGGGGTTCACGTACGTCAAGGTGACCGGGGTCTACGACGGGCAGACCAAGCGCGGCGTCGCGCAGCTCCAGCGGGACCGGGACATCAAGGGCGACCCCAGCGGCGTCTACGGCCCCGCGACCCGGGCCGCCTTCGGCTGAGATCATCCCCGGCCCGGCCCGGCCCGGCCCGGCCCCCGGGCCGCGCCCGGCCCCCGGCCCGGGCCCGCCCCCGGCCCGGGCCCGCCCCCGGGCCGGTCCGGAGCCACCGGGTCACCGGCCGCCGCAGACCCGCAGCACCGCTCCCGTCGTGTACGAGGCGTCCTCGGACAGCAGCCAGGCGATGGCCCCGGCGACCTCCTCCGGCTGCCCGGAGCGACCCCGTTGACGCGGACGCCGTCGGGGCCCAGCTCCATGGACAGGTTGAGGGTGCGCGTCGCGGGCGTGGCCGAGCACCAGGTCGTGCCCCTCGGCGGCGAGGCGCACGCAGCATTGCGGCGCCGATGCCGCGGCTGCCTCCGGTGACGACGGTGACGGGACGACGGGACACGCGAACCTCCGTACGGGGAACTGCCGATGCCGTTCGCGCGGCGCAGGCTAACACCCCGGAATCCACTGGACCAGCGCAAATGCCGACGCCGAGAGTGGGGCCGCAAGCCCGATTCCGTCCCGCGTCCCAGGAGGCGCCGATGTCCACCCTGCGTGTCACCGTCGAAGAGCTGACCGTCCACGACCACCCCGATGCCGACGCGCTGGAGCTGGCCCAGGTGGGCCTCTACCGCGCCGTCGTCGCGAAGGGGGCCTACCGCACCGGTGACCTGGCGCTCTACATACCCGAACAGGCGGTGCTCCCGCTCGCGTTGATCGAGGAGCTGGGGCTGACGGGCCGGCTGGCGGGCAGCTCCAAGGACCGGGTCAAGGCCGTCCGGCTGCGCGGTGAGCTCTCGCAGGGCCTGGTCTGCCGGCCCCGCGCCCTGGCCGGGGTGGACCTGGCCCTCGCCGCGAAGGAGGGCATCGACTTCGCGGAGGCGCTGGGCATCGTGAAGTGGTCCCCGCCCGTCCCCACCACGATGGCCGGGGACGCCGAGCCGGCCCCCGACCTGCTCCCCTGGGTGGACGTCGAGAACCTCCAGCGTTATCCGGGGATCTTCGAGGAGGGGGAGCCCGTCGTCCTGACGGAGAAACTCCACGGCACGGCCTGCCTGCTGACCTACGTGGCCGGCGAGGGGCGCGTCCTGGTCTCCTCCAAGGGGGTCGGGGCCAAGGGGCTGGCCCTCAAGGAGGACGGGCGCAACGTCTACTGGCGCGCGGTACGCGGCCACGGCGTGGCGCAGGCGGCGGCCCGGCTGGCCGAACGGCTGGGTGCGAGCCGCGTCGGCGTCTTCGGCGAGGTCTACGGCGCCGGAGTGCAGGACCTGGCGTACGGGGTCCCGGCCGCGACGGCCGACGCGCCGCCCGGCTACGCCGTCTTCGACGTGTCCGCCGAGATCGACGGCCGGGTGCGCTGGCTGGATCCCGAAGAGGTGTTCGGGGACGGTGAACTCCCGCTGGTGCCGCGGCTCTTCGAGGGTCCGTACGCCCTGGACACGGTACTGGAGCTGGCGAGCGGCCGGGAGACGGTCTCCGGACGCGGCCTGCACCTGCGCGAGGGTGTCGTCATCCGGCCGGCCGCCGAGCGGTACAGCCCCGTGACCGGCGGGCGGGCCATCGCGAAGGCCGTCAGCCCGGCCTACCTGACGCGCAAGGGCGGCACCGAGTACGAGTGACCGGCGGCGTTGCGCCCGGCGGTGCGGGCGGCGTCCGTGGTGGGATGGAGAAAAGGGGCGATTCCCACCGGTTCGGGCAGGCAGACGGAGAGGCCGCATCCATGTCGCAGGACACCGAAGGCACCATGCGGGCCATGGCGTACGGGGCGTACGGCGGGACGGAGGTGCTCTCCGAGACCCGGCTGCCCGTCCCCAAGGTCGCCCCGGGCGAGGTCCTCGTCCGGGTCCGCTGCGCGTCGGTCAACCCGGTCGACTGGAAGATCATGGCGGGCGGGCTCGACGGCCTCATGGACACCGTGTTCCCCGTCGTACCGGGCTGGGACGTCTCCGGCACCGTCGAGCGCGTCGGCATCGACGCCCCCGAGTTCGCGGTGGGCGACCCGGTCATGGGGTACGCCCGCAAGGACTGGGTGCACGGCGGCACCTTCGCCGAGTACGTCAGCGTCCCCGTACGCTGCCTCGCGGCCAAGCCCGTCTCCCTCGACTGGCGGCAGGCGGCGGGCCTGCCGCTGGCCGGCCTCACCGCCTACCAGCTGCTGACCCGCCTCGGCACCGGCCGCGGCGACACGGTCCTCGTCCACGGGGCGGCGGGCGGCGTCGGCACCCTCGGCGTGCAGATCGCCGCCGCCCTCGGCGCCCGGGTCATCGGCACCGCCTCCCCGCGCAACCACGAACGGCTGCGCGGCCTCGGCTGCGAACCCGTCGCCTACGGGGACGGCCTGACCGAACGCGTCCGCGCCATGGCCCCCGAGGGCGTCACCGTCGTCGCCGACTTCGTCGGGGGCGTCCTCGACGTCACCCGCGCCGTCCTCGCCGACGGCGGCCGCCACGCCTCCATCGCCGACCACACGGTGCTCGCGGCGGGCGGCCAGTGGATGTGGGTCCGCCCCGACTCCGCGGACCTCGCCGCCCTGGGCCGCCTCGCCGACGAGGGCCGCCTGCACGTCACCGTCGCCGAGACCTTCCCGCTGGCCGAACTCGCGGCCGCCTTCGCCCTCAGCCAGGAGGGCCACACCGCCGGCAAGATCGTCATCGAGGTGTGAGCGCCCGCCGGGTGCGGCCCGGCCTCACCACAGGTCCGGCACCTCGCCCGACGCCGCCCGGCCCACCTCCACCCCCGGCAGGCCCGCCGCCCACGGCCCGGCCACAACCGCCAGGGCGGCCGCGTCCGGCGGCGTCGGGCCCAGCCCCACCGCGTAACGGGCCGAGGTCGCGGTCCGCTCGAACGGGCGGGGCCAGGCGTGGGCGTCCGGGAGCCCGGCGAGCAGGGCCCGCAGCCGGCCCCGCGCCCGGCCCAGCCGCTCCTCGAACTCCCCGGCCGTACCGGCCCGTACGGTCACCACCGCCCACGCCGCGTGCCGCCGGTGCAGCGGCGGCGGCGCCGTCAGCCGGCCGAGGCCGTCCGGATCCGCCTCCAGCACCTCCCACGCCCGGTACAGCTCCCGGACCAGCAGGTCCCGCATCCCGGGCCCCACCTGCGCGGTGCAGCTGCGGACCGGCGCCCGGGGCGTCAGCACCGTCACCGGATCCGGCGACGGGGAGCGGCCCGCCCCGTCCGCCGGGAGCAGGGACACCGGCTCGCTCCAGTCCCAGGCGGCCCAGGTCCCGAAGAACTCCCGCCGCAGCCCGGCGGGGGAGAGGTCCCCGGCACCCCGGACCGCCTCACCGACGGTCCGCGCCGCGAGGACCGCCCAGGCCAGCCCCGGAAGCCCCCCGAACGGCGCCGAGTCCAGCCCCCGCGCCCGCGCCCAGGCCTTCACCTCCCGCGCCAGGGCGGCGAAGGCGGCGTGCGACGCGCCCACCGACTCCCGTACCGCGTCGGCGTCGTCGAGCGCGCTCAGCGCCACCGCCGCCGCCTCGCCCAGCTCCGCCTGCCGGGCCACCGCGAGCTCCGGTTCCAGCGCCCCGGCGCCGACCAGCACCAGGTCCACGTCCAGCCCGGACGCGTGCAGCCGCAGCCCCGGCACCCGGGCCCCCGCCACCTCCCGCAGCCGCCGCGCCCCCGGCAGCGCCGCCGCCACCCGGGCCCGCACCCCGGCGGGGTCCGCCGGCCCCGGCAGCACGGCCACCAGGTCCAGATCGGCGCCCGGCAGAGCGCAGCCCATGCGGCGCGAGCCGGCCGTCCGCACCACCCCGTCGGGCAGCGCCGCCGCGATCCGCGCGGCCACCTCCGCGGCGGCACCCGGCACCTCGGCCGGCGCCGCCGGCGCCGCGGGCCGGGGCAGCCGCACCGCGCCGGTGCCCAGCTCCACCACCGCCCGCACCCGCATCGGCCCGTCCCCGCGCCGCGACAGCACCGCCAGCTCCCCGACCCGGGCCGTGCGCCCGGCCCGCCCGAGGCGCTCTGCGAACTCCCGCTCGGCCCGCCGCGGATCCGCGCTGCGGCCCAGCGTCAGGTGCGGGGTCCAGCCCCCCGACCGGCCCCGGCAGCCCGGGAACCGGTCGGCCAGGGCGCGGCGCAGCTCCTGCCACGGCGCGTCGCCGTCCGGGCCCGCCGCCGGGTCCAGCCAGAGCGTGGCGTCGTCCCGCTGCCCGAAGGAGTGCACCCCCTCCAGCCGGGCGGTGAACGGCCCGGTGCCCGCCGCGGCCTCGGCCAGCAGCGGCAGCGCCTCCCCGAAGGAGGACTCCGGCACGAAGCCGAAGAGCAGGTTCACGTGCGCCGGCCAGCGGTCCGCCCCCGGGTCGTGCGCCCGGCGCAGCTCCCCGACGGCCGGGTCGTGCGGGGCCAGCCAC
Source organism: Streptomyces racemochromogenes (assembly GCF_039535215.1). Classification (GTDB taxonomy): domain Bacteria; phylum Actinomycetota; class Actinomycetes; order Streptomycetales; family Streptomycetaceae; genus Streptomyces; species Streptomyces racemochromogenes. The sequence goes on from NZ_BAAAWT010000001.1 coordinate 6,586,373, forward strand.
GCCACGGCCGTCCGGGCCGTCGCCGGTACGCCGCACCGCGCGGCGGCCGTCCCGGCCGCCGCCCCCGCTTCCGGGCCCGCGTACTCCACGGTGGCCTCCACCCCGAAGTGGTCCGAGACGAACAGCCCGTCCGGCCCCGGCGCGTCACCCCGCAGCCCGGCCGACCGCACCCGGACGCCGTCCGCGGCGCCCAGCAGGATCCGGTCCAGGCGGGCGGCTCGTCCCGTCAGCGAGCCCACCGCCGCCAGCGGGTTGGCCGCCGGGTCGAAGGTCGGGGTGTCGTCCCCTGCCCCGTGCGCCTCGGTCCACGCGTCCCGCAGCCCCAGCGCGGCGGCCGGGCCCTGGGCGCCGGAGCGGCCGTCGTTGAAGTCGCCGAGCAGCGCGACCCCGGCTGCGATCCCGCCCAGCCCCTCGGCGAGGCGCGCGAGTTCCGCGTCCCGGCGGGCCGCCCCGTCCTCGGTGTGGTCGCTGGTCAGGTGCGTCGCGGCGACGACCAGCGGGCCGCCCGCGGTGTCCACGGTGACGGCGGTGACCGCCTTGTGCGGGCGCAGCTCGTGCAGCCCCGCCTCCCGCACCGGCAGCCGGCTCAGCACCAGCAGCCCGTTGTCGGTGACGTCCGTACCCCGCGGATCGGTGCCCAGGGTGTACCCGTCGCGCACCCACGGCTCGGCCAGCAGCAGCGCCAGCAGCGCCGGTTCGACCTCCTGGAGGGCGATCACGTCGGCGTCGGCGACCGCCAGGTCGGCCAGCAGCATCGGCCTGCGCCGGGCGGTGGCGATGCGCGGGGCGTCGTACCGGTCCCACAGGGTGTTCCAGGTCAGCAGCCGCACGCTCGCCGGCGGGCGTGCGGCCGGCCCGGCCTGCACGGGCCGCCAGGCGCCCGCCGCCGGGTCCCAGGCGTGCGGGGTGCGGGCGGTGAAGAACGGGGCGCCGAGCAGCCGTTGCTCCCGCACCCGCCCGGCGGGCGTCGCGTCGATCCGGTCGACGCCGGTGGCCCGGTCCCACACCAGCTCCCCGTCGGCCTCCACGAACAGCACCCGGTGCCAGGGGATGTCGCCCCCGGGCACGAAGGAGGGCAGCGGTATCCGCTTGGGCGCGGCCCCGCGCTGCAGCAGGCCGAGGGTGAACCGCGCCGGGTCGAACCGGGGGTCCCAGCGGACCTGGTGGTAGAGCTGCTCACTGGTGCGCATCAGACGTCGTCCCCCTCGTCGGCGTCCCCGAGGGAGCCCGTCGTGTCCTCGACCGTGCCGGCCGCCCCGACGTACCGGGTGCGGTGCGCCCCGCCGGGGTACGGCGGGCTGAACCGCCGCAGCTGCGCCGCCAGTACGGCCTCCGGCACGGGGTGCGGGCGCACTCCGTTGCGCCGCACCAGTTCCGCCTCGCCGACCAGCGCCACCACCCGGGTGACGAGCGCGTCGCGGCGCCGCGCCACCGCACCGGCGAGGCCGCGCTGCTGCTCGGTGAGGGAGGTGGCGTCCCACACCACCGTGCCCCCGGCGGCCAGGGCCCGGTCCAGCCGCTCCAGGCCCTCGCGCAGCACCTCCGGATTGGCCCGCTGGTCGGCGCGCGACCCCCGGGCCTCGCGCAGGTCGTCCAGGGCGATGTACGCGTCCACCCCGGGCAGGCCCCGCGCGTAGGTGCTCTTCCCGCTGCCCGAGGGCCCGCACAGCTGCACCAGGCGCGGGTACGCCGACCCGTCCCGCCACCGCCAGGTGGCGGCCACCGCCTCCTCGGCCGTGGCGAGCGAGCCCCGCGCGAAGGCCTCGCGGGCCTCGGCCCAGCAGCGGTCGGCGGCGTCCGCGTCCAGCCCGCCGAGGGCCCCGCGCAGGCCGGCCCGCAGCCCGCCGAGCGGGTCCGGGCCGAGCAGGCCGGCCTCCTCGGCGCACAGCGCGGACCACTCGGCGCACTCCAGTTCCCCGGCCGTCGCCGGGAGCCCGGCGGCCAGCGCGTGCAGCACCCCGAGGTCGGCGGCCGCCGCCATCCGCACCAGCCCGGCCCGCCGCTCCTCCTCCGGGAACGGCCGCCGCACCGCCGGGTACAGCCCGACCAGGTCGGCCACGCGGCGCGCCGTCCGCATCCCGAGCGGCCCCGCCGCGAGCCGCGCCCCGAGGGCGGCCCGGGGCTCCCGGTGCAGCGCCGCGGCGAGTACGCCGGCCAGCCGGGCCTCCCCGGTGCGGCCGGCGCCGTCGAGCAGTGCGGTGACCTCGGCGACGGCCCGCTCGGTGCCCGCGTCGGCCGGCTGCGGCGTCCCCACGGCGGCGAGCAGTCCGGCCGGGTCCGGCTCGGAGCCGGAGCGGACCGCCCACAGCGGCGCGGCCGGGCCGAGCCCGTTGGGCACCACGGGCGCGTACATCCAGTGCGTGTCGGTCCGCACGTGCCCGCCCCGCACCCACTTGGCCACGTAGCGGCCGAAGTCGGCGCGGTCGAAGCCGGCCGCCGTCCTCACGACGTAGCCCTCCTGGCGGGTGGTGTCGACGCGCAGCCGGCGCAGCGCCCGCTCGTCGTAGACCCCGCGCCACAGGACGCGCGGGGCGGGGACGCCGAGCCGGCCGAGGAAGCGCAGCGTGCGGTCCCAGTCGAGGCAGTGGTCGCCGTCCCACACCGAGAACCCGTAGAACCAGCTGTCGAGTTCCTCGTAGGCGAGGGAGTGACGGGCGTACAGGTTCTCCCCGCACACCCGCCATCCCACCGGTATCCGCGCGCCGATCCGGCCCTGGAGGCCCTTGACCCAGGTGCGGGAGGGGTGGTGGCCGGAGTCGAGGGACCGGGCGTGCAGCCCGTCCGCGTACAGGGTGGTGTTCTCCCCGTCGAGTTTCTCGGTGACCACCACCTCGCGCCCGGCCAGCGCCGACGTGCCCCCGGCGCGCACGTCGTCCGCGGTGGCACCGGGGGACCACGGCAGGTGCGCCGTGCGGGGGTAGTGCGTACGCATGGCGTGCTCCGGGTCGGGTGACGGGGGGACAGGTCACTCTAGGTATCCGGAGCCGGCGCATCCACCCCATTTACCCCGGCCGCTACCGGCACATGGCCACGATGGCCGGGTCCACCACCCCGTGGGCGGCCTCGCACAGCCCGCTCATGTCGTACTGCTGCTGTTGCCGCTGCGGCGGCGCGGGACGGGGTGCGGTGCGTGGGGGCTGCCGCTTGCGGGGCCTGGGAGCGGGGGTGCGGTGCGCCGGCCGGGCGGGCCGGCCGGGGGCGGCGCGGCGCGGCGGGCGGTCGTCGGTCCGCGGCGCGGGCCGGTGCGGCGCCCCGGCGGGCGGCGCCGGGGCCGGGGCCGCGGGTGCGGCCGCCTCGACGGTCGGCGCGGGCGCCTCCACCGGATCCGGGGCGGGTCCCAGCGGCAGGCCCTCCGCCACCGGCTGCCGGGGCGCCCACACGGTCCGGTCCGGCGCGGGCCCGGGTGCCGGGTCCGGCGCCCGGACGGTCACGCAGCCGGTGGCCCCCACCAGCACGGCGATCAGCAGGGACAGGGACGGCTGCAGGGTCCGGCGCGACGGCATCCGCCCACCCTGCCGCAAGCGGGCGCCCGCGGTCGCGCCCGCTCACACGGACGGGTGAGCGTACGTGGTCGGACCGGCCGCTTTCACACCGCAGGTCCGCAGCACGGACGCTAGCGAGATCGACATAATCCGGCCGTAAAGAGGTATAGGGCTGGTAAAGAAGATCGCTCCGCGCCGGGGGGAACCGCCGTAACCCGGCGGCCCGGCCCGCTGTTGCACAGGCGGCTGGTCCACCCACGGTGAACGGAGTACCGATGCCGCAGCTGACCGACGACCCCGGACGGGCGGGCACCTGGATGACCCCGGCGGAGTACGGGGCCTCGCGCGCCGCCCTCTGGACCGGAGCGACCGTCCTCGTCACCGACCCCGACGGCCGGGTCCTCGTCCAGACCGTCGACTACCGCCCCGACCGGCTGCTCCCCGGCGGCGCCGTGGACGCCGGGGAGGCGCCCTCGGCGGCCGCGGCCCGCGAGATGCGCGAGGAGCTCGGCGTCGACGGCCACTACCCCCGCGGGCTGGCCGTCGACTGGATCCCCGCGGACGTGCCCGGGATCCCGCCCGAGATGCGCTTCCCCGGCGAGATCCTGCACGTCTACGACGGCGGCACCTGGACCCCCGAGCGCATCCGGTCCGTCCGCCTGCCCGCCCAGGAGATCACCGGCATCGACTTCGCCGAGCCCGCCGACCTGCCCGCCCTGATGGAGCCCGGCGACGCCCGCCGCGCCCTGTCCGCCCTCCGCGCCCGGATCAACGGCTGCGGACCGGCCCTGCTGGAGGACGGCCGCCCCACCACCCCCACCGCCCTGGACCGCCTCGGGGTCCTGCGCAGCCGGCGCACCCCGCAGCACGGCGCCTGGCACCCCGGCCCCGTCCCCGCCCACCTGCCCGTACGCGACCACCGCGGCTGGCTCTTCGCCCCCGACGGGCGGGTGCTGCTGCACGTGGCCCGCGCCACCGGCGCCGTGCGGCTGCCCGGCCCCCGGGCCGAGCCCGTCACCGCGGCGCTGCCGCTCGGCTACCGCTACGCCGACCGCGGCGCCCTGGCCCGCACGGCGGCCCGGCTCACCTCGGTGTCCCCGGCCGCGGACCCCGCGTACGCCCGGCTGCTGGCCACCCCCGAGCAGGTGCGGGAGCTCAGCGACTGGGGCCCGGCCGGGCGGGACGAGCTCGCCGCCGTGCACGCCGCCCGCGTCCAGCTCGGCCTGCCCGCCCCGCCGCGCACCCCGCCCGTGGAGCTCCCCGAGGAGGGGCTGCGCTGGTGAGGCCACGGGCCGCCCCGTGCGCCCGCCAATGCCGGACGCGCGGCGGCCGGTCCCGCAGCATGGGGCCATGACCGACAGCGTGATCGACTACACCGCGTACATCCAGGCCGACCCCGCCCGCGTCTGGCAGGCCCTCACCGACCCGGCGTACACCCGCCGCTACTGGGGCCTGACCTTCGAGACGGACTGGGCGGTGGGCTCCACGATGGACTGGGTCGAACGCGGCGCCCGCACCCACGATCCCGAGCAGGTGGTGCTCGACTGCGTCCCGGACCGCCGGCTCTCCTACACCTGGCACACCTTCAGCCCCCAGTGGGCGGCCTCCGCCGGGATCGCCGAGGAGCTGCGGGCCGAGCTGGCGGGCGAGCCGCGCACGAGGGTGACGTACGAGATCGAGCCGGTGGGGGACACCCTCGCCCGGCTCACCGTCCGCCACGAGGGGTTCACCCCGGGCGGCACCCTCCAGCGGATGTGCTCCGGCGCCTGGCCGATGCTCGTCTCCAGCATCAAGACCCTGCTGGAGACCGGCGCGCCGCTGCCCGAACCGGGGCCCGGCCCCCGTTCAGGGCAGTGACCAGAACCGGGTCGTCACCAGGTAGAACACGATCACCCAGAACACCATGACCGCCACGACGGTCACGGCGCCGCGGAGGTTGGTCCGGGCCGGGGGCTCGTTCGCCGGGGGCCGCAGCCACCGCCGCAGCAGCGGGTTCACGTACCGGGGCATGGTGAAGAAGGTCATGATGAAGCTCGACAGGAGGTTGCCCACCAGCAGTCCGAGCCACAGCGGCATCCCCAGCGGGTGCAGGGCGAGCGTCAGCAGCACCACGGTCGGGTACAGGCCGACCCATACGGCGACGGCGGTCTTCGTCTCCGACGGCGGCGGCGCCTCCCTGCCGTTCTCCGCGAAGGCGAACCAGCTGCCGAAGGAGTTGTCGATGGTGCGCAGCCCGAAGTCGTCGAACCTCCGGCCCTCGGCGAGGACCTCCTGTCGCTTCGCCGAGGTCAGCCAGGCGTCGAGGTGCTCGGCGTTGTCGTAGCGGTACAGGGTGGTCCAGTCCTCCTGGAGGCCCTCGACCGGCCGGAAGACCTCGGTGCCCCGGTAGCCCTCGAACTTGCTCTCCTCGTGGCTCATGCGGCGCTGCCAGGCGAGGAACTCCTCGACCCGGTCCGCAGGGACGCGGTGGGTGACGACGACGGTCACCAGCGGGTCGGTCGGCTGCGAGCCGCCGCTGATGACCTGCTGGGTCGCGGGGCCGTCGAAGTACTTCTCGCCGGTGTCCAGGAGCCGCTGCCGGGTCGCCCCGTTCATCCACGCCTGGAGGTGGGCGATGGAGTCGAACCGGTAGACGATCACCCAGTCGGGCTGGAGCGCCGTCGGCGGGGAGACCTCGGCGCCGAGGTAGCCGGGGTAGTCCGCCGCGGCCGTGTTGACCCGGTGCTGCCACTGCTCGTACTCCCGCTCCTTCCCGGGCAGCACCTTCCGGCCGATGATCACCGTCGCCGAGGCGTCCGCCGGCGCGCCGGTGCTCATCGTCCCGGACCCGTCGGCGCCGGACTGCTCTCACCCAGCCGGCCGTAGATCCGTTCCGGGGTCAGGGGCAGGTCACGGAAGCGCACCCCGGTGGCGTCGCGCAGGGCGTTCGCCAGGGCAGGCGCCACCGGATTGATGCAGCACTCCGCCATGCCCTTCGAGTGCAGGGGCCCGACCGAGTCCGCCGAGCCCACGAAGAGCACCTCGGTGCGCGGGGCGTCGGCGTACGCGGGGATGCGGTAGTTGCGCAGGTTCGGGTTGGCCATGGCGCCGTCCGCGTCGACCATGTAGTTCTCCGTCAGCGCGAATCCGATCCCCTGCGTGACTCCGCCGTCGACCTGGCCCCGGACCTGCTCGGGGTTGATCAGCACCCCGGCGTCGGCCGCCTGCACGCTGTACAGGATCCGGATCTCACCGGTCACCGGGTGCACGGCGATGCGGAACCCCTGCGTATTGGAGGTGACGCTGCGCGGCGAGCCGTACGCCTTGCGGGCCGCCGTGAAGCGGATGCCGCGCGCGCGGGCCAGGGTGACGAGTTCGGCCAGCGGGACGCGGTCGTCGCCGCAGACGACGTGGTCGTCCTCCATCGTGCACATCACCACGTGGACGCCGGTGTGCGCGGCGGCGAACTCCAGGATCCGGTCGCGCACCGCGTTCGCCGCCCGCAGGACGGCGTTGCCCGCGACGAACAGGCCGGCACTGGCGAAGGCGCCGGTGTCGAAACCGGTGCGGTCGGTGTCGGACTGCACCAGGCGGATCCGCGACGGCGTCGTGCCCAGCTGGCCGGCCGCGATCTGGACGTGCGCGGTGGAGGTCCCCTCCCCGAACTCCACCGTCCCGACGGCCAGTTCGTACACCAGGTCCTCACCGAGGGTGATCCAGGCCTCGCAGATGTGCTCGGTCGGGGGTGCCGTCTCGTGCAGCGAACTCGCCACCCCCGTCCCGACGAGCCACCCGGGTCCCGGAGCGGGCCCGCCGGCCGTACGGGCCAGGGCGCCGGCCACCAGGTCGAGGCACTTGCCGAGCCCGTCCTCGTTGAACATCACGTCGTCGGGGCCGTCGTGCAGCGCGACGAGCGGGTCGCCGGGCCGCACGATGTTGCGGCGCCGCAGCTCCAGCGGGTCCATGTGCAGGGCCAGCGCCAGCTCGTCCATCGCCGACTCCACGGCGAAGGCCGGCTGGGTCATCCCGTAGCCGCGCAGCGCCCCGCTGGGAACGGTGTTGGTGTAGACGGAGTAGGCGTCGTACTTCTTGTTGGGGCAGCGGTACGTCATGACGGCGGCGCCGCCCGCGTAGAGGGTCTCGCCGCCGTGGTTGCCGTACGCACCGGTGTTGGACACGTTCCGCACCTGGAAGGCGGTCAGCGTGCCGTCGGCCTTCGCGCCCAGCCGCACCGTCAGCTTCATCGGGTGGCGCGGCGAGGCGGTGGTGAACTCCTCCTCGCGCGTGAACTCGAAACAGACGGGACGTCCGGTGTCGAGCGCGGCCAGCGCCGCCAGGTCCTCCGTGATGACCTCCTGCTTGCCGCCGAACCCGCCGCCCACGCGCGCGCAGAACACCCGCACCCGGTCGGGGCGCAGCGCGAACAGGTACTCCAGTTTGACCTTCGCGATGGAGGGGGACTGGGAGCTGGTGCGGACGACCAGCCGGCCGTCCTCCACCCACGCGAGGGAACCGTGGGTCTCCAGGTGGGCGTGCTGCACGCGCGGGGAGGAGTACGTGCCCTCGTGGACGACGTCGGCCGCCGCGAACCCGGCGTCGACGTCGCCGACGTGCGCATGGATCTCCAGCAGCAGGTTGTGGACGCTGTCGCGGACGAAGGGGTCCTGCGAGCCGTGCAGCCGGGGCGCCCCGTCGGCCATGGCCTCCTCGGGGTCGAACACGGCCGGCAGCACCTCGTACTCCACGGCCACCCGGCGGCAGCCCTCCTCCGCCGCCGCGGGGGTCTCGGCCAGGACGGCCACGACGCGCTGGCCGACGAAGCGGACGGTGTCGTCGAGGACGTACGTGTCGTCCGGATCGACGAGGTGGTCGGTGTGGATCGCCGTGGTGAAGCGCCTGCGGGGAACGTCCTCCCAGGAGTAGACGCGGACCACGCCGGGGACCGCGAGCGCGGCGGCCTTGTCGACCGAGACGATCCGGGCGTGGGCGTGCGGTGAGTGCAGCACCTTGAGGTGCAGCAGGCCCTCCACCCGGGTGTCCATCGTGAACTCGGCGCGCCCGGTCACCACGTCCTCCGCCGCCGGGGCGCCGACGCTCGTCCCCACCGCCCGGCCCGGCGCGGCCGTCTCCACGTGCGCGACGCCCTTCACCGCGTCCTCGACGGCCCGGTAGCCGGTGCAGCGGCACAGGTTGCCCTTCAGCGCCCGGGGGAGGTCGGCCTTCTGGGCCTCGGTCAAGGCGGCCGCGGTCATGATCATCCCGGCGGTGCAGAAGCCGCACTGGAAGCCCGGGGCGTCGCGGAACCGCCGCTGCACCGGGTGCAGGTCGCCCGGTGAGCCGAGCCCCTCGATGGTGGTCACCGCCCGGCCGTCCGCGCGGAAGGCGGGGGTGACGCAGCTGTGCACGGGGACCCCGTCCAGCCAGACCGTGCAGGCCCCGCAGTCACCGGCGTCGCAGCCCTTCTTGACGCCGAAGTGGCCGAGGGAGCGGAGGAAGGTGCGCAGGCACTGGCCGGGAGCCGGCTCCTGCCCGAACTCCCTGCCGTTGACGAGGTACGTCATGCCGGGCTCCCGGTGAGCAGTTCGCGCCGGATCTCTTCGGCGAAGTGCCGTGTCAGGTGCATGCGGTGGTCGGGGGTTCCGTTGGGGTCGGCGAACCAGACGTCGGCCGGGACGGCGTCGATGCTCTGCCGCAGGGTCGGGGCATCCGGCATGTGGTCGAAGGCGAACCGCACGGGCCGGGTGGTGCCGGCGGTCACGGTGAGCAGCAGGTTGTCCGTCCCGGGGGCGTGCGTACCGATCAGGAACACCGTCGAGCGGCCCAGCCGGGTCAGGCTGAAGCGGCGGTGCGCGGCCCGCTTCCCGAGGGCGTGCGCCGGGACGTCGATCCGGCGCAGCAGTTCCCCGGGGGCGAGGACGTTGCGGTTGTTCCCGGTCACGAAGTCGAGGGCGTCGACGGTGCGCACCGACCCGTCGGCCGCCCACAGCTCGTACCGGGCCTCCAGGGCGACCGTGAGCGTGATCATCGGGCCGGCCGGGAGGGACATGCAGATGTTGCCGCCGACGGTGGCGGCGTTCCAGATCTTGAAGGAGGACAGGAAGGCCTCGCAGGCCGTCGGGATCAGGGCCCCCGCGGTCCACTCGGGCGGCGGCCGGAACGCGTACAGGTCGCGGACGGTGCAGGTCGCGCCGATCTCCAGGCCCGCGTCGTCGGGGACGAGGTGCTCCCAGGGCAGGGCCGTCAGGTCGATCAGGCGCCGCAGGTGGGGCTGCTCGACGGAGTACAGCCAGGTGCCTCCGGCGAGCCAGGCGTCGCCTTCGCGCCATTCCCGGCCCGGCTGGACGCACGGGCGGCGGACGACTTCGGTGACGGTGTTGAGATCCATGGGGACCGGCCCCTCACGACGGCCCCGGAAGGGGGCGGCGGCCCGCGGGCGCGGAGATCCTTTTTCAGCATAGGGCGGCGGGGACGGCCCCGCCATGCCTGGCCGGCCGCCCCGGACGGGTCCGCCGACCGGAGTTTCTTGATCGTCTGCGGGGTTCGCGTCTATCGACCACACCGCCAGGAGGCCTGACGGGCATGGCCCTAGAACACCACCGCGTCGTCATCACCGCCGCCGGGCGCGACTTCGGCCGGACCCTCGCCCTCGGCTTCGCCGCCCGGGGCGCCGAGGTCCACCTCTCCGCCCGCAGCGGGGAAGCCGCCCGGCGGGTCCGCGAGGAGATCATCGCCCAGGGCCACGACCCCGCCCCGGTCCACGCCCACGCCTGCGACCTCACGGACCCGGCCTCCGTACGCGCCTTCGCCGGGGCGGTCGCCGCCCGCACGGACCACGTCGACGTCCTGGTCAACAACGGCTCCCGCTACCAGCACGGCACGGACCTGCTCTCCGCCTCAGACGAGGACATCGTGGACACCCTCGCCTCCGGGGCCACCGGCACCGTGCTGGCGACCAAGGCCTTCCTCCCGCTGCTGCCGAAGTCCGCGAAGCCGGACATCGTGACCATGGTCTCCGGCTGCGGCCAGCCCGGGAAGCACCGCTCCGACGCCCACGACGCCTTCTACGCGGCCAAGAGCGCCCAGGCCGGCTTCACCGAGAGCCTCTCCCGCCGGCTGCGCGGCCGGGGCGTCCGCGTGATCTCCCTGTACCCCCCGGACTTCGCCAACCACGATCCGCTGTCGCCCGCCTGGCAGGACGCCCCGCGCACCGCGCAGGACCCGCTCACCGCCCAGTCCCTGGTGGACTGCGTCTTCTTCGCCATCGGGCAGCCCCGCGACTGCTTCATCAAGTCCTTCTACTTCGAGCAGACCGGCACCGAGCTGACCCACTGAGGCCACCCCACCCCCGCTCCGGGCCCGTGCGGGGCGGTCGTGTGGAATAGGGGCCATGGGTAGCCCAGGACACCAGATACGCCGCGAGCCGTCGGCCGGCCCGGCGGCCGGCCCGGCGGCCACGGCCACGGCGGCGGCCCGGCCGCCGGAGCAGGCCCTCGCCACCGACCGGTGGCGGTACGCCCGCCACCTCGACCGGCTCGCCGCCGCCGGGGCGGCCGGCGTGGCGGGCGAGGCCGCGGTGGTGGCCGAGGTGCTGCGCGACCGCGACCCGGTGATGGCGCAGAGCGCGGTGGTGACCCACCTGGACCGCCGCGCGGTACGGCTGCGGCCCGGCGCCGGGTTCCAGGACTGGGCCCGCGCCCTGCACCGCGTACTCGACGGCCACGCCTTCCCGGACCGGCGGCTGCGCGAGTGGACCCTGCTGAAGGCCGTCGAGGCGGGCGCCGAGTGGTCGCGGGCCGAACTGGCCGCAGCCTCCGACTGGTGCCAGGGCACCGCGGCACGGTCCCCGGCACCGGACGAGGCGCTGGCCCTGCTGGCCGCCTCCGGGCGCACCCGGCGGGTACGCAACGCCGCGGCCCGCAGGCTGGACCGGCGCGCCACCGCCTGAGCGGAACGATCACGGCAACGAGTTCTCGCCATAACCCTGTTCGGGGGTTTAGGGTCTGCGTACCCTGCCGGGTATTCAGAGTTGGACCGATGCCGTTCCGCTGGAGGATGACTCTCTGTGTCGCACGTTTCGCAGGCCCCCGTCAGCACCCCCGACGCCGGGTCGCCCGAACCGCCCGCGCCTCCCGCGCCCAAGGCGTTCGGCGAGGTGGAGGGCTGGTTCTCGGCGTATGACCAGGTCCTCTTCGACTGGTTCCTGACCCGCCAGAACGAGGCCGAGCCGGTGGCGGGCGACATCCTGGAACTGGGTGCCTTCATGGGCAAGAGCGCGATCTTCCTGGCCGGGTACCTCCGCGAGGGGGAGGCGTTCACGGTCTGCGACCTGTTCGACTCGCCGGCCCCCGACGACTCCAACGTCCAGGAGGTGCAGGGCTCGTACCCCACCCTCACCCGCCGCGGGTTCGAGACGAACTACCTGGCCTTCCACGAGGCGCTGCCGACGATCATCCAGGCCCCGACCTCCGTCGTGGCCGACAAGGTGCGCGCCGCCAGCTGCCGCTTCGTCCACGTCGACGCCTCCCACCTGCACGAGCACGTGGTCCAGGACATAGCCTCCTCGCGGATCGTCGCCACCCCCGACGCCGTGGTCGTCTTCGACGACTACCGTTCCGCCCACTGCCCCGGCGTCGCCGCCGCCGTCTGGGCCGCCGTGGCCACCGGGGACCTCCACCCGATCGCCGTGTCCGCCTCGAAGCTGTACGCGACCTGGGGCGACCCGGAGCCCTGGCAGGAGGCGCTGCGCACCTGGCTGGAGGGCCGCACCGACCTGTGGCACGGCGTGGACGTCGTCCACGGCAAGCCGCTGGTGCGCATCGGCGACGAGGGCGTCTCGGCGCCGCCCGCGCCGAAGCTGCTGCACCCGCCGGCCCCCGAGCCCGCCCCCGCCCCCGCCGCCCCCAAGCCCGCGCCCCGTCCGGGCGTGCGCTGGCGCAGGCTGGCCAAGGACCTGCTCCCGCCGGTGGTCACCCGCGCCATCGTGGCCCGGCGGCGGCGCGCCCGGGCCTGACCCGGGCCGGCCGTGGCCCGGTGTCCGGCGGGAACCCCGCCGGACATCCGTACCGGGGCCTCAGAGGCCCTTGCGGACCCGGGCCGCGCGGCGGGCCTCGGCGGCCTGGCGTGCCTCGATGGTCTTGCGGGACTCCTTGCCCCCCGTCCGGCCCGGCCGGGTGCCGATGCCCCGGAAGCCGAGCTCCGTGCCGCTCGGGCGGCCCTTCGCGTCGGTCGGCAGGGCCCCGGACAGCGGGACCCCGGAGGGCTTCCTCGCGCCGGTGATCCGGCTCAGCGCCGCCTCCCCGGAGCGCACCTGGGTGATGGTGGGCCGGATCTTGGCGTCGGCCATCAGGCGCACCATGTCGCGCCGCTGGCCCGGGGTGACCAGGGTGACCACCTTGCCGGACTCGCCGGCCCGGGCGGTGCGGCCGCCCCGGTGCAGGTAGTCCTTGCTGTCGGCCGGCGGGTCCACGTTGACCACCAGGTCGAGGTCGTCGATGTGGATGCCGCGGGCGGCGACGTTGGTCGCGACCAGGACCGTGAGCAGGCCGTCCTTGAACTGGCCGAGGGTCTTGGTGCGCTGCGGCTGGGACTTGCCGCTGTGCAGCCCCTCCGCCCGTACGCCCATGGCCCGCAGGTGCTTCACGAACTGGTCCACGCCGTGCTTGGTGTCCAGGAACAGGATCACCCGGCCCTCGCGGGCCGCGATCTCGGTCGCCGCCGACACCTTGTCCGCCGCGTGGATGTGCAGCACGTGGTGGTCCATCGTGCCGACCGACGCCGACTGCGGGTCCACGGAGTGCGAGACCGGGTCCTTCAGGTACCGGCGCACCAGCTGGTCGACGTTGCGGTCGAGGGTGGCCGAGAACAGCATCCGCTGCCCGGCGTGGTGCACCTGGTCCAGGATCTCCGTCACCTGCGGCATGAAGCCCATGTCGCACATCTGGTCGGCCTCGTCCAGCACCGTGATCCGCACCCGCTCCAGGTGCACGTCACGCCGTCCGACCAGGTCGCTGAGGCGGCCGGGCGTGGCGACCACGACCTCGGCGCCGGTGCGCAGCGCGCCGGTCTGGCGGCCGATGGAGAGCCCGCCCACGACGGTGGCCATGCGCAGCTTCAGCGCCTCGGCGTACGGGGCCAGCGCCTCGGTCACCTGCTGTGCCAGCTCGCGCGTCGGTACGAGGACCAGGGCGAGCGGCCGCTTGGGGTCGGCCTTGTGCCCCGCCGTGCGGGCCAGCAGGGCCAGGCCGAAGGCGAGGGTCTTGCCGGAGCCGGTGCGGCCGCGGCCGAGGACGTCGCGTCCCGCGAGGGAGTTGGGCAGGGTGGCCGCCTGGATCGGGAAGGGCTCCCGCACCTCCTGCTCGGCCAGGGTCCTCACCAGCTCAGCGGGCAGGCCGAGTTCGTCGAACGAGGCCACCGGGGGCAGGGCCGGGGTGGTGGTCCGGGGCATGGCGAACTCGCCCTGCGGACCGAGGGTGCGGGGGGTCTTGCCGGCCCCGGCTCCCCTGGCGCCCTTGGCTCCCGGCTTGGAGCCCGCCTTCGCCCCGGCCTTGATGCCGAAACGCCCGTGAGCTGACGGGTTCTTCATGCAGGACCTTCCGTGAGGTGAGTGAGGCGGCGGGGGCCGTGGGGGGAACGGCGACGAGCCGGGGACCGCACCCCTCGGTACGGTCCCCGGCTCGTCGTACGCGTCCGCACCGGGCGACGGCGCCCCGCGCCTCAAGTTTCCCGGCCATTTTACCAGCCGGTCACCGGCCGGGCCTGGGGTCGAGCTCACCGGAGCGGACCCGGGCGAGGTGGGCCCGCATCTCGACCGTCGCCCGGCCGAACCAGTCGGCGATCACGGCGATCTCGTCGGGGGTGTACTCGGCGAACACGGCGCCGAGCCGGTCGTAGAAGGGCTGGTAGGTGGCGATGACCCGGGCGGCGGCCTCGGGGTCGGCCACCACCCGTACCCGCCGGCGGTCGGCGGGATCGGGCTGCCGGCGGGCGTACCCGGCCTTCTCCAGCCGGTTGAGCACGCCGGTGACGGCGCCGGTGGTGAGGTTCACCAGCCCGGCGAGGTCGCCGGCCGAGAGGGGCTTGTCGCAGGCGGCGAGGATGTGGGCGAGGCAGGTCAGGTCGGTGACGTTGATCCCGAGGAGCTGGGCCACCTCCTGCTGGCCCACGAGGCCGAGGGCCACGTACTGGTCCATGCGCGCGATCGCCTCCCCGGCCGTGGCCGGGGGGCGGGGCTTGCCGTGCACCGACACTCTCCTTAGTATCTAAGTTACTTAGCTCGTGAGATAAATGATCCTGCTCCGAGCGTACTGCCGCCTGCCCGACGAAGGGGAATCATGAGCGCCCACGGCGACGTCGACCTCGGCCACACGGTGGCCGGCTGGACCGGGACCGCCTTGGCCCTGCTGGGCTCCGCCGGAGCGGGGGCCGCGCTGTGCGCGGCCTGGACCCCGGGCATCTGGCTGGGCCTCGGCCTGGTCGCGGCCGCCGGACTCGTCACCTGGCTGCTGCATCTGGCCGGCTGGGGCAAGCCCAGCGGCCCCCGCCCGCGCGAGCAGTGGCACTGGCGCGTCCGGGACACCGCGGCCCGGACGGGACACGCCGACTGCCTGGGCTGCCGGGCGGGCGGCCCGCGCCGCGCGGCGGCCGCGTCCGCGGCCCGTCCCGCCGTCGGCGGTCCTTCCGCCGCCCCGCTGCCCGCCGGGGACGGCGGTGCCTGACCGGGCCGCCGCCCCGGTTGGCCGCATCGGCGTGTGGCGCGCGGGGCGGGTGGGAAGTATCGAGACGGCCGCGAGCGTGCGGCCCGAGCGGAACGTTGAGAAGGATCAGTACCGATGGCAACTGGCACCGTGAAGTGGTTCAACTCGGAGAAGGGGTTCGGCTTCATCTCGCAGGACGACGGCGGCCCCGACGTGTTCGTGCACTTCTCCGCCATCCAGGGGACGGGCTTCAAGTCCCTGGAGGAGAACGACCAGGTCTCGTACGACGTCACCCAGGGGCCGAAGGGCCCGCAGGCGGAGAACGTCGTCCGCCAGTAGCGCCGGCCGCCTCGAGGTGCCCGTCGCCGGAGCCCCCGCCGGTCGTCCGGCGGGGGCTCCCGTGCGCCGCGGGCACCCGCTCAGTCCGCCGGGGCCTGGGCGGCCTCCCCGGCTTCCCGCACGGTGATCGCCGACACCGGGCAGGCGCGCGCGGCCTCCCGGACCAGCGGGCTGCCGTGGCCGTCCTCGCGGCCCCCGAGCACCTCGCCGAAACCGTCGTCGTCCTGGGTGAACACCCCCGGCGCCGTCATCACGCACTGGCCGGCGCCGATGCACACGTCCCGGTCCACTGAGATCCGCACGCCGCTCACCACGTCACGGGCAGTTCGAGCATGCCCTGGATGGTGTCGCCGGGCTTGAACGGGATCCGGTCCGGGTCCGCTGCCAGGCGCAGGCCCGGCAGCCGCTCGAACAGCGTCCCGAGGGCGATCTCCATCTCGGCGCGCGCCAGGTTCTGGCCCAGGCACTGGTGGATGCCGAAACCGAACGCCAGGTGGTGGCGGGCCGGCCGGTGCCAGTCGAGGGCGTCGGGGTCGGCGAACACCGCCTCGTCACGGTTGATGACCGAGGTGGAGAACACCACCCCGTCGTCGGGCTGGATGGTCACCCCACCCACCTCGATCTCCCGCGTGGCCACCCGCAGCATCCCGTCCGCGATGGACAGGTAGCGCATCAGCTCCTCCACCGCCTCCGGCATCAGCGAGGGGTCGGACCGCAGCTCCGCCAGCTGCTCCGGGTGCCGCAGCAGGGTGAAGGTGCCCAGCGAGATCATGTTCGCCGTGGTCTCGTGCCCCGCGATCAGCAGGATCGCGGCCAGCGACACGAGCTCCTCCACGTCGGTCTCGCCGGCCGCCAGCCGGGTCGCGACCAGCTCGTCCAGCAGCCCGTCGCCCGGTTCGGTGCTCTTGCGCCGGATCAGGGCCTCCAGATAGGCCTCCAGCCGTTCCCGGGCGTCCTCCACGTCGGCGGCCGAGGGGCCGCGCAGCAGCCGCCGCGACTGCTCCTCGAAGAAGTCGTGGTCCTCGTACGGGACCCCGAGCAGGGCGCAGATCACCATGGACGGCACCGGCAGCGCGAAGTCGCCCACCAGCTCGGCCCCCGGACCCCGGGCCTCCATCGCGTCGATCAGCCGGTCCACGGTCTCCTGGATCCGGGGGCGCAGGGCGGCCGTCCGCTTGACCGAGAAGCTCGGGATCAGCATCCGCCGCTGGGCGTTGTGCTCGGGGTCGTCCACCCCGAGGAGGGCCGTCCGGCGGTTCCGCAGCCCCTTGAACCGGGCGGTGGGGGTGGGGAAGGCGTCGTTGGTGCGGTCGGTCGACAGCCGGCCGTCCGAGAGCAGGGCCCGCGCCTCGGCGTGGCCGGTGACCACCCACACGGAGCGGCCGTCGAAGAGGGTGACCCGGGAGAGCGGCCGGCCCGCCCGCAACGGCTGGTAGGCGGCCGGCGGGTGGTAGGGACAGGTTCGGTCCTGGGGGAAGGCAACGGCTTCGGACATGGAAAGCAACACCTCGCACGCGATGGTTCCGTCTCGCCGGACTCCATTACATGCCTGAGGCACCTATCCCACCTATGCCACTTCCGGCCAGCCTGCCCGGGTTCACCCGCCGGGCCGCGCGGAACCGGCCCGGCCCGGCGGGCACGACACGGCCTACGGGCACGACACGGCCTACAGGTGCGCGTCCAGGAAGGCCCGCAGCTCCGCCCGCCCCATCGGCCCCGCGTGCGTCGCCACCGCCTCGCCGGACCGCACCAGCACCACCGTCGGGGCACCCGCCACCCCGTAGCGCCGCACCGTCGCGGGACAGCGGGTGATGTCGGCGCGCACGGCGGTGAACCGACCGCCGTACTCCGGGCCCCGGGCCACCTCCGCCACGAGGGAGTCCAGCTCCCGGCAGGCCTCCAGGGCCTTGGGCCAGGTGCCGGTGAAGTACGCCAGCACCGGCCCCGGCGCCATCCCGGCGATGAAGTCGAATTCCTGGTCCTCCAGCGGCCGGTGTACCCGACTGGCCATGGGCGGTGCTCCTCGGTTCGCGTACGGCGTGGCCGCCAGCCTATGCGGTGCCCGGTGAGCCGCCCGGACCCGCTGTCAGTGGCGGCTGTGAAGCTTTGCCCATGGACCACAGGATGCCGCGCCGCCGCGTCTACGGCGCCGACCACGAAGACCCCGACCCGGGCCCCCGCCCCGGCCGTGCCTACGGCGAACTCGTGGGCGGCCCCCTCGACGGGCTCCTCCTCGACGTCACCGGCTGGAGCGCCGACCGGCTCGCGCAGGAGGCGCGGCTGCCGACCGAGATAGGCCGCTACGGGGCGGGCGGCCGCGCCCACTACCGCCGCCGGACCTCGGACCCCGGCCGCTGGGACTGGGCCGGGGACAGCAGGTAGCGCCCGAACGGACGCCGGCGAGCCCCCGGACCGCCGACGTGTGCCCGGGGGCTCTGCCCCCTCTTCGGCCACCGGGGCCCGATCGGATGCGCCGGCCGGTGCGCCGACGCCCGATCGGATGCGCCGGCGAGGCTCCCGGTGGCCGGTTCCGCGCGATCTCCGAAGAATTCTCCCGAGGGCTGTCGATCCGGGCGTCCCCCGTTCGACGCACGGGTGAGAGGCGGGGGAAGGGCCCCCGCCCTCACGACCGAGGAGTCACCATGCCGCGCTTCCTGACGCTGATCCGCATCGACGAGCGGGAACTCACCCCCGAAACCCCCTTCCCCGCCGACTTCGAGGAGCGCATGGGCGCCCTGATGGAGGAGATCACCAAGGCCGGCGTCATGCTCGACACCGCCGGTCTCCTTCCCACCTCCGAAGGCACCCGGGTCACCTGGTCGGGCGGGAAGACCAGCTTCACCGACGGCCCCTTCACCGAGACCAAGGAAGTCGTCGGCGGATACGCCTTCCTCCAGTGCAAGGACAAGGCCGAGGCCCTGGAATGGACCAAGCGGTTCCTGGAGACCCACCCGGCGCAATGGACCGTCGGCGCCGAGGTCCGCCAGGTACAGGAGATGTGACCCAGTAGCGGCCCGCCCGGGCGCCGCGTTTGCCACGCCCCGCCACGGCTGCTCTGATGGGTGGCCGTGACGGCGGTGAGCGCGGCCCGGGCGGTCGAAACGGTGTTCAGGATCGAGTCCGCGCGGATCATCGCCGGCGTCACCCGCATCGTGCGCGACGTCGGGATCGCCGAGGAGATCGCACAGGACGCCCTGGTCGCCGCCCTCGAACAGTGGCCGCGCGACGGGATCCCCGACCGGCCCGCCGCCTGGCTCATGGCCACGGCCAAGCACCGGGCCGTCGACCTCGTCCGCCGCAGGGAGACCTACGCGCGCAAGCTCGCCGAGGTCGGCCGGGCCCTGGAGGACGTACCACCGCCGCCCGAACCCGCCGAACCCGACGACATCGACGACGACCTGCTGCGCCTGGTCTTCACCGCCTGCCATCCGGTGCTCGGCACCGACGCGCGCACCGCCCTCACCCTGCGCCTGGTGGCCGGACTCACCACCCAGGAGATCGCCCGCGCCTTCCTCACCTCCGAACCCACCGTCGCCCAGCGCGTCGTCCGGGCCAAGCGGACCCTCGCCAGGGCCGGGGTGCCCTTCGAGGTCCCCCGCGGAGCCGACCGCGCACAGCGCCTGGCCTCCGTGCTGGAAGTCGTCTACCTCGTCTTCAACGAGGGCTACTCGGCCACCGCCGGCGACGACCTGCTGCGCCCCGCCCTCTGCGAGGACGGCCTGCGCCTGGCCCGCGTCCTGGCCGCCCTGATGCCCGACGAGCCCGAGGTCCACGGCCTCGCGGCCCTCCTGGAGTTCCAGGCCTCCCGCACGGCCGCCCGCACCGGCCCCGACGGCGAGCCCGTCCTGCTCGCCGACCAGAACCGGGCCCGGTGGAACAGGCTGCTCATCCGGCGCGGCGTCGCGTCCCTGCACCGGGCCGGCAGCGGCCCCTACGCCCTCCAGGCCGCCATCGCCGGCTGCCACGCGGCCGCCGTGCGCTACGAGGACACCGACTGGCGGACCATCGCCGCCCTCTACGCACGCCTCGCGGAACTGCTGCCCTCCCCGGTGGTCGAGCTGAACCGGGCGGTCGCCGTCTCCATGGCCGAAGGCCCCGCCGCGGCCCTGCCCCTCGTGGACGCCCTCGCCCGGGAGCCCGCACTGCGCTCCTACCACCTGCTGCCGAGCGTGCGCGGGGACCTGCTGGAGCGGCTCGGGCGCGGCCCTGAGGCCCGCGCCGAGTTCGAGAGGGCGGCCGCCCTCACCCGCAACGCCCGCGAACGGGACCTGCTGCTGGCCCGCGCCGCCGCCCTCGGCAAGGAAAGTCCTGCTCAAGGCGATTGACGACCCATCACAAGGCTTAGGCTGGCGCGGTGATCAACGGCAACGACGACATACTCACCCCGCTCGGCCCCCTCGACCCGCGGGAGACGGCCGGCTACCGGCTGCTGGCCCGGATCGGCGAGGGAGGCATGGGAACCGTGTACCTCTCGCACACGCGCGGCGGCCAGCCCGTGGCCTTCAAGGTGATCCGCCGCGAGTACGGAGAGGATCCGGACTTCCGGCGCCGCTTCGAGCAGGAGGTCCGC
Organism: Streptomyces racemochromogenes; assembly: GCF_039535215.1. Classification (GTDB taxonomy): domain Bacteria; phylum Actinomycetota; class Actinomycetes; order Streptomycetales; family Streptomycetaceae; genus Streptomyces; species Streptomyces racemochromogenes. Next base: position 6,606,436 of record NZ_BAAAWT010000001.1, read on the forward strand.
GCGGCCCGCCGGGTGCAGGGCTACCACCTGGTGCCGGTCGTCGACCACGACACGACCGGGCCGCTCCCCTGGATCGCCTCGGAGTTCGTGCCCGGGCTCTCGCTCGCCGACGCGCTCACCGAGCACGGGCCGCTCCCCCCGGCCGCCGTCCACCAGTTGGTCGGCTGCACCGCCCGGGCCCTGGGCGCCATCCACGCGGCGGAGGTCGTCCACCGCGACCTCAAGCCCGCCAACATCCTGCTCGGCTCGACCGGTCCGTACGTCATCGACTTCGGCATCGCGCGGGCGGCCGACACCACCCAGCTGACCCGCAGCGGCGGCGTGGTCGGCACCCCGCAGTACATGTCGCCCGAACAGGCCCTGGGCGAGCCCGTCACCGCGGCCGCCGACGTGTTCTCGCTCGGCCTGATCGCGGCCGTCGCGGCGACCGGGCGACACCCCTACGGCGAGGGCGGCGCCACCACCCTCGCCGTGCGGATCGCCAACACCGAGCGGGCGGCTCCCGATCTGAGCGGCTACCCGGAGCCGCTGCGGAGCCTGCTGGAACGCACCCTGACCGCCGACCCGGCGCAGCGCATCACCACCGCCGAACTGGCGGAGCTGTGCGAACGGGCGGCGGGCAGGCCGCTGCGCGCGTTCGACGGCTGGCTGCCGGCCCCGCTCATGGACCGGATCGCCCGCCGGGAGGCGGACGCCGCACACCCCCCGGAGCCCGCCCAGGTCCCGGGCGCCACCCCCACGGAACCCGACGCCGGTGCCTACCGGTCCGCGCAGCCCACGGTGACGGCCCCGCCGAGGCCTTCCACGCCGCCTCCCGGCCCCGCCCACCCGCCGCTGCCCACCGCACCGCCCCCGGCGCCACCCGCACGGTCCGTCCGTCCCGCGCTGCTGGCCGGCGGGGGAGTCCTCGCCGTGGCCCTCACCGCGCTGGTGACCTGGGCGCTCGTACGCCCCGATGGTGGTACGGCCGCCACCGGCGGCTCCCCGTCGGGCGGCGGGCGGACGGCCGCCGCAGCCCCGGCCGCCCCTCAGTCCACGGCCACCGCCACGGCCACCGCCACGTCCAAGCAGCCCACGTACACCCTCCTCTTCGAGGACAAGCCCTTCACCCTGCGCGGACCCGCCTCCAGCACGGGCACGCACGTCGACCTGGACGCACCGAAACTGTTCCCCGGCGGCAAGATCGGCCAGGTCGCCGGCATGGAACTCACCTACCAGGCCTGGGGAGACGCGGACCTGCGCTTCCTCACCCCCATGGGCAGGAGCGGCGGCACCACTCCCGAGGCGTGCAGGGCCGGGGTCGACACCGACACCCTGCCGGTCGCGCTCCCCGCGAAGGAGCTGAAGACGGGCGGGACGCTCGCCAAGGGCACGGTCCTGTGCACCGTCACCAGCGAACGCAACCTGGCGATGCTGCGGATCACCGACGTCCAGCCCCACTCGGGAGGCGGCCTCTCCCCGGACATGCCCGACTACGTCACCACGCTGACCCTCTGGAAGATCACCTGACGAGGGCGGTCATCAGGACCTCCTGACGCGCGCCACCGCCGGCTCGGGCCGGCGCGGCGCCGTCAGCGCCACCGGCCTGCGGAAACCGCCGGTGCGCGCCACGCTCTGCACGGTGAGCCGCAGCGCCTCCTGGAAGTCGCCCATCGTGCGCCGCGCGGCCGGGGTGTCCACGTACAGCGAGTTCATGTGCAGCCCGTCCGTGTCCCGCTGGAACCACGAACAGGTCCCGTTCGCCCGCGCCGACCACACATGCGTCGCGGGCCGCCAGTCGTCGTGCCGGCCGGCGCCCGGGCAGCGGCGCATGTCGATGTACGAGAAGAAGTTCACCGGGTACGGCCAGGACCGGCCGGCGAACTCCTCGGGCGCCAGCAGCTGCCAGGCCCGCACGAACGGCACGTCGAGGTGGCGCATCATCTCGCCGAACCCGGCCCGCACTTCGCCCATGACCTGGGCGAAGTCCTTGCCCGGCGAGGCGTCGAACTCGATCGGCAGGGTGTTGACGAACCAGCCCACCGAGTTGTTCCAGTCCTCCCGACCGCGCTCGCTGACCGGCATGAACCCCCGGTACACCCCGGGGCCGCCCGCCTCGCGCAGGCACACGCCCACCGAGCCGAGCAGCCCCATGAACGGCTTGCCGCCGGCCTGCCCGCACACCTTCTCGAAGACCTCCGTCTCGGCGGCGTCCAGCAGCGTGGACGCCTCGTTGACGATCGGGTACATCCGGTCCGGCTCCACGCCCAGGTCCAGCGGGAAGCGCGGGAAGAACTCCCCGCCCCGGGCCGTGAACGACCTCCAGTAGTCCAGGCGCTCGTCGTCCGCCCCGATCGACAGGTAGCGGCGGCGCTGCGCGTCCGCGAAGTCCAGGTAGCTGGGCGCGGGCGGCAGCACCGGCTCCTGCCCGCGCCGCAGCGCCTCGTAGCAGGTCAGCACGTCGTGGACGACGACCGGCATCGACATGCCGTCGCAGACGATGTGGTCGAAGGCGAGGTACACCGTCGCGGAGTCCGGGCGCAGCACCGCGCCCATCGTGAACAGCGGCCACGACAGGGTGTCGATGCTGCGGGTGAACCGCTCCGCGAGGAACTCGCGCTGGCGCTCCACGTCGTCGAACTCGGCGACGGGGTGGGCCTCCAGGGAGAGGACCTCGGGCGCGAGGGGCTCGCAGGACAGCTCCCCGGCCAGCCGCAGGAACTCGCAGCGCAGCACCTCGTGCCGGCGGACGAAGGCCAGCAGGGCCCCGGCCAGGGCCGGTTCGTCGAGGGGCTCGTCGATCTCGAAGGTGACGGCCACGTAGGACGCCATGGGATCGTCCTCCGCGCGGCTCTCCTCGGCGACGGTGAAGTGCTTGTCCTGGTTGAAGGACGCCTTCTTGCCGGCCTCGTCACCCCGGTCCGGTCCCGGCGCCCCGGCGGCGGCCCGCAACCGCCACTCGACCAGGCGCCCCGGCTCCATGTGGTGCATCTGCAGAGGAAACTGCCGCATTACGTCATCCCTTCGCCCCCCGGTTCAGCCCCGAGCCCCTAACGACACCCGGGCCGCGGAAGTGACGCACCAACCCCCGGCGCCGGTCCGGACGGTGAACGCTGCAGGCCCCGGGAGGCGTCGTCCGGTCACGCTCCGGCCGGCCCGTCGGCGTCGTCGCGCCGGACCTCGATGCGGTCGGCGGCCAGGTCGACGGCGACGCGGTGCTCCATGCCGAGCGCCTCCAGGAACTTGCGCGGCAGCTGCACCCGGCCGGTCCGGTCCAGCATCACGTACTCGCGCTCGCTGACCGACTCCGTACCGTGCTCGTCGGTGACCGTGCGGCGCAGCACCTCGCTGCTGGTGCGGCCGTCGCGGATGGCCACCGTACGGCGCACCTCGCCCGCCACCATCGGGTCGTGGGTCACGATGACCACGGTGGCGCCCAGCTCCCGGTTCACGGTGCGGAAGGCCTCGAAGACGGCCGCACCGGTCTCGGAGTCCAGCTCGCCGGTCGGCTCGTCGGCCAGCAGCACCGTCGGGTCGTTGGCCATGGCCACGGCGATGGCCACCCGCTGCTGCTGCCCGCCGGACAGCTCGGCGGGGCGCCGGCCGCCGAGGTCGCCGATCTCCAGCGCCTCCAGCAGCTCCGCGACCCGTGCCGCCCGCCGCCCCCGGGCGCCGCGCCCGCCGCCCTTCAACTGCATCGGCAGGAGGATGTTCTGCGCAGCCGTCAGGAACGGCAGCAGGTTGCGCGCGGTCTGCTGCCAGACGAACCCCACCGTCTCGCGCCGGTAGCGCAGCCGGTCGCGCGCGGACATCTCGAGCAGGTCGTAGCCGCCCACGGTCGCGGTGCCGGCCGTGGGCACGTCCAGCCCCGCGAGGATGTTCAGCAGGGTGGACTTGCCGCTGCCGGAGGCCCCGACCAGGGCCACCAGGTCGCCCTGGGCCACCGTCAGCTCCAGCCCCTGAAGCGCCTGCACCTCGACCCCGTCGCTGGTGAAGATGCGGACCAGCCGGTCGCAGGCGATAGCCGTGCCGGCGGCGTGCCGGCGCGGTTCGGCGGCCGCCAGGGCCTGGCGCCGCAGCTCCTCGTACGTGGGCGCTTCGGTGTTCAACGTCGGTCTCCCGCTCTCAACTCGGTGGTGATCTGACGCCGGCCGTTCACCGCCGCCTCCGCGAGCACGGCCGCGGCCACCAGTCCCGCCAGGCCCAGCGCCTGCACGAGCACCGGCCGCAGCCCCAGCCCCAGCCCGGCCGGCACGGTGGCGCCGACCAGCGTCGACAGGTCGACCGCCGGGCCCAGCAGGGCTATCGCGGCGACCGCCGTCACGGCACCGCCCAGCGGCGCCGCCAGCACTTGCGGCAGCGACTCCGTCAGGACGAGCACCACGCCCTGCCGTGGCCGCAGGCCCATGGTCCGCAGCCTGGCCAGCAGCGCGGCCCGCTCGGGGGCGGCCCGTACCAGGGTCAGCAGCACGGACAGCAGCGCGAAGCCTGCCGCCGCGGCCAGCGAGGTCCAGAACAGCTGCCCGGCCGCCTGCTGGAGGGGGTCGCCGGCCAGCTGCGCGGAGACCCCCGCGCTGGTGTGGACGAAGGTCCGCTCGGCGACCGAGGCCGGCGCGTGGGCGCGGACCAGCTCGTGCAGCCGGTCCTCGTCGACCGCCCCGAGGGCGAACCAGTGGTTGGGGTGCGCCGCCTGGGGCACCCGGCCGGCGACGGCCCAGTCCGGCACCACCACGACCGCCGCCTCCGCGGACGGCTCAGCGGGGGTCCCCTCGACCGGGCCGGCCGGCCGGGCCCGCAGTTCGACGCCGCCCGCGACGCGCAGCCGGAACTCGCCCCCGGCGTCCTTCCCGGAGAGGTTCTTGCTGATCAGCACCGGGACGGCGGCGTCGGCACCGCCCCGGGCGAGCCGGGCGGGGTCGAACCGGCCCCGGCCGGCGGCATCGGACAGCTCGGCGTAGGCGGCCGGATCGGCGACCACCGCCCGGACGTGGGTGCCGGTCGGGTCGTCCGCCGTCAGCAGGGCGTCCCGGTCGGTCCACACCCCCAGGGAAGTCCGTACGCCGGGCAGCGCGCCGGCCGCCCGCAGGAACTCCGGCGTCAGCGCCTCCCCGAGCGGGGTCGCCACATGCGCGTCGCCCCCGACGTCGCCCCGTGCCGCCTGCAGGCGGGCCCCGTCCACGGAGGCCAGTACGGCCGATCCGAACCCGCCCGTGGTCACCGCCAGCAGCAGAGCGACCAGGGGCAGTACGGAGGGCCGCGCGCCGCCCGCGTTCCCCCGGGCGGCGCGCGCCAGCCCCAGGAAGCCGGTCAGGCCCCGCCCGCGTCCCGCCGCCCGGGCGGCCAGCCGGGCCAGCGGGGGCTGGATCCGGGCCAGCAGCAGCCCCCCGGACAGGGCGATCAGCAGCGGGGCGGCGACGAGCAGCGGATCCAGCCCGGTACCGGCCGGGGCCACCCCGCGCCGGCGGACCTCGGCGACGGCGGCCGCGGTGGCGGCGAGGACCAGCAGCTCCGCCACCAGCCTGCGCCGGGGTGCGGCCGCGCGCCGGGCCGACAGCAGCACGCAGGCGCGTACCGGGAACGCGAGCAGGGCCGCGAGGGCGACGGCCCCGGCCGCGAGCAGGCCGGGCGCCGGCCGGGGGGCCGGCAGCAGCAGGACGCCGAGGGCCGCGGCGAGCACGGCGGCCGGCAGCACGGTGACGGCCCCCTCGCCCAGCAGCCGGCGCAGGACGCCCGCGCGGGAGCCGCCCCGGGCCAGCAGCAGGGCCAGTTCGGCCTCCCGCCGGTCACCGGTGAGCCCGGCGGCCAGGCAGAACACCACGAGGGCGACGCCCCCGACCCCGGCCGGCCCGATCGCGGCGAGCGGCGCGGCGGCCTGCCGGCGGGCCTCGGCGGCGGCGAACAGCTTCGGCAGCTCGGAGGCGATCAGGAGGTCGCCGCGGCCGGTCTCGGCCACCAGCCGGGTGGCCGTGGGACCGGCCACGTACGAGGCGATCCGTCCGCCGACCTCGGGCAGCCGGTCGGTGCGCAGGGCGCCGGTGTCCACCGGGAGCCGCCAGAAGTCGGTGGCGCGGGTTCCCCAGCCCGCCAGCCGCTCGATCCCTTCCGGGCCGACCAGAGCGGCCGCGTCCCACCAGGACTTCTCGTGCTTCTCGTCCCACTTGAGGCAGGCCCGCACCAAGCAGCTGGAGGCGGTGTCGCTCCAGTAGGCGTCGGCGGGGTCGGCCGGCGCGAACAGCCCGACGACCTCGACGCTCATCGGCGGGGCGATGCCGGAGGAGCCCTCCAGGACCGACCCCACCTTGGCGCCGATGCTGTCGGCGGCGCTCTTGGACAGGGCGACCGGGAGGGTCCCCCCGCCGCTGCCGCCGGACGGCCAGCGGCCCTCGGCCAGCCGGGCGTGCGAGGCGATCCGGGGCAGGTGCAGCAGGCCCAGGTTGGGCGCGACGTCCGACGGGCGGGCCAGTCCGGGCCCCGCCAGGGGCCGCGCGTCCTTCGCGCGGACGCCGTACACGGGACCGGAGTCCGCCAGGCGGTAGCCCGGTCCCACCGCGGCCGTCAGGGCGGCCAGCACGTGGTCCAGGGAGGCCGCGAGGTCCCCGCCCGTCCGGCCCTGCCCGGTGGGGGCGGTGGCGGTGAGGCTGGTCCGCTCGGGGCCCTGCTCGGCCAGGTAGGCGTGCAGGGCCCGGTCGGCGCCCCGGTCGAGGGCGCGCGGCAGCGCGGTGGCCAGCAGGACGCAGACGAAGACCAGTACGGCCGACAGGAGCGTGGCCAGGGGAGCGGCGCGCAGCCGCGTCCGCACCCAGCCGGCCCCGCCGCGGCCCCGCGGCGCGGTGGTACGGGGGTCGGTGGTCGGGCCGGTCATATCTCCTCCACGGGGCGCAGGCGGGCGGCGGCGCCCCGGGACGCGCGGTCGCCGCGCCCGCCGGCCACGGCCGACAGCAGCGGGACGGCGGCGATGGCGGCGGCCAGGAGCAGGGTCCGCAGGGCCGGCAGGTCCACCAGGACCTCGGGGACCGGGCGCCGCGCGGCCGGGGTGAGCACCGTCAGCGGCACCGTCAGGTGCACGATCGCCGCGCCCACCGCCAGGCCGACCGCGGTCCCGAGCGCGACGAGGACCAGCCCCTCGGCGGCGGCCGCCCGGGCCAGGCCCCGCCGGGGCGCCCCGAGGGCCAGCAGGACCGCGGACTCCCGGGCCCGCCGGCGCGCGGCCGCCGCCGAGGAGGCGGCGAAGCCGATGGCGGCCAGGACGGCGCAGGACAGGGCCAGGGCGGCCAACGCGATGCGGGGGCCGGCGCTCAGCGGGTCGTCCAGCAGCCCGGCGGCCACCTCCTCGCGCAGCAGCAGCCGGTGCGAGCCGGCGCCGGCGCGCAGCTCGGCGGCGGCCCGTGCGGGCACGGGGTCGGCGGCGGATGCCGCGGGCAGCCACCACTCGTCGGCGGCCGGCAGGGCCCGCCCGTCCGTGGCCGCGAGCAGCCGCCCGGCGGTGGCGAGGTCGACGGCCACCGCGCGTTCGCCGGCGGCGGGCAGGGCCGCGACGGCGGCGGTGACCCGCACCGGGACGGTGGCCGAGCCGAGCGGCACCGGGATCCGGTCGCCGACCCGGGCGCCGACGGCGGCCAGGTAGGCGCGGGTGGCGATGCCCGGCAGCTCGGCGGCGGCCGGGGCGCTGGTGAGGCTGAGGGCGTAGCTCCCCACGGGGGCGCCCGCGTACCGCAGCCGCATCAGCGCCCCGTCGGCAGGCAGCAGCCGGGCGGCCGGGCCGTTCCCGTCCAGTACCGGGGACACCAGGTTCCAGGCGGGCGCGGGAGCCCGCACGGGACTGGCCGGACCGTCCGGGGTCTGCGCGGCCGAGACCCGGCGCAGCTCCACCTCCGCCTCGACCGCGGCCTTCCCCTCGGGCCGGTACCAGCCGCTGTCCGACCCGTACGACAGGGCGAGCCCCGCGAGGGACAGGGGTTCGGCGGCGGTCCCGAGCGGGGCCCCGGCGAGCTTCGCGACGTCCACGGAGAAGGTGTGCTCGCCGTTCTCCGGCAGCGTCTCGACCGGCGCCCGGTAGGTCAGCCCGAACCGGTCGCGCAGCAGGACGCCCAGCCGGGCGGAGCCGCTCGCGCCGACGGCCCGTACCGACACCTCGACGTCGATCCGCTGGGGCCGGCCCGGCAGCACGATGCCCGCGCTGCCGGGGGCGTCGACGGCGAGCGGGGCGAACAGCCCCTCCATGGGCCGCCCGTCCCGCAGGTCGGCCCGCAGCGGCACCCGCCGGGCGACGGCGGCGGCGTCCAGCGCGAGCAGCTCCCCGTCCGCCCCGCCCGGCAGTCCGTGGGCCGAGCGCACCACCGGGATGACCCGGTCGCCGCCCGGCAGGGACGCGTACCGCCCGGCCCGGCCGGCGGCGGCGACCTCGCTGCCGGTGATCCGCAGGCCCCCGGCGGTGGCGAACTCCGCCTGGTCGCGCTGCGATGCGGACCAGGCGGTGTGGTGGCCGAGGGCGAGGACCCCGCTGGCCACCGACAGCACCAGCAGCAGGACCGGGCCGGTGGCCCGCCCCGGGCGCCGGGCGAGCTGCCAGCCCACGAGCGCCGGGCCGAGCCCGCGGCCCCGGGCGGCGATCCGGCCGCCGAGCCGCGCCGCGAACGGCAGCAGGCGCAGCACCAGGAGGGTGCCCGCGCACAGCGCCAGGGTGGGGGCGGCCACCAGCACCGGGTCGACGCCGGCTCCGTCGCCCGGGCCGGACGGGGCGCCGCTGTAGCGGTCCAGCTGGCGGTAGGCGAGGACGGCCAGCGCCACCACCGCGAGGTCCAGTCCGGAGCGGGCGGCCCCCGACACCACGGCCGCGCGGCGCCCGGCCCGCCGCAGCACGGACGCCGCGGTCCCGCGGAGCACGGCGGGCAGGGAGGTCAGCAGGACGCACGCGAGCGCGCAGGCCGCCGCGGCCGGCCACAGCAGCCACGCCCCGCCGGTCTCGACGGGGGTCTTGGACAGCGGCCCGTAGTGGCCCGCGAGGCGCAGCAGCGGCGGGGTGAGCAGCGGGGCCAGGACCGCCGAGGGCAGGGCGAGCAGCAGCGCCTCGGCCGCCGACAGCGTCCCGAGCCGGCGGCGGGAGGCGCCGCGCGAGGTGAGCAGGACCCGCTCGGGCTCCTGGCGCTCCGTCAGCAGGTGGGCGACCAGCAACAGGGCGGCCCCGGCCAGGACGGCCGTCTGGAGCGCGCCGACCAGCAGGGTGGAGCGGGCCACCCGCTGTCCCGTGGTCAGCGCCGCGGTGTGGTCCTTGAGCCCGGTGGTGACCGTGAGCCCGGCGGGGCCCTTGGTGTCGGTCTCGGGTGCCAGGGGGCGCAGCCGGTCGAGGTCGGCGGCGCGGGCGGCGCGGAAGTCGGGGCTCAGCAGCGTGGCGCGGCTGTTCTGGACCAGGGCGCCGCCGGTGAAGGCGGAGTCGTGGACGAGGAGCGGCCCGTAGCTGGTGAAGGAGCCGACCTGCACCTCGCGGCCGCCGAGGGGATCGAGCCGCCAGTACGGGGAGTCCGGCTCGGCCGCCCGGTAGACGCCGGTGACGAGCACGTCCAGCGGCGCCCCGCCGTAGCGGTCCTCCAGCCGTACCTCGGCGGGCAGGGCCTGCCGGCCCAGGCCGAGCCGGTTCAGCGCGGCCTCGGGCGCGGCCACCTGGACGCGGCCCGGGCGGTCCCCCGCGGCGTCGGGCCACCGGCCGGCGAGGAGCCGGGCGCGGCCGGGGTCGAGGGCGGCGAGCAGGGTGAGGTCCGGTTCCCGGCCGGGGGTGCGGGGGCCCGGCAGGCCGTACGAGCGGCTGCGTGCCACGTTCTCGACGCCGACGGGCACGCTCCCGAACAGGTCCTGCGCGAAGCCCCGTACGGCCGCGTCGTCGCCGGCCCGGGCGGTCAGCGCGTGCTCGCCGGTGAGGACCACGGCGGTGCCGGCCCGGCCGGCGGGGCCGGTCAGCGCCTGTCGCAGGCCGGCGTCGCCGACGCCCCGGGTGAACGCCAGCAGGGCGGTCAGCGTGGTGGTGGTGATGAGCGCGGTGAGCAATACGGCGGCGGCCAGCGGCAGTCGTCCGCGCAGCCGGCGCACGACAAAGCCGATCATGTGCCTGTTCCTTCCCCCCGAACCGGACCAAGGGCACCGGATAGCGGACGATGGTGTCAGATCCGGTCGGCGAGAGGAAGGTACTTGCGTGATTGATGTGACAGATGAGCAAATTCGGACGCGAAGGTAGGGAACAGCGCCGGCCGAGGGGGAGCCCACCATGACGCAGCAACCGGACCGACAGTCCACGGCGGAGGGGGCCGGCCGCGCGGACGCCGCGCTCGCGGACGCCGCACCGCCCATGCTGGCGGTGCGCGGCCTGCACCGGAGCTTCGGCAGCGGGGCGAACGCCGTACACGCCCTGCGCGGGGTCACCTTCGAGGCGCGGCGCGGCGAACTCACCGCGCTCAAGGGCCGGTCGGGCTCCGGCAAGACCACCCTGCTCAACCTGGCCGGCGGCCTCGACACCCCCAGCGGCGGCACCGTCGAACTCGACGGAACCGACCTCTCCACCCTCGACGAGAGCGGCCTCCTCGCGCTGCGCCGCGACCGGATCGGCTTCGTCTTCCAGTCGTTCGGACTGATCCCGGTGCTCACCGCCGCCGAGAACGTCGGCGTCCCGCTGCGCATGCGCAAGGTCCCCGCACAGCAGCGTGAGGAACGCGTCCGCACGCTGCTGGCCCTGGTCGGCCTCGCCGAACACGCCGCACAGCGCCCCGGGGAACTCTCCGGCGGTCAGCAGCAGCGCGTCGCCCTGGCCCGCGCCCTCGCCAACGAACCCGCCCTGATCATCGCCGACGAGCCCACCGGCCAGCTGGACTCCGAGACGGGCCGCTCCATCATGCGGCTGCTGCGCGCGGTCGTCCGCAGCGAGGGCGTCACGGCCCTGGTCGCCACCCACGATCCGCAGCTGATGGAACTCGCCGACCGGGTGGTCGAGTTGCGCGACGGCCGGATCGTCGAGCCGGCCGCGGCGGACCACTGACCGGCGGCAGTGGGGCACTGACCGGCGGCAGCGGGGCACGCACCCGGTTCCAGAGCTCCAGCAGCAGGCGCACCGGCCGGGAGGCGGCGGCCAGCTCCCAGCGGCGGCCGCCGCGGGACCACCGCTCCAGGACGTCCAGCAGGGCCGAGTCGCAGAACTCGACCTCCGCCGCGTCGAGGACGAGGAGCCGGGCGCCGAGCGGGGGAGCCCCGTCGAGGAGGACGCGCAGCGGGGCGCAGCTGTAGTGGTCGAACTCCCCGGCCAGGCTGACGGAGAGGACCCCGTCGCGGACCGTGGAGCGGATGCGGGGGAGCGGCGGGCCGTTCACGCCCCTCCAACGGGCCGCGCCCGGCACGGGAACCGGCGGCCCGGCGCCATTCACCCGCGTGGCCGTGGGGCGCGGGCGCCCCGGGCGGGTGGCCATGGCGGACAGTGGGGCGCGTGGATGCCGATGCGGAACTGGATCTGGACGAGATCGTCGACGCGCTGTACCTGCCCCATCCGGCCGGGTTCACGGCGGCGCGGGACGAGGCCGCGGCCCGGGTGAAGGAGGCCGGGGACCCCGCGGCGGCCAAGCGGATCGCGGCCCTGCGGCGGCCGACCCTCGCGGCCTGGGCGTCCAACACGCTGGTACGGGCCAAGCCCGACGAGACCGAGCAGTTCCTCCAGCTGGGGCAGACCCTGCGGGCGGCGCACCGCTCCCTGGACGGGGAACGGCTGCGTGACCTCTCGCACCAGCAGCACGTGGTGATCGGGGCCCTCGCGCGGGAGGCCGCGCGGCTGGCCGAGGAGGCGGGGACCCCGGTCTCCGAGGCGGTGGTGCGGGAGCTGGAGCGGATCCTGCACGCCGTCCTCGCCGATCCGGACGCCGCCCGGGAGTGGGCCTCGGGCCGGCTGGTACGGGCCCCCGAGCCGGTGTCGGAGTTCCCCGCGGTCGACCCGGCCGTGGCGCTGCCCCTCCCCGGCCCCCCGACCCGGCCCGTACGGGAACCGGAACCGGAACCGTGGCCCGGGCCGGAGCCGGAACCGGAGTCCGGACGGGAACCCGTTCCGCAGCCGGGGTCGGGGTCCGGGCCGGAGCCGGAGTCAGGCGGGCCCGGGACGGCCGCGCAGCCCGAGCCCCCCGCCGACCCCGCCCGCGCGGCCCGGCTCGCCGCGGCCCGGGCCGCCGCCGAGGACGCCGCGTGGGCCGTCTCCGCCCGTGAGGAGGAGCTGCGCCTGGCGGAGGTGGCCCGGCAGCACGCCGTGGCCCGCGCGGCCGACGCCGACGCCGCCGTCGAGCGGCTGCTGGGGGAGGCGGAACAGGCGCGGGCCGCGCGGGACAGCGCGTACGCCGCGGTGTCCGAGGCGGAGGCCCGCCACCGCGAGGCCGACCGGGCGGCCCGCGCGGCCCGCCTCGCGGCGGCCGCCGCCCAGCGCCGCCTGCGCCGGCTGTAGGAGGGCCCCCGGCGGCCCGGTCGGGTCAGGCGAGATCCGGAAGACACGGCCTACGCGACGGGCCCGGTCACGCCGGGTGCGCGGGGAGGGAGCCCGAGGCGAAGGCGAGGATGTCGGCGACCGCTTCGCGCAAAGTGCCGTAGTGGCGGTGTACGCCGTCCACCGCGGTGACGGTGTTGACGCCCCACACCGTCATCCCGGCCCGCAGCCCGGCCCGCACCCCGGAGGGGGCGTCCTCGACGACCAGGCAGTCCTGCGGCCGGGCGCCGAGCAGCGAGGCCGCGCGCAGGTACGGCACCGGCGAGGGCTTGCCCTCCTCCACGGCGGCCGCGTCCACCACGACCTCCGGGACCGGCAGGCCCGTCCGCGCGAAACGGCCGCGCACCCGGTGCTCGTAGTTCGACGTCACCAGCGCCCAGGTGCCGGGCCGCAGGGCGGCGAGCAGTTCCGGGCCGCCGTCGAAAGCCCCGTAGACGCCGGTGCGGACGTCCTCGTCCTCCAACGCGTGCAGCGCGGCGAGGCACTCCAGGGGGTCCCGGTCGGGAGCCACCTGGGCGAAGGTCTCCACCGGCCGGGTGCGCAGCGCCACCCGGTGGACCTCGTCGGGGTCCAGGCCGTGGCGCCGCGCCCACGTCCGCCAGACCCGGCGCTGGTTGTCCAGGGCGTCGATCAACGTGCCGTCGACGTCGAACAGGACGTACCTCGTCGTACCGGACGGGCGGGCTTCACTCATCACGTGCCGATCATGCCATCAGGCCCCGGACGGGCGGTCCGCGGTGGGCCGGTGCTACGGAATCCGCCGACCCGTCGGCCCGGGCGGCGCCGACGGGGCCGGGGGCTGGGCCGGGATGCCGGAGCGGGGGGCCGCGCGGCCGGCCACCGGCATCAGCTGGCCGGTCGCCGCGAGGGCGAGGCGGGAGAACAGGGTGCCCGAGAAGCCGAACAGGAGGGCGATCGCCAGGGCGATCGGCCGCGCCGACGCCCCCCAGGAGTTGTCCAGGAACACCTGGCCCAGCAGGTTCAGCTCGGGGTCGGCGAGCATCCGCACCAGCAGCAGCCCGCCGGGCGCGGCCAGCGCACCGCCGACCGGAGCCAGCACGAGGACGCCCCAGGACGCCGGCCGCTGCGCCCGCATCACGCCGATCAGGGGTGACAGGAACCCGCCCAGCCCGCCGAGGAGCAGCGACAGGCGGTGGTCGAGCACCAGGCCGATCAGCAGGACCGCGCCGAGGCCGGTGAGCGCCAGCCACAGGGCGATCCGCTGGAGCTCGTACTCCCGCTCGAAGGCCTCGTCCTCCTGCCGGGACAGCTGTTCGGTGACGGCGATCAGCAGGGCCCGCTCGGCGGCGGCGTCGCCGGGGCGCGGCGCCAGTTCGGCCGCGAGCGGGCGGAGGGTCGGGTCGGGCTCCGAGGCGAGCCGCAGCCGCAGGGCGTGGACGCGCAGGGTGATCTCCCCGGGCTCCTCCAGCCGCAGCAGCTGGCTCTCGGCCTCGTGCAGCACCCGCCAGGCGGAGGCGAGTTTGGAGAGCGGGATGGCGACCACCCAGCGGTGGGGGAGCAGCCGCCAGGCGACCTGCCCGTTCCGTTCGAGCCGGTCCAGCCGTTCGGTGACCGCCCCGAGGGCGGCGGACCGGCCCCCCGGCCCGGCCGCGCACACGTCGGCCCGGGCGCGGCAGTCGTGGATGCGGGCCTGGAGCATGCGGTAGCGGGGAGCGGCGATCAGCCCCCGGCTGGTGATGTACACCACCACCAGATAGCACCCGCAGACCAGCCACAGCGCCCAGCGCCCCTCCCGGACGAGGTATTCCGCCACGCCAACCCCCCTTCCCGACCGGGCTGTTGCCCACCGCCACCGGCCCGGGACCATCCTGCTACGCGCGGTGGTGCCCTGTCAGAGGTTCGGCTCAGCGGTCGGCGCCCGGGTGGCGCTCCAAGGGGGTTGCTACCGCCGAGTTGCTCACACTGAAGGTGACGCTTCCCGCTCGGTAGCGGTCGTCGGACCACTCGATCGGGCGGCCCGTGCGGGTGGCCGAAACATGGCGCTGGCGCAGCAGCGGGCTGCCGCGCCGGACCTCCAGCAGGCGGGCGTCCTCGCTGCCGGCCGGGAGGGCGTCGATGAGGTGCTCGCCGTAGTGGGCGGTGATCCCGGCGTCCGCCGCCAGGCTGTCCATCACCGAGCGGCAGTCGTCCGGGAGGGCCTCGACGGCCGCCGCGACCCAGTCGGCGTACGCCGTCCGCTCCACCATCGTGGGCTCCCCGTCCAGCAGCCGCAGCCGCAGCACGGCCAGCACCTCCGTGCCCGGCGCCAGGGCGAGCCGCTCCGCCTCCCGCGCCGTCGCCGGCCGCCGGGTCCGGGACAGGAACCGGCTGCGGGCCTCGTGCCCGACCCCCTCGGCCCACTGCGCGAAGCTGTTCAGCTCCCCGAAGCCGTGCCGGCGCTCGTGGCGCAGGACGATCCGCCGGGCGCCCTGGCTGGAGCCGATCAGCCCCTCGGCCGCGAGGGCCGCGACGGCCTGGCGGACCGTGCCGCGCGAGACCGACCAGCGGGCCGCGAGGTCGCTCTCCGAGGGCAGCCGGGCGCCCACCGGGTACTCGCCGGACAGGATCGCCGCCCGCAGGGCCTGCGCGATCTCCAGGTGCCGGACCGTTCCCATGCCGTTCGCCCCCTGATCGCCGTGTGCTCCTGATCGACTCATGATCATCCGAGCGGGTTCTGTCACGCCTTCTTCCGGCCATTCTCGGGTCTTCGTCGAGCCGTGCTCCGCGGTCCAGCCGCCGTTCACCGGCCGTACAGGCGGTCCGGGCGAACTGGAGCCAACTTGTTCAGACAAGTGATGCCTGGCAAGTGAAACCCCCCTTCGTCTCCGGGAGAGACCGTGTTCAGTTCCTCCGCCCGTCGCGGTGCGGCCGTTCTGCTCGGCGCCGCCGTCCTCACCACGCTCAGCGCGTGCGGCGCCGCTCCTGACCAGCCCGCCGCCGGCACCGCGGCCGACGGCAAGGCCAAGGCCCGGCCGGTCACCGCCGCCTCGGCCGCCGACCTCGGCGGAATGGAGGCCCTCGTCGCCGCCGCCGAGAAGGAGGGCAAGCTCAACGTCATCGCCCTGCCCCCGGACTGGGCGAACTACGGCGAGATGCAGAAGGCCTTCCAGGCCAAGTACCCGAAGATCAAGATAGCCGCCGAGAACCCGGACGCCTCCAGCTCCGACGAGATCGCCGCCGTCAAGACCCGCAAGGGCCAGGACCGCGCCCCCGACGTCCTCGACCTCGGCATCGCCTTCGCCCGCAGCGGAGCCGCCGAGAACCTCTTCGCCCCCTACAAGGTCACCGCCTGGGACAGGATCCCCGCCTCGCAGAAGGACGCCGACGGCCGCTGGTACAACGACTACGGCGGCTACGTCTCCATCGGCTGCGACGCCGCGAAGATCCCCCACTGCCCGCAGACCTTCGCCGACCTCCTCAAGCCCGAGTACAAGGGCAAGGTCGCCCTCAACGGCAACCCGACCAAGTCCGGCTCCGCGTTCGGCGGCGTCTACGCGGCCGCCCTCGCCAACAAGGGATCCTTCGCCGACATCCAGCCCGGCATCGACTTCTTCGGACAGCTCCGGGCGAGCGGCAACTTCATCCCCGTCGAGTCCACCCCGGCCACCGTCGAGAAGGGCGAGACGCCCATCTCCATCGACTGGGACTACCTCAACGCCGGCTACGCCGAGCAGTTCAAGGGCAAGGGCGTCGACTGGAAGACCGTCGTCCCCGCCGACGGCGTCTACGCCCAGTACTACTCGCAGGCCGTCAACAAGGACGCCCCCCACCCGGCGGCCGCCCGCCTGTGGATGGAGTTCCTGTACAGCGCAGAGGGCCAGAACATCTGGCTGGCGGGGCACGCCCGCCCGGTCCTGCTCCCCGGCATGACCCAGGACGGCACCGCCGACAAGGACGCCGTGGCCAAGCTCCCGCAGGTCCAGGGCACCCCCTCCTTCCCGGCCTCCGCCGAACTCGACAAGGCCAAGGCCACCCTCGCCGAGAAGTGGGACAAGGCCCTCAGCTGATGTCCGCCCCCACCACCCCCCTCACGACGGGGACCGCCGGCGGCACCACCACCCCCCGCCGCCGGCGGCGCGGCCCCCGCACCTGGCTCGCCGCCCTCCCCCTCCTCGCCTTCACCGGGCTCTGCTTCGGCCTCCCCCTCGGCGCCATCGCCTTCGGCGCGGTCACCCGCACCGACCAGGCAACCGGCTCCACCCAGGTCACCGGCGAGCACCTCGCACGCTCCCTCCAAGGCCCCTACCTCGGTTCCCTCACCGGCAGCGTCCAGCTGTCCGCCCTCACCGCCCTCCTCGGCGCGGTGCTCGGCGTCCTGGTCGCGTACGCCGTGGCCACCTCCCGCTCCACCGCCCTGCGCTCCGCGGCACTGACCGCCTCCGGCGTCCTCGCCAACTTCGGCGGAGTGCCCCTCGCCTTCGCCTTCATCGCCACCGCGGGGATCTCCGGGGTCGTCACGCGGCTCGCCGACCTCACCGGCCTCGGCTGGAACCTGTACTCCTTCACCGGCCTCACCGTGGTCTACCTGTACTTCCTCATCCCCCTGATGGTGATCGTGACCGTCCCCGCACTGGACGGACTGCGCCCCCAGTGGCGCGAGGCCGCCCGGAACAACGGGGCGAGCACCTGGCAGTTCTGGCGCCACGTCGGCCTGCCCGTCCTCGCGCCCTCCCTGCTCGGCGGGTTCGTCCTGCTCTTCGGCACCGCCTTCGCCGCCCACGCCACCGCGGCCGCCCTCGTCGGCGGCTCCGTACCCCTGGTCACGCTGAAGATCGCCGACGCCCTCTCCGGCAACGTGCTCACCGGCCAGGAGAACGTGGCGCTCGCCCTCGGCCTCGACATGATCCTGATCGCCGGCCTGGTCATGGCGGTCCACCTGCCCCTCCAGCGACGGAGCGCCCGATGGCTGCGATGACCGAGACCGCCCGGCGGACGTACGCGGCCCCGGAGGCGAAGGGCCGCCGGCGCCCCCGGCCGCGCGTCTGGCGCGGAGCCGTACTCGCCCTCGCCGGCGCGTACTTCCTGCTCCCGCTCCTCGCCTCCTTCGTCTTCACCGTGCACGTCCCCGGCCAGGGGATCACCTTCGAGGCGTACACCCGGCTGCTCGCCGCCGAGGGCTTCACCGAGAGCCTGATGCTCTCCCTCGGCCTCGCCGCCGCCACCATCGCGCTGTGCCTGCTGCTCGCCGTGCCCGCGCTGATCGCCGTCCGCATCGGCTCGCCGAGGCTGCGGCCCGTCGTGGAGGTGATGTGCACCCTGCCCCTGGTGGTGCCGCCCATCGCCCTGGTCACCGGCATCACCACCGTCCTGCGCTGGGGCCCCGAACACCTTTCGCGGACCCCGCTCTACCAGACCTTCCTGGCCGTGCAGAACGAGAAGTTCCCCGTCGTCCTGGTCCTCGCCTACACCGTGCTGGCCCTGCCGTTCGTCCACCGCTCCCTCGACGCGGGCCTGCGCGCCGTGGACGTCCCCACCCTGGTCGAGGCCGCCCGCAGCTGCGGCGCGAGCTGGCCCCACGTGGTCCTGCGGGTGCTGCTGCCCAACCTGCGGGCCTCGCTCGCCGGCGCCGCCTTCCTCACCCTCGCCCTGGTCCTCGGCGAGTTCACCATCGCCTCGCTGCTCGGCTTCAGACCCTTCGCGGTGTGGATCGTCTCCATCTCCGGGGCCCAGGCCCGGATGTCGGTGGCCGTCTCCATCCTCAGCCTCCTCATCACCTGGCTGCTGCTGCTCGCCCTCTCGCGGGCCGGAACCCCCTCCACCGCGGCCGCAGCCCCCGCCACCTCCCGCAAGGAGCCCTGACCCCCATGTCCACCACCCTTCCCGCGGCCGGGCAGCCTGCCGGAACCGAAGCCGCCGAAGCCCCCGCCGAGGCCCCGGCCGCCGGGGGCGCCCGCGTCGAGTTCCGCGGACTGCGCCGGGCCTTCGGCTCCACCGTCGCCCTCGACGGCCTCGACCTCACCGTCGAACCCGGCGAACTCCTCGCCCTGCTCGGCCCCTCGGGCTGCGGCAAGACCACCGCCCTGCGCGTGCTCGCCGGCTTCGAGCAGCCCGACTCGGGCGAGGTCCTGGTCGACGGAGCGGACATCACCCCGGTCCCGGCCAACCGCCGCGACGCCGGGATGGTCTTCCAGTCCTACAGCCTCTTCCCCCACCTCAACGCCCGCGAGAACGTCGCCTTCGGCCTGCGCGTACGGAAGGTCCCCGCGGCCCGCCGCCGCGAACGCGCCGCCGAACTCCTCGCCCTCGTCGGCCTCCCCGAGCACGGCGACCGCTACCCGCACCAGATGTCCGGCGGCCAGCAGCAGCGCGTCGCGCTCGCCCGCGCCCTGGCGCTGCGGCCGCGCGTGCTGCTGCTCGACGAACCGCTCTCCGCCCTGGACGCCAAGGTACGGGCCGGCCTGCGCGAGGAGATCCGCAGGCTCCAGCTGTCCCTCGGCATCACCACCGTGTTCGTCACCCACGACCAGGAGGAGGCCCTGTCCATGGCCGACCGGGTCGCCGTGCTGAACGCCGGGAAGCTGGAGCAGTGCGCCGCCCCCGCCGAGCTGTACGAGCGGCCCGCGACCCCCTTCGTCGCCGAGTTCGTCGGCACCATGAACCGGATCCCCGGCCGGCTCACCGGCTCCGGCCACGTCGAGGTCGCCGGCGTCCGGCTGCCGGTCGACGGCCCCGCCCCCGCCCCGGGGACGTCCGGGGTGCGGGTGCTGGTCCGCCCCGAGAACCTCACCGTGGCCGCCGACCCCGAGGGCCGGGCCACCGTGGTGTCGGCCTCCTTCCTCGGCGCCGTCACCCGCCTCCACCTCGACCTCGCCGACGGCACCCGGGTCAAGGCCGACCTGCCGTCCCGGGAGGCCGCCGAACTGGCGCCCGGCGCGCGGGCCCGCGTACGCCCCGTCGAGCGGCCCGTGCTCGTCGAGGCGGGCACCGCGTGAGCGCGGCGCCGGCCGCCGTCCTCTTCGACATGGACGGCACCCTCGTCGACACCGAGGTGCTGTGGTGGCGGACCACCGAGGAGACCGCCGCCCGGCTCGGCCACGCGCTCGGACCGGCCGACGCCCCCGAGGTCGTCGGCCGCGCCGTCGAGGACACCGCCGCGCACCTCGTCCGGGCCGCCGGAGCAGGCGCCCCGGCGGTCGGGGCCGTGGCCGCCGAACTCACCGAGGGGTTCTCCCGCCGGGTCGCCGCCGGAGCCCCCGTCCGCCCGGGCGCCCTGCGGCTGCTGACCGCCCTGGAGGCCGAGGGCGTGCCCTTCGCCCTGGTCAGCGCCTCGCCCAGGCGGGTCGTCGACCAGGTCGTGACGGGCGCGCTGGCCGGGGTCCCCTTCGCGTTCACCCTGTCGGCCGACGACACCGACCGGACCAAGCCGCACCCCGACCCCTACCGGGCGGCCGCCGAGCGCCTGGGACTGGCACCGCGGGAGTGCGTGGCGGTGGAGGACTCCCCGGACGGCGCCGCCTCGGCCGAGGCCGCCGGCTGCCCGGTCCTGGTGGTGCCCTCGCTGCGGGGCGTGCCGTCCTCACCGGCCCGGACCTTCGCGGCCTCCCTGGAGGAGGTCACCCCTGCCCTGCTGGGCGGCCTCACGCGCACAGCGCGATGAGGTCCACGATGCCCTCGGCGTAGGCCGCCGACACCGAACCGGGCCGGCCCGCGAGGCCGCCGCGCAGCAGCGGCAGGCCGGCCCGGACGTGGGCGGCGCACTGGCCGTAGAGCCCCGCCTCGTACGGGTTCCCGTCGTCCTCCGAGTTCAGCAGCGCCAGCAGCGTCCACAGCAGGGCCTCCCGGGTCGCCAGCCGGGGCGGGCCGGCCGACCAGACGGCCATCAGCACCGCGCAGGCCGCCGGGGCCGGGGGCCACAGCCGCGACCGGGCGAAGACGTGCCCCTCCAGCGCGTGGTACGCCGCCGGGTGCCCCTCGGCCGCGTCCCACAGGGTGCCCTCCAGGTGCCCGGCCGAGCGGCCGCAGCCGCAGACGACGGACTCCCAGTCGTACCGCGCGATGGTCTCCAGCACGGTTCCGGGCACCAGCGGGCTGGTGCGCGGCTGTTCCTTCCCTCTCATGGGGCCCAAGTATGGGAGCGGGGCGCGGGCCCGGTCGAGGCGGCTGTCACCACGCCCTCCGCCGGCCCCGCGAAACCCGCTTGACCGGCCGGAATCCGGCTGACAGGGTCCGGCCGGTGAACGTGATCACCTTTCCCGCGTACGACGGCACCCGCCTCGCCTGCCACGTCCGCGGCGGCGGCACCCCGCTCGTGTGCCTCCCGGGCGGCCCCATGCAGGACTCCGCCTACCTCGCAGGCCTCGACGGCCTCCTCCCGCACCGCGGCGTGGTCCGCCTCGACCTGCGGGGCACCGGCTCCTCGGCCACCCCCGACGACCCGGCCGGCTACCGCTGCGACCGGCTGGTCGACGACGTCGAGGCCCTGCGCGAGCACCTCGGCCTGGAGAAGCTCGACCTGCTCGCCCACTCCGCCGGCGCCAACCTGGCCGCCCTGTACGCCGCCCGCCACCCCGGACGCGTGGGCCGGCTGCTGCTGGTCACCCCCAGCGTCTTCGCCGTGGGGATCACCGTCACCGGCGACGACCGGCTGGAGACGGCCCGGCTGCGCGCGGCGGAGCCCTGGTTCGCGCCGGCGTACCAGGCACTGGAGGAACTCGTCGCGGGCCGGGCCACCCCCGACACCTTCGGGGCCATCGCCCCCTTCTGGTACGGCCGCTGGGACGACGCGGCCCGCGCCCACCGGGCCGCGGAGGAGGGCCACAAGAACCAGGAGGCCGCCGCCGCGTACGGGGCGGAGGGCGCCTTCGACCCGGACGCCACCCGCGCCGCTCTCGCCGCTCTCGCCGCCCCGGTGATGCTGCTCGCGGGCGGCACCGACCTGGCGGCCCCGCCGCGGGCGATGGCCGCGTACGCCGCCCTGTTCCCGGACGCGTCCCTCACCGTCCAGCCGGACGCCGGCCATTACCCCTGGCTCGACGACCCGCAGGCCTTCGCCGCGGCGGTCTCCGCGTTCCTGGCCTGATCCAGGACACGGCCCCGCCCCCGTCAGGGGGCGTCCGACGCCTCCCGGGCCTTCGTCAGGCCGTCGAGCCACGAGGGCGGCAGCTCGGCGGCGTCCCATTCCTCGCGCAGCGCCGACGGCGCCGCGGCGAGGCGTTCCAGGACGGCGAGGCTGGTGGGGGAGTGCAGCAGGGAGTAGCGGCCGTGCAGGGCGATGGCGCTGCCCGGCCCGTACCGCTCGTACAGGCGGGTCAGGTGGGGGCGGTGGTCGGCGGCGAACCGGGTGAGGCGGCCCGCGTACCCGGCCCGCTGGCGGGGGCTCATCGTGCCGAGGACTGCGGTGAGCACCTGTTCGGAGACCTCCGGATCGAGGTCCGAGACGGTGCTGAAGGACAGGTAGAGCGGTGTCAGCGCGACCTTCGCCCGTTCCACCTCCATCCGGCGGACGGGCGGCCAGTCCCCGGGGGAGTCCTCCGCCGGGCCGGCGCCGACGGCCCGGGCCAGGGCCCGTTCGGCGATCCCGCCGAGTTCCTCGGTGAGGGCGCGGGCGCCGTCGAGCCAGCCCGACTCGTAGAGCTCGCCCTTGCCGGCGGGAGCGGCCCCCGCCCTCTCCTCGGCCTCCCGGTGGGCGGCGGCGAGGACGCCCGCCTCGACGAGCCCGATCAGTTCCTCGGCGGAGCCGGCGGGAACCCCCGCCCGGCCGAGGAGCTGGACGATCGTCGTCCTCGCGTTGTGGAGGCTGGCCGGGTCCAGCCGCTGCGGGTCTTCGTCGGCGGGGTGCATGGAATCCTCGTCGTCATGGGTCGCGCCGATGCGAGTCTACGCACACCGCCCCCCGGACCGCGGCCGTCCTGCGCCCGACTGCCCCGACCGCGAGACACGGTCTACGCCGGCCCTCCGGCGCGGCTCAGGGCCAGGGCGGCGAGGGCCTCGGGGGCGCCGGACTGGCCGCGGATGCCGGGGAAGGCGTTGACGTCGACGATGAGGGGCCCGCCGCCGTCCGTGGCGATGACGTCCACGCCGTACACGTCCAGGGCGAAGACGGCGCCCACCTCGAGGGCCAGTTCGCTCCAGCCGTCGGGCAGCGGGCCGGGCGGGCGGGCCTGCTCCTTCCCGCCGGCGGCGAGTTCGGAGCGGCGCAGGCCCGCGAAGACCCGGTCGCCGATCACCCACAGTTTGTGGTCCCAGCCGTCGTTGGGGGCGAACGGCTGCACCACGACCGGCTCCCGCTCCCAGCCCGCGGCGGCCAGCGCGCGCAGTTCCCCGGGGCCGTCGACGCGGGCGACCAGGTCGTGCTTGCGGCTGAGCCGGCTCTTGACCACCACCGGCCGGCCGGGCCGTACCTGCGCCCCCAGTGCGGCGAGCGAGGCGTAGGTGCGGGTGGCGGCGAAGGGCAGTCCGGCCCGCAGTGCCAGCTCGGCCATGCCGGTGCGGTCCTGGCAGCGCTCGGTGGCCGCCGCGGAGTTCAGTACGGGCGCCCCGCGCCGTTCCAGTTCCCGGGCGAGCGCCAGGGCCGGGCGGGTCCGGGCCTTCAGCAGGTACACGTCGGCCCGTGCCCCGGCCGCCGCGGCGGGTCCGGCCGCCGGGTCCAGCACCCGTACCTCGTGCCCGGGCGCCAGCAGCGCGGCGGTGGCGGCCAGGAGCGGGTGCCCGGCGTCGGGGGTGATCAGGCCGACCCTCACGCGCCGTCCCCCGCCCCGGCCGCCGCCTGCGCGGGAACGGGCACCGGGCGGGCGTACGGGCGCGCCGTCGGGAGGGGCGCGGCGGGCGGGCGTTCGCCGCCCGAGCGGGCCAGGTCCAGCACGGCGCGCGCGACCCGCGCGGCCGCGTCCGGTACCTGGCGGAAGCTCGGGAAGTCGTTCACGTCGACCACGACGGGCCCGTCGGGGCCCAGCAGCACGTCCACGCCGTAGAGGTCCAGCCCGTACACCTCGCCCACCCGGGCGGCGATCCGCGCCACCTCCTGCGGCAGCCGCACGCGGCGTTCCCGGACGGGGGCGTCCGGGTGCAGGGGGGAGCGGCGCTCGGTGGCGTAGAGCTCCCCGCCGACGCAGTAGACCTTGAGGTCGGTGCCGGAGTTGGGGACGTAGGGCTGCGCGATGAGCATCCCCTCGCCGCCGAGTTCGGGCAGCAGCGCGGCGAGCCGGTCGGGCGAGGGCACCAGGTGCACGTCCCGCCCGGAGCTGCCGTCGGCGGGCTTGACCACGAGCGGGTACGCGCTGTCCGGTACGCCCGCCAGGAGTTCGGGCCGGGCGAGGGCGTAGGTGGGCGGCAGCGGCAGCCCCCGGGCGCTGCCGAGTGCGGCGGCCAGCGCCTTGTCCCGTACCCCGCGGATGGAGCGGGCGTCGTTGACGGTGGTCGTGCCGGCGGCGGCCGCGGCCTCCAGCAGGGTCAGACCGGGGCCCCCGGACACCGTCTTGAGCACCCAGGCGTCGTGCGCGCCGGCCCGGACCAGGCCGTCCATGCGCAGCAGGGAGCCGCCCGGGCGGACCACGTCCACCTGGTGCCCCCAGGCGGTCAGTTGCCGGACGACCTCGTTGGGCATGCCGTCGTGGCGGTAGTGCTCCTCCACCAGGAAGCAGAGCCTCATGGACCTTCCCCGTTTTCCCCGGACGTCCGCCGATTCCGTCCGGCGAGTGGTGACGTCACAGGATGCCATGAGATAGCCCTGAAACCGCGCCAGAAGCAGCCTAAGTGGGCACTACTCACCGTAATGTTTATCAAGACCTTTCCTAAACGATCAGCAATCCTCTTATAGTTGTGCCCCGTTGCCACAGGAACCTTCTCTTCCATTTACGCCCGGTTTGAGGCCTTGATTGATGACGGCGCCGCCCTCCCCCCTCCGCCCCTCCGCGCTCGCCCTGCTCGTCACGGCAGCGGCCGCGGGTGCTCTGTCCACGGCGGCGGTGGCTGCGGCCCCGTCGGCCGTGCAAACCCCCCTCGCCTGGTTCTCCTTCTCCGGCTCGCTGCTGCTCGCGGTCGCCGCCGGCGCCGTCACCTGGTGGGCGCGCAGCGCCCGCGAGCTGCGCGGCCGGCTCTCCCACCTGACCGGCGAACTCCACACCCGCGAGGCCTACATCGCCCGGCTGACGGCCGACGGCGCCCGTGACGCGGCGGCCCGCACCGCCGACCACACCCGGCTCACCACCGCCCACGCCGCCGAGGTGGAACGCCTGACGACGGCCCACGCCGCCGAACTGCACCACCTCACCACCGCCCACGCCGCCGAACTGGACCGGCTCGCCACCGCCCAGCAGGCCACCCGCGAACGGCTCGGCGAGGAACTGCGCCGCGCCCGCTCGGGCCGGGCCGCCGCCATGGCCGCCGCCGCCAACGCGGCCGGCCGGATGCAGGCCCTCGCCACCGGAATGCTGGCCGACCTGCGGGAGATGGAGCACAAGCACGCCGACGAGGAAGTCCTCGGCGACCTGCTCCACCTCGACCACCGCACCGCCCAGGCGGGCCGCCTCGCCGACTCCATCGCCGTCCTCACCGGAGCCCGCTCCGGCCGCCGCTGGGCCAAGCCCATCGTCATGGAGTCCATCCTGCGCGGCGCCATGGGCCGCATCGGCGGCTACCAGCGCGTCCGGCTGCACTTCACCAGCGAAGCCGCCGTCGCCGGGCACGCCGCCGAAGGCGTCATGCACGCCCTCGCCGAACTCCTCGACAACGCGGCCAACTTCTCGCCGCCGACCGCCGAAGTCCACGTCTACGTGGAGGAGGTGCCGGCCGGGGTCGTCATCACCGTCGAGGACAGCGGCCTGGTCATGAGCGAGGTCCAGCTGCGCCGCGCCGAACAGGCCGTGACCGCCGAGTCCCTGGACCTCGCCGGGCTCTCCGGCACCCGCCTCGGCCTCGCCGTCGTCGGCCGCCTCGCCCGCAAGCACGGCCTGACCGTCTCCTTCCGCCCCTCCGCGCGCGGTGGCACCGGTGCGCTGATGATGATCCCGGAAGAGCTGATCAGCCACGCCCCGGCCGAACCCGTCCCCGCCCCGGCCCTCCTGACGGCCCCCCAGTCCGTCCCCGTCCCCGCCCCCGCCCCGGCTCCTGCCCCGGCGGCCGCCGCGGCGCGGCGGACCGAGGCCGAGCCCGTCCACGACACCCCCGTAGAATCCGGGGAGTCCGAGACCACCGGCCCGAACCCGGTGCTCGGCGAGAGCGGACTGCCCCAGCGGCGGCGCGGCCGGACCCTGGCCGCCGCCCACCCCGAAGGTCCCGACGCCGCGAGCGCGGCGGCCCGTACCCAGGCCGCCCCCGGCGGCGCGTCCCGGTCCGCCGCCCGCTTCGGCAGCTTCCGCCAAGCCGTACGCGGCACCGCGGCCCCCGCGCCGCAGCAGCCCACGAACCCCCCGCACCCGGAAGGCAACGACACCCCATGACCGGCCCCACCACCGACGAGACGCTCAGCTGGCTCCTGGAAGGACTCCTGGAGCGCACCCCCGGCGCCCGGCACGCCCTCGTGCTCTCCCGCGACGGCCTCAAGCTGTGCCGCACCCCCGAGCTGTCCGTCGACCAGGCCGACCAGCTCGCCGCGATCTCCGCCGGCATCCAGAGCCTGTCCCACGGGGCGTCCATCGAGTTCGGCGACGGCACCGGTGGGGTCCGCTCCGCCATGGCCGAGTTCTACGGCGGGATCCTCTTCATCGTCGAGGCCGGCGAGGGCGCGCACCTCGCGCTCGTCGCCGCCGAGGACGCCGACGCGGGCCTCGTCGGCCACAACATGTCCGAGCTGGTGGAGCAGCTGAGCGAGCACCTGATCGCCCGGCCCCGGGGATGAGCCGCGTCAGGCCGGGCCGGGACGACACCCCGGACCGGCTGTACACCCTCACCGGCGGCCGCAGCAGCTCCGGGAGCGACGCGTTCGACCTGGTGACCCTGATCGTCGCCGAATGCGACCCGGTCCCCGGCATCCAGTCCGAGCACGCGGCGATCCTGCGGATGTGCCGCTACCCGACCGCCGTCGTGGAGGTCGCGGCCGAACTGGGCCTGCCCGTCTCGATCGTACGGATCCTCCTGGCCGACCTCCTCGCAGCCGGGCGCGTCAGCGCCCGGCACCCGCGCGTCACGACGTACCGCCTTCCCGACCCCGACATCCTGGAGCAGGTGCTCGTTGGACTCCGCAACCTCTGACCCGGGCGAGCCCCGGCAGAACCTCAGCAGCACCGCCGACAACGGCCTCAAGATCGTGATCGTGGGCGGTTTCGGCGTCGGCAAGACCACCATGGTCCGCTCGGTCAGCGAGATCCGCCCGCTGAACACCGAGGAGACGATGACCAAGGCCGGCGAGGCCGTCGACGACACCGACGGCATCGGCGCCAAGACCGCCACCACCGTCGCCTTCGACTTCGGCCGGATCACCCTCGACGCCCACAACGTGCTCTACCTGTTCGGCGCCCCCGGCCAGGAGCGGTTCTGGTTCCTGTGGGACCGGCTCTTCTCCGGCACCCTGGGGGCGGTCGTCCTCGTCGACACCCGCCGCCTCGCGGACTCCTGGTACGCCATCGACCGCCTCGAACACCACGGCACCCCCTTCGTCGTCGCCTGCAACGACTTCGGCGGGCCCGCCCACACCCCCGAGCAGATCCGCACCGCCCTCGACCTCCCCTCCGCGGTGCCCCTGCTGTTCTGCGACGCCCGGTCCCGCGCGTCCAGCAAGCAGGTGCTCATCTCGCTCGTCCAGCACCTCCAGCACCTCCACAGCCACCGGTCCGACCGGCCGGACGCCGTCCCGCACCCCATCCCGGAGCCCACCCCGTGACCACCCCCGAGCCGCAGCCCGTCTACCTCGGCGGCCCGCGCTTCCACAGCGACCCCGCCGAGCTGTACCGGGAGATGCGCCGCGACCACGGCCCCGTGGCCCCGGTCGTCCTCGACGGCGACGTGCCGGCCTGGCTGGTCCTCGGCTACCGCGAACTGCACCAGGTCACCAGCGACCCCCAGCTCTTCTCCCGCGACTCCGACCTGTGGAACCAGTGGGACCGCATCCCCGCCGACTGGCCGCTGCTCCCGATGATCGGCCGCAAGCAGCCGTCCATCCTCTACACCGTCGGCGAACGCCACCGCGAGCGCGCCGCCGTCATCTCCGGCGCGCTGGAGTCCGTCGACCCCTTCGAACTCAAGGGCCACGCCGAACGCTTCGCCGACGAGCTGATCGACGGGCTCTGCTCCAGGGGCAGCTGCGACATCGTCGGCGAGTACGCGATGCTCCTGCCCCTGCGCGTCCTCGCCCGCATCTACGGCTTCTCCGACGAGCAGGGCCCGGGCCTCGTCACCGCCATGAACGACATGATCAACGGCCGGGAGGGCGCCCTCGACGGCCAGCGCCACCTCGCCGAGTCCATGTACGCGCTCCTCGCCGCCAAGTCCGCCGAGCCCGGCCCCGACGTCGCCTCCCGCATGCTGGCCAACACCGCCGGGTTCACCGTCGACGAGATCGCCCAGGACCTGATGGTGATGATGGCCGCCGGCCACCAGCCCACCGCCGACTGGATCGGCAACTCACTGCGCCTGATGCTCACCGACGACCGCTTCGCCGCCTCCCTGGCGGGCGGCCGGCACAGCGTCGGCGAGGCCATGAACGAAGTGCTCTGGGAGGACACCCCGACCCAGAACGTCGCCGGCCGCTGGACCACCCGGGACACCCACCTGGGCGGCCGGCGCATCGCCGGCGGAGACCTGGTCCTGCTGGGCCTGGCCGCCGCCAACGGGGACCCGCACGTGCGCACCGACGCCGGCGCCCTCACCGGCGGCAACAACGCCTTCTTCTCCTTCGGCCACGGGGAGCACCGCTGCCCCTTCCCGGCCCAGGAGGTCGCCGAGGCCATCGCCCGGACCGGCATCGAGGTCCTCCTCGACCGCCTCCCCGACGTCGACCTCGCCGGGCCGGCCGCCGAACTCACCCGGCGCCCGTCGCCCTGGCTGCGCGGCCTCAGCGCCCTCCCCGTGACCTACACCCCGACCCCCGCGCTTGGAGCCACCCCGTGACCTGCCCGATCGACCACACCGGCCCCGCCCCGCTCACCCTCGACCCCTTCGTCACCGACCTCGACGCCGAGAGCGCCGCCCTGCGCGCCGCCGGCCCGCTGGCCCGCGTCGTCCTCCCCGGCGGCGTCGCCGTGTACGCCGTCACGCACCACGCCGAGGCCCGCAAGCTCCTCACCGACCCCCGCGTCGTCAAGGACATCAACGTGTGGGGCGCCTGGCAGCGCGGCGAGATCCCCCTCGACTGGCCGCTCATAGGCCTCGCCAACCCCGGCCGCTCCATGCTGACCGTCGACGGCGACGAACACCGCCGGCTGCGCACCCTCGTCGCCCAGGCCCTGACCGCCCGCCGGGTGGAGAAGCTGCGCGCCAGCATCGAGGCCCTCACCATTCGCTCGCTCGACGGCCTGGCCGCCCTTCCGGCCGACGGGACGGTCGACCTCAAGGCGCACTTCGCCTACCCGCTGCCGATGAACGTCATCAGCGAGCTGATGGGCGTCGACGCCGCCGAACACCCGCGCCTGAAGGCCCTCTTCGAGAAGTTCTTCTCCACCCAGACCCTCCCCGAGGAGGTCCCCCAGATGATGGCGGACCTCGGCGCGCTCTTCTCCCGGATCGTTGAGTCCAAGCGGACCGCCCCCGGCGACGACCTCACCAGCGCGCTGATCGCCGCCTCCGAGGACGGCGACCACCTCACCACCGAGGAGATCACCAACACCCTCCAGCTGATGGTCGCCGCCGGACACGAGACCACCATCAGCCTGATCGTCAACGCCGTCGTCGCCCTGGAGACCCACCCCGAGCAGCGGGCCCTCGTCCTGAAGGGGGAGGTCCCCTGGGAGAACGTCATCGAGGAGACCCTGCGCTGGTCCACCCCCACCTCGCACGTCCTGATCCGCTTCGCCACCGAGGACATCGAGGTCGGAGACCGGGTCCTCCCTGCGGGCGAGGGCCTGATCGTCTCCTTCGGCGCGCTCGGCCGCGACGAGGCCCAGCACGGCGAGGACGCGGGGCGGTTCGACGTCACCCGCACCCCGAACCGGCACATCGCCTTCGGCCACGGCCCCCACGTCTGCCCCGGCGCGGCGCTCTCCCGCCTGGAAGCCCTGGTGGCCCTCCCGGCCCTGTACGCCCGCTTCCCCGCCCTCACCCTGGCCGTCCCCCGCGAGGAGCTGCGCAACAAGCCGGTCCTCACCCAGAACGACCTGCACGACCTCCCGGTCCGGCTGCACGGCTAGGCAGTCTCCTTCGGAGCGGGCCGCACGCGGGGGCCCGGGAACTGGACGTGTTCCCGGGCCCCGTCACGTCCGGGCCGTGAGGTCACACCGGGACCGAGACGAACGTCCGGCCCGCCTCGTTCACCACCAGGACCTCCTTGACGTCCGAGGGGTCCACGGCCGCCGAGCCGTCCAGGGACGCGCCCTTGCCCTCGCCGTGCTCCGCCGTGCCCACCACCCAGCCGCCGGCCGTGGCGCGCGTACCGTCCCGGGAGACCACCACCAGACGGCACCGCTCGCCCGCCGGCACCCCGGTCACCGCCGCGCGCAGCCGGACCCACTTGGCGGCCGGCGTCAGCTGTACGGTCATCCGCGCGCCCGTGCCCGCGTCCGTCGCGGAGGCCACCCGGGTCCCCGCCACCGGCGGCGACGGCGCCGCGGACACGGTCGGCGACGGCGGCGGGGGCAGTGCCCCGGTGCTGCCGTCGTCCGCGCCCACCCGGGCCCCGGCCCAGAACACCGCGGCCAGCGAGGCCGCCGCGGCCAGGCCGGCCACACCGGCCCGCCACCGCGCGGCCGTCGCCCGCTCCCCGCGCACCTGCCGCAGGGTCCGCTGGAGCATCAGGTCCCCGCCCTGCGGGGGCCCGTCCAGGAAGGCCTCCTCGGGGACCTCCCCGAGCACCTTCTCCATCTCGCGCAACGCGGCCACCTCCTCCCGGCACCGCACGCAGTCGCCGAGGTGCTCCTCGACGCCCCGCACGTCCTCCTCGTCCAGGACGCCGAGCACGTACGGGCCGAGCAGTTCCACTTCCTCCTCGTGCCGCTGAACGTTCACGCCACCACCTCCCGCAGTCCGCCGGGCTGCTGGGGCGGCCGGCCGCTTCCTCTCCTCCTGGCACCGTCACCGGCGCCGTCCCCGAACACCTCGCGCAGGGCCTTCAGCGCGTAGTGCGAGCGCGACTTGACCGTGCCCGCCGGGATGCCGAGCCGGTCGGCGGCCTCGGCAACGCTGTGCTGGCGGTAGTACAACTCCGTCAGCACGTCCCGGTGTTCCGGCGACAGCCGGTCCAGGGCACCGAGCACCGTCATGGTGTCCACCACCGCGTCCGCGTGGTCCCCCTCGACGGGGGGAGCCGCCGCGGAACCGGAGACCTCCGGGGGCCGCGCCGCCTTGGCCCGGTACCGGTCCGTGATGATGTTGCGGGTCACGGTGAGCAGCCAGCCGCGCACCGAGCCCTTCCCGTTGACCAGGACCTCGGAATGCCGCCAGGCCCGGATCAGCGTCTCCTGGACGACGTCCTCGGCGGCGGCCCGGTCCCCGGTCAGCCGGGTGGCGTAGGCGAGCAGGGCGTTG
The DNA here is from genome assembly GCF_039535215.1 of Streptomyces racemochromogenes. Lineage (GTDB taxonomy): Bacteria > Actinomycetota > Actinomycetes > Streptomycetales > Streptomycetaceae > Streptomyces > Streptomyces racemochromogenes. Next base: position 6,637,460 of record NZ_BAAAWT010000001.1, read on the forward strand.
CCGTGCTCCTCGTACACCGCCCTGATGAGGGCCTCGTCGGTAGAGCCCCGCCGGTTGCGGGGCCACAGTGGTCCGGGCATACAGCTTCTCCGTCCGCCGCGTGCTGCGTCGTGCGGTCGGAACACGACCCCTGGGGGCCCGCCGGTTCATGTGACGTGCGCCACACCCCCGTTCACATGTGGCAGGTCCGGCCCTCGTTGAGGCAGGCCACGACCTCGGCCATCCGCTCCCCGGTCATCACGTCGACGAACATCGCGTGGTCGGTCTTCGGGCTGTGCAGCTGCTCCGGGAAGGAGTCGAGGGCGATCGGCACCCGCGGCGGCACCGCGTACGCGAGCGACAGCCGCAGCTCGGGGATCGGGAACGTGCCCTGCGGGCAGACCCCCTGGGCCGAGGCGAACGCGAGGTGCGAGCGGTGGTCGGCGGAGGCCTCCTCCAGGCCGTTCCAGCAGCCGGGGAAGACGAGCGTACGGGTCACCAGCTCGCCCGCCGGGCAGCGCGGGTAGTGCGTCGTGGACCGGTCGGGGGAGCCCGAACAGCCCCAGCGGGCCCGGACCCGGGCGTCCGCCCCCGCCGTGTACGCCACGGCGTCGCCGGTCATCGCGCGCAGGAACCGGGGCATCGGCACCACCTTGCCGGCGGGGTTGCCCCGGAACTCCACGCGCACCGATGCCTCGCGCAGGATCTCGCCGGTGTTGCCGTGCCCGGCGGCCCCCTCGTGGGCGCGGTCGCCCGGGCGGTCGGTGCGCCGCAGGACCGGCCAGTAGTACGTGGACCGGTCGCCGCCCGCGCAGCTGGTGGCGGCGGCGGCCAGGGAGGCGTCGGTGGACATCGCGTCGGTGGACAGGTTGCCGACGTACGCGTGGGTGTGGTGGGCGCCGGCCCGCAGGCCGGGGGAGACCACCAGGTTGTCCTCGTTCCAGTGGCCCTCCTCGTTGCGCCCGCAGTCCACCGTCACCGTGCCCGTGGAGGCGTCGGGCCCGGCCGGCGGCGGGGCCGGGTCCGGCGGTACCCGGCCGATGTCCACGCGGCCGGCGGCGGGGTCGTGGCGCGACCCGGCCGCCCGAGAGGCGCCCAGCACGGCGGCGGCCAGCCCGGCGCCGAGCACCAGGCAGACGAGCAGCGCCAGCAGGCGGTTTCCGTTCCCCATGACGGTCACGGTCGTCGGTGCCCCGCCGGACCGTCAACCGGGCGTCCGTACCAGGGCGGCGCCGCGCGTTCGGAGGTGTCCCGCCGTGCGCTGCTCAGCGGCCCCCGGTCCCGGGGCGCGGGCCCGGCGTCCGAGCCGGTCCCGGCCGGGGAATCCGGGTCCGGGCGGCGGGCCCGGTCCCGGTGTTCCCGGCCGCTCCCGGCCCAGGTTGGCCCGTCCGGTTCTTGTCCGGCCGCGGGCCCGCCCCCGAGAGTTCTCGTATGACACCGGAAGAGCTCCTGCACGCCTTCGCCCGTACCCGCGCCTCCCTCGACGGCGAGGAGACCGTCTTCTGGTGGACCGGCGACGTCCACTCCTGGGCCCCCGGCGAGCCCTACCGGCGCCTCTTCGGCTTCGAGGGCCTCAACGCGGCCCGCCTGGAGGCCGACGAGGAGGGCGGCGGCTACCGGATGCTCTCCCGCGAGGCGGCCTTCTACCTCGACCCGGCCACTCGGGAGATCCTGGAGACCTGGCAGGACAAGCCCGTGGTCCACGTCTGGAACGATCCGGCCAACCAGCGGTGGCGGCCCTTCCCCGTCCCGCGCACCGAACTGGGCGACCAGGTCTGCTTCAGCCTGGAGATCCCCCTCGCCTACCCCTCCCCGCTGCCGGTCGCGGACTACCCGCTGAACTCCGCCGACGACACCTACCGGGCCCTGGAACTCTTCCAGTTCTTCACCCCGGCCGCCGCCCTGGCCGGTGACGCCCCGAGCGTCCCCGCCACCATGTCGTGGACCCGGATGTCCCCCTGGCTGCCCTGGATGGAGCAGGGGCAGCGCCCCGGCGGCCTGACCTTCCACTGCCGCGGGGTGAAGCTCGCCTCCTACGCCGAGGTCCCCGAGCGCACCCGCGCGTACATCGCGGCCCGCCACCCGGAGTTCGCCCGCGCGCCGGAGAAGTGGACCGAGCCCAACGAGTCCAGCTGGACGTACTTCCGCCGTCTCAACCCCCGCTGACCCGGCTGACCTGCCGGCCCGCCGGCCCGCCTGGTCAGTCTGGCCCGCTGCCCCACTGACCCGCCGGCCCCACTGACCCCACGGATCACGCGGGCCTGCGCCGACCCCCGGTAACCCCCGGGCGGGGAGGGGCCCCGCAGGGTCCGGACAAGGGTTTTCCCCGTATCGGGTTCACTCCCGCGTTGCCTACTGTCTGCCCACCGGCGATCTTCCGCGCCACGGGCGGCCCCCGCACCAACCCCACATGGTGTGAAACGACCGCGGACGCGCTGATCGCCGGGGTACGCCGTCGCCCTGCCCCGCCGTTGCGGCCGGGCGACGCGGCGCGCGGCGGTGCCGGGGCGGGTTCGACCAGCCCGTCCAGGCCCGCTTCCGCCGGTTCCACCTCCCACACTGCACCGACCGGCCGCTCCGGCCTGCCCGGAACCGGCCCGTAAAGGGGAACAACGTGCACGCACCCAGACGTCGGCTCATATCCGTCGTGGCCATGTCCGTCACCCTGCTCGCCGGCGCCGCCACCTCCGCCGTGGCCGTGACCGCCGCGAACGACCCGGCCGCCAGCACCCTGCCGGCCGCCGCGGCCCCCGCCGCCCCGGCCGCCGCCCCGGTCGAGAACCTGATCGTCGGCTACAAGTCCTCGGCGTCCGAGGCTAGCTCCAACGACGCGGCCGCCTCCGACGCCGCCGCCAAGGGCCAGAAGGCCGGCAAGAAGGCCAAGTTCGACCGCCGTCTCGGCACCGGTGCCGCGCTCGTCAACCTCGGCGGTGCGACCGCCCCGGCCGACGCCGCGAAGGTGATGGACCAGTTCCGCGCCGACCCGGACGTCGCCTACGTCGAGCCGGACTCCCGCGCCTACGCCATGGCGACCCCGGACGACACCGAGTACGCCAAGCAGTGGGACCTCTTCGAGCCCACCGCCGGGATGAACGTGCCCGCCGCCTGGGACAAGACCACCGGCTCCGGCGTCACCGTCGCCGTCATCGACACGGGCTACGTGGCCCACTCCGACGTGGCCCCCAACATCGTCGCCGGCTACGACTTCATCAGCAGCTCCACCGCCGCCCGTGACGGCAACGGCCGCGACAACAACCCGGCCGACCAGGGCGACTGGAGCGCGGCCGGCGAGTGCGGCACCGGCTCCAAGGCCAGCGACTCCTCCTGGCACGGCACCCACGTCGCCGGCACCATCGCCGCCGCGACCAACAACGCCAAGGGCGTCGCGGGCATCGCGTACAACGCCAAGATCCAGCCCGTCCGCGTGCTCGGCAAGTGCGGCGGCGCCACCTCCGACATCGTCGACGCCATCACCTGGGCCTCCGGCGGCACCGTCGCGGGCGTCCCGGCGAACGCCACCCCCGCCAAGGTCATCAACATGAGCCTCGGCGGCTCCGGCGCCTGCACCACCAGCTACCAGAACGCCATCAACGCGGCCGTCGCCCGCGGCACCACCGTCGTGGTCGCCGCCGGCAACAGCAACGCGGACGCGGCCGGCTTCTCGCCCGCCAGCTGCAACAACGTGATCAACGTGGCCGCCAGCAACCGCACCGGCGACCGCTCCTTCTACTCCAACTACGGCGCGATCATCGACGTCGCCGCCCCGGGCGGTGAGACCCGCCGCGCCACCGACACGCCCGGCACCGTCACCACCCCCGAGAACGGCATCCTCTCCACGCTGAACGGCGGCACCACCACCCCCGGCGCCGAGATCTACAAGCCGTACCAGGGCACCAGCATGGCCGCCCCGCACGTCGCGGGCCTCGCCGCCCTCCTCGTCGCGGCCAAGCCCTCGCTGACCCCGGCGCAGATCGAGGCGGCCATCAAGGCCAACGCCCGTCCGCTGGCCGGCACCTGCACCGGCGGCTGCGGCGCCGGCCTCGCCGACGCCACCGCGACCGTCAACGCCGTGACCTCGACCCAGCCCACCCCGGCCTTCGAGAACACCGCGGACGTCGCCATCGGCGACAACACCACGGTCGAGAGCCCGATCACCGTCACCGGTGTGACCGGCAACGCCCCGGCCGCCCTCAAGGTCGGCGTGAACATCGCGCACACCTACATCGGTGACCTGAAGGTCGACCTGGTCGCCCCCGACGGCACCGTCTACACCCTGCACAACCGGGCCGGCGGCAGCACGGACAACATCAACCAGACCTACACCGTCGACGCCTCCTCCGAGGTCGCGAACGGCACCTGGAAGCTCCGTGTGAACGACAACGCGGGCGGCGACACCGGCAAGATCGACTCCTGGAGCCTCGGCTTCTGATCCCGGTCCCGCACCGGTCCCGGCGGAGCCCCCCAACTCCGTTCTGACGGACCGATGGTACGGACCAATCCAGTGCGCGGGTCTGCCGGTACCTCCCGTACCGGCAGACCCGCCGCGCATTCCTGCCGCCTGACTGAATTCTGCGTCACAATCCGGGTCCGTCGGGGGGCTGACCTCGTATTGTCGCGTCTCACAGGAAGGGCACAGGAGCAGGGGCGCGAAAGGCTGGTGGCTGTGCGTGGCGGCGACGGGGAACGCTGACACCAACGTCGGACACGGCGCACTCATCGAGGCGGTCGACCGCGCGCTGACCACGCACGGCCGCGCCGTCCTCACGGGCTGCGCGGGGTCGGGGAAGACCGAGGTGGCACGGGCCGTCGCGGCCGCCGCCGCCCGCCGGCGCGAAACCGTCCTGCACCTCGCCCCCGAAGCCGCCGACCGGGAGATACCCGAGGCCGCGGCCGCGGCCCTCCTCGCCTCCGTCCCCCGCACCGCCCTCGACCGCCTCGCCGGACCCCAGCGCACCGCCATCGCCCTGCTGCGCCGCGAGGCCGACGCCCCCCGCGCCGGCCGCGACCACGTCGCCCTGCGCCTGGCCGTCGTCGAAGTGCTCCGCGGCCTCGCCGCCTCCGGCCCCGTCCTGCTCGTCCTCGACAACGCCCAGTGGCTCGACCCCGAGAGCACCGATCTGCTCCGCTTCGTCCTGCGCCTGACCCCGCCGCGCGTCCGGGTCCTCGCCGCCGAGTGCGTCCAGGCCGCGCCCGTCGCCGAATCCCTCTGCGGTCCCGGCACCCCCGTCGTCCACGTTCCCGCGCTCGGCGCCGACGAGGTCGCCGAACTGCTGCTCCGCCACGGCCTGCCCGCCCGCCTGGCCGGCCGCATCCACCAGGCCAGCGGCGGCAACCCGCGCCTCGCCCTCGCCCTCGGCCACTCCCTCGCCGAAGCCGCCGGCCAGGGCGGCGGCGCCCACCACGCCGACACCCTGCCCGTCACCGGCCAGGCCCGCGAGGTCGCCCGCCGCCTCCTCGCCGCCGCCCCCGGCCGGACCCGCCCGACCCTGCTGCTCGCCGCCCTCGCCGCCCGCCCCACCACCGCCCTGCTCCGCCGGGCCGGACGCCCCGACGCCGAGGCGGAACTCGCGCAGGCCGAACGGGCCGCACTGGTCACCGTCGCCGAGGACGGCACCGTCGCCTTCACCGCCGGAGCGCTGCCGGCCGCCCTGGCCGCCGACGCCGGCTGGCCCGAGCGGGCCGCCGGCCACGCCGCGCTCGCCACCGCCGTCGACGACCCCGTCCAGGCCGTGCGCCACCGCGCCCTCGCCGTCGACACCCCCGACGCCGGGCTCGCCGCCGACATCACCCGGGCCGCCGACGCCTGCCGCCGCCGGGGCCAGCGGGCGCTCGCCGCCGAGCTCGGGCTGCTCGCCGCCGAACGCACCCCCGCCGCCTTCCCGCAGGAGGAACTCGCCCGCCTCGTCGGCGCCGCCGAGGACGCCGGCTGGGCCGGCCGCGCCGACCTCGCCCGCCGCGCCACCCGCGCCGTCCTCGCCCGGGACGCCTCGCCCGCCCAGCGGGTACGGGCCCGGCTCGCGGTGATCGACGCCGCCGGGCAGGCCCTGGCCGACCTCGACGAGACCATCGCCCACGCCGTCGCCGACGCCGCCGGGGACCCCTCCCTGCAGGCCGCCGTCCAGCTGCGGATCGCCTGGAAGCACAACATCGGCGACGGCGACCCCGTCCGCGCCCGCGACGCCGCCGCCGAGGCCGGAGCACTCGCGAAGGCCGGCGGAGACCAGGTCGCCGAAGCCATGGCCCTGACCGTCCGCGCCCGGATGGGCCGCATCCTCGGCGACCCCGACGCCGAGGACATCCTCGCCCAGGCCCTCGCCCTGCCCGCCCCCGAGGTCCCCCTCGGCATGCGCAACGCCCCCCAGTTCCTCGCCGTCCGCCACGCCCTCTTCGACGACCGGCTCACCGACGCCCGCCGCCAGCTCCTCGTCCTGCTGCCCGCCGTCCAGCGCACCGGCTCCGCCGAGGACGTCTTCGAGGTGCTGCGCAGCATGACCGAGACCGAACTGCGCCGCGGCCGCTGCGTCCGCGCCACCGCCCACGCCCGCCGCGCCCTGGAACTCACCATCGAGGCGGGCCTCTCGCCCGGGCCGGCCTGGTACGTGGCCGCCACCGCCGAGGCCGCCGCCGGCAGTTTCGCCCGCGCCGCGGCGTACGCCCGCCGGGGCATCCGGGCCTCGGAGGAGGAGGGCGACCAGGTCTTCCTGTCCCGGGGGCTGTACGCGCTCGGCACGGTGGAACTCGCCACCGGCGAGGCCGCGAGGGCGGTCGCCACCCTGAGCCGGGTCGCCGCCCTGGAGGAGGCCCAGCAGGTCGTGGACCCCTCCGTCCTGCGCTGGCACGGGGAGCTCGCCGAGGCCCTGGTCGCCGCCGACGCGCCCGGCGAGGCCGCCGAGTTGCTGGACCGGGTCACCCCGGTCGCCCGTTCCCTCGGCCGCACCACCGTGCTCGCGGCCCTGGACCGGGCCCGCGGGCTGTGCCTGTCCGCTCAGGGCGAGCCGGAGCGGGCCGTCGCCCTGCTGGAGGCCACCGCCGAGCGGTTCGGCGACTTCGGACTGCCCCTCGAGCGCGGCCGTACCCTGCTCGCGCTGGCCCGCGTGGAACGCCGACGGCGGCGACGGGCCCCCGCCCGGGACGCCCTGCGGGCCGCCGCCGAACTGTTCGAGGCCGCCGGGGCCGCGCCCTGGCTGGACCTGGCCCGGGAGAACGCGCCCGAGAGCTGCGGCCCGCACCCCGGGGTCGCGGCCCTGACCGAGGCGGAGGCGCGGCTCGCCCTCCTGGTCGCCGGGGGAGCCAGCAACCAGGAGGCGGCGGCGAAGCTCTTCCTGAGCGTCAAGACGGTGGAGGCCCGGCTCACCCGGATCTACCAGAAGCTCGACGTCCGCTCCCGCGCCCAGCTGGCCACGGCCCTGCGCGGCCAGTGAGCCGGGGCCTCCGCGGCGTCAGCAGCCCAGGTTGTTCCCGGGGGTGACGCCCAGCAGCTGGGTGAAGCTCTGGTACTTGCTCACCCGGCTCTGCACCTGCGCGGGGTTTCCGCCGTTGCACTCCAGGGCCCCGTTGATGGAGCGGATCGTCTCGCCGAAGCCGGCGCCGTTGACCATGGCGGCGTGCGCGGTCATCGTGCCGGGGCCGTTCTGGGTGTTCCAGTACCAGAGCGCCGTCTTCATCGCGACGGCCGGGTCCTGCTCCACCAGGTAGGGGTTGGCGAGCAGGTTGATGCCGAGGGCGTCGCCCGCCGCCTTGTAGTTGAAGTTCCAGCTGAGCTGGATCGGGCCGCGGCCGTAGTAGGCGGCCTGGCCGGCGGGACAGCCGTAGGGCTGGGAGGCGTCGCAGTAGTGCGGGTAGTTGGCGGTGTTCTGCTCCACTATGTACACCAGCCCGCCCGTCTCGTGGGAGACGTTCGCGAGGAAGGCGGCCGCCTCGCGCCGCTTGACGGTGTCGTCGCCGGTGTTGGCGAAGCCGGGGTACGCGGAGAGGGCCGCCACCAGGCCCTTGTAGGTGTAGAAGGGGTTCCGGTTCGGGAACATCTGGTTGAACTGGGCCTCGCTGACCACGAAGCCGGACGGGTTCCCGTTGCCCGGGTCGGGATCCTGGCCCCCGCCGCCGCAGGCGCCCTGGTCCGACCAGACGCCCCACTGGCCGGTGGTGCCGGGCGTCTCGCCCTGGGTCCACCACTTGGCCTGCCAGTTGTGGCCTCCGTACGAGGCGCTCGCGCCGCCCGTGTAGACGGCGGAGGAGTTCCAGGCCCCGGCGCAGGCGGGGGCCGCGGCGGCGGGGGAGGCCGGCAGGGCGACGGCCAGGCCGAGGGTCGCGGCGGCGGCCGCGGCGAGGGAGAGGGCTCGGCCGCGAAGAGTGCGTATCACGTAACTGCTCCTGGAGTGGGGGGAGATGTCGCGGGAGGGTGGGGGGCGACAACTACCGCCACTGAACCGATAGTGGTCTGGACCTGTCAAGGTCTAGACCAAATCCTTTGCCGTCGGGCCCCGGACACGCCGGAGCGGCGCGACGGTCCGACCGCCGCGCCGCTCCGGGGCCGCTGGATCAGCTGCCGGCCGAGAGGTTGCCCGACAGGACCGGGATGTTCTCCACGAGGTGCGAGAGCGTCTCGTCGCCCTTGGCCTGGGTGGAGTTCTCGGCGCACTGCTGGTTCTGCGGGTTGGACGCGATCGGGATGTCCTGCACGCCGATGTTGGCGATCAGGGCGGCCACCGACTGGACGTTGACCTTGGCCGGCAGGCCGATGCAGAGCTTGTTCACCGAGCCCTGGACCGCGGAGAGCTGCGGGCTCAGCTTGCCCGAGGTCTCCTGGTTGCCGTAGATCTGGTCGGCGTTGTTGCCGTTGACCGTGTTGATCCCGTTGTCATTGCCGATCGCCATCGCCGGGGATGCCGCGAGGGCGCCCGTCCCCAGGACGGAGGCGGTGACGGCGGCGGTGGCCATGAACTTCTTGAGCATCGTGAGGATCCTTCTGTCGCATGTGCTGTCCCCGGCGGGACGAACTGCCCAACTGCCGTCCGGCCCAGGGGTTATCGCCCGTCACCCGAGCGGCCCAACGGGCCGCACCGGCCTCAGGCCTGCGGGGACGGGGCCACGGCGCCGCCGCCGGACCGGATCGCGCGCAGTGCGGCCGTGTGGAGGGCGGCGGGGTCACCGTGGGCCACGGGGCTGCCGGTGAGCGTGTACCACTCGTCCGCGTCCGTGTACTGGATGTCGAAGCGGACCTCGCCGTCCGCCCCGCCGGTGGTCCGCAGGGTGAGCGGGCCCGTGATGACGCCGACCTCGTCGGTCATGGCGCCGCCGGGACCCGCGAGGACCTCGTCCTGCCACTGCCGGGGGGCCGTCATGAGGCGCAGGTGTCGATCATGGTGGTGAGCATGGCCCTTTCGGCGTCGGTGACGGTCAGACCGTAGTGGGACTTCACGGTGGTCCAGGCCCGCCCGTACTGGCACCAGCTCGCCTTGTCCGGCGGCTGCCACAGGTCGGGACTCTGGTCGCCCTTGGAGCGGTTGGACGCGGCGGAGACGGCCAGCAGCTGCGGCCGCGTCAGGTCGTTGGCGAAGGCCTTGCGCTTGGCCGCGTCCCACCCGGAGGCGCCGGAGCGCCAGGCCTCGGCCAGCGGCACCATGTGGTCGATGTCCAGCTTCGAGGCCTCGTTGACCGCGACGCCGTCGTACAGGCTCTTCCAGCTGCCCGACACGGCGCGGCACTCGGAGTCCTGGGTGACGTCCGCCCCGTCGCGCTTGAGGACGGCCTCGCGGGTGTCGCACTTGTTGCCCTGCTCGGCCCAGTGCGTGAACTTGTCCCGGCTGTACCCGGCCATCGTGCCGGGCTTGCCGGTGGTCAGCGAGGCGAGCTGGGTCCGGGCCACGGCCGCGCTGACCATCCCCGGCAGCACGTCCCCGGAGGCCGGCTTGGCGTCGCCCGCGGAAGGGGAGGGCGCGGGGGCCGACGCCGGCGCGGAGGGGGTGGCACCGGCCGGTTTCCGCGCCGGTTTGCCGTCGCCGGGACTCCCCGTCCCCCCGCACCCGCTCACCCCGAGCAGCAGCGCCACGGCCACCACCCCGCCGCGTACACCTGTGTGACGATGCATGACCCCACCCCGGACGAGACGCTACGTGAACTGACCCGGGAAGACTACCCATAACCGGACATCCAACCACGCACCGGTCCCCGGTCGCCGGGTCAGCACACCTCGGTGGCCGTCCGCCGGCAGGTGCTGCGGCGGTCCTCGATCTGCCTCCAGCGGTCGCCGTGGACGGTGCTGACGACCTGGGGCTCCCGCAGGAAGTCGTGGGGGAAGCCGAGCGGTACGGCGCTCACCTCGTCGAGCCGGGCGACGGCGTCGGCGTCGAGGCGGACGTCGAGACAGCCCAGGTTGTCGGCGAGTTGGACCTCGTGCGTGGCCGCGATGATCGGAACGATGTTGCCCGGGCGCCCGAGGAGCCAGGACAGCGCCACCTGGGCCGGGGTCCAGCCGCCCTGCTCGGCGACCTCCAGCACGGCGGTGATGACGTCCTCCTCCTGCGGGGACGCCGCCGTGCTCCAGGAGTCCAGCCGGCCCCCCTCGCCCCGGCGGTACTTGCCGGTGAGCTTCCCGGCCGCCAGCGGTGCCCAGGCCAGTACGGCCTGGTCGAACGCCCGCGCCTGCGGCAGCAGGTCACGCTCGGGCGTCCGCTCCAGCAGGTTGTAGCGCAGCTGCGATCCGGCGAACGCCGACCAGCCCCGCAGCTCGGCGAGGGTGTTCGCCTGTGCGATCTCCCAGGCGGGCCAGTCCGAGACGCCGACGTACAGTGCCTTCCCCGTGCGGACGAGGTCGTCCAGTGCGCGCATCACCTCGTCGACCGGGGTGAAGTTGTCGCGGGCGTGCACCCACAGGACGTCGACGTGGTCGGTCCGCAGCCGTTCCAGGCTGGCCTCCACCGACCGCACCAGGCTCTTGCGGTGGTTGCCCGCCGCGTTGACGTCGCCGTCACGGGTCGCGCAGGTGTACTTGGTCGCCAGCACGAACTCCTCGCGCCGTCCCTGGAGGAGTTCGCCGAGGATCCGCTCCGAACCGCCGTCGCCGTAGATGTTCGCCGTGTCGACGAAGTTCCCGCCCGCGTCGGCGTAGGCGTCGAGGAGGCGGGAGGCGGTCTTCAGGTCGGTGCCCCGGCCCGGTTCGTCGCCCATCATCATGGTGCCGAGGCTCAGCTCGCTGACCCGCAGACCGGTCTTGCCGAAGAGTGTGTACCGCATCCGGTGTCCCCCTTGGTGGTAGGTGCGTGCGGACGAAGCTACGCGCTGGAGCGCACTCCAGCGCAAGCCACGATCCGTGGGGGCGCCGCCGGGTCCAGGCCCGGCGGCGCTCCGCTCCCGCCGCCGGCCCCGGGGTCCGTCGCCGAACTCCCTCCCCCAGCCGCGGGGCCGCCCTCCGGGCGACGACGGGAGCGTGACGGCAGAGCCCAGGTCAGGCCCAGGAGGCGGCCACCAGCGAGCGGTGGGCCGCCTCCAGGTGCGCCGACGCCGCCAGCCACGCCCAGGCGTAGCCCTCCGACGAGGCTTCGGTGAGCCGGCCGAAGGCGTCGCGCGGGCGGCGGCCGGCCTCCGCGACGAGCGCGCCGGCCAGGTCGGCCGCCGCCCCGAACCCGGCCCGGCGCAGCGGTCCGTACGCCGCGAGCGGCTCCGGGACCCGGCCCGTCTCCGCCACCGCCCGACGCCCGCCCGCCACGCCCGTCTCCAGCAGCCGGCGCACCCGCCACAGCGGCGAGTCGGCCACCGCGTCCGGACCCGGCTCCCCTTCGGCCACCGGCCCGGCGGGGGCCCCGGCGTCCGGGAAGTGGCTGCCCTGGAGCCGGTCGTAGCCCAGGTCGGCCCGGTCGCGCCACTCGGGAGGCAGGCGCAGCGTGTACTGCGCGCCGGGCACCGGTCCCACCGCGAGCGGGCTCAGGGTGGCGGCCCGGTCCGGGTCGGGGCGGCCCAGGACGCGCACCGCCAGCCCCGGATGCCCGGCCAGGCGGCGCAGGTTGGCGGTGTGCGCCAGCTCCGGGTGCGGATGCGCCGGGCGCAGCCGCAGCAGCGGCGCGTCCGCGCGCAGCTCCCACACCAGCAGGTGCTCGCCGGCCGCGCCGACCACCTGGACGTCGCAGCCCAGCAGGCCCGGTTCGGCGTCCCGCGCCAGCAACTCCCTTACGGCCTCGGCGGCCGGCCGGGCGAACAGCGCGGCCAGCGGCTCCTCGTCCCAGGCCGCGCCCGGCGCCGGCACCGCCCGGACCCCGCGCCCGGCACCGAGCCGGCCGTCGGCGGAGACCGTCGCCCCGCTGATGCGCAGCCCCGCGCGCGCCAGCCCCGCGTGGTCGAGGGCGGCACCGCCCAGGGCCACGGAGGCCGCACCCGCGCCCCGCGCGCGGGCGAGCCCGCCGGGCCGGACGTCCGACAGGGTGTAGCGGGCGCCGTCCGCGCCGAGCAGGTGGGTGACCACGCCGCCGTAGCCGGTCGCGGTGAGCACCGGCTCCCGGCACAGGCCGTGGACGCGCAGGCCGCCCCCGGCCGTGTAGGCGCGCCGGCCGCCGCCGGTCAGCCCGGGCCCGCCCGTCCCGGACGCCAGCAGCGCGGCGGTGCGCAGCAGTTCCGAGAAGGCGGCGGCCAGGTCGGCGAGCCGCTGGCCGGCCCGGCGCTCCCGAGCGGCCCGCAGTCCCCGTACCACGCGCAGCGCCGCGGCCTCCGCGCGCGGCAGCCCGGCGAGCCGTGCGGTGTGCGCGGCGCGCAGCAGTTCGGCCTGGACCACCGCGCCCCCGGCGACGACCCCGGCGGCCAGCGCCTCGGCCGACACGGCCCACAGCGCGGCCCCGGCCCGCACCTGGGCCGGCGTCGGCGGGGCGCCGGCGTCCCGGTCCGCGTCCCCGGCGTCCGAAACGGACCCGGCAGCGGCTCCGGCAGCGGCTGCCGGGGCGGTGGCATCCGGCACGGAACCCGGCGGCGCGGCCGCCCCCGCCGCCCCCGTCGTCCGCGCGGGAGCGTCGTCCTCGGGCGGCGTACCCGCCTCCGGTCCGGACGCGTCCCGTTCACCGGGGCCTTCCCCGGCCAGGGGCCCGGCCGGCGGTTCGGCCGGCGGTTCGGCCGGCGGCTCCGCCAGCGGCGCGGCCCCCAGGACCGCCGCCCGGTGCAGGCAGCGCGGCGCCAGCAGGCAGCCGCAGACGGCCTGTCCGGCCTCCGTGACCGCCCCCGACGGCCCCGGCCGCAGGGTGACCACCGCGTCCTCGCCGAAGCGGAACACGACCGCCCCGTCCGCGCCGGCACCCTCCGGGCAGCCCTCGATCGCGGCGTCCAGCTTCTTGCGCAGCCGGGCGCTCAGGTTCTCCACCGCGTCCGCGACCACCTCGGCGGTGACGGGCGGCGACAGCGTACTGGTCATCGGGGCTCCCCACGGAGTCGGTCGCCCACCCAGCGGGCCAGGGCGAGAGGGCTGAGGGCGGCCACCGGCATCCCGGCGGCGACGAGTTGCCGCGCCACCGGCACCGAGTAGCGGGGCGTGCCCGCGTCGTCGAGCGCGGCGCAGCCCAGCAGATGGGCACCGGACGCCGCCAGCGCCCGCACCTCGGAGAGCAGTCCCCCGAGGGGGGCGCCCTCCTCGAAGTCGCTGACCACGACGACCAGCGTGCGGCTCGGCACCGTGATCAGGCTCCGGGCGTGCGCGAGGCCCGCCGCGATGTGCGTACCGCCGCCGACCCGGACCTCCAGCAGCAGCGAGAGGGGGTCCTCGACGCGGCCGCTGAGGTCCACGACCTGGGTGGAGAAGGCGAGGAAGTGCGTGGACAGGGTCGGCACCCCGCCCAGCACCGCCGCCGTCAGGGCCGACCAGACCACGGACGCCTCCATGGACCCGGAGACGTCCACCACCAGGATCAGCCGCCAGTCCGCCTCCTTCGACGTCCGCGTGCTGAACACCGGACGCTCCGGAACCACCACCACCCGGCCGTCGTCGAGGCGCCGGGTGTGCGCCAGGTTCGCCCGCAGGGTCCGCGCCAGGTCGAGCGGGCCGCCCGGCCGGCGGGTCGGGCGGGGGGTGGCGACGCCCGACAGGGCGGGGCGCAGCCGGGTGGCCAGCTCCTTGGCCAGCTCGTCCACGAGCCGCCGCACCAGCGGCCGCAGCCGGGCCAGGTGCGCCTCGGACATGCCGCAGGCCAGCGAGAGCACCGAGGTCAGCAGTTCCACGGAGGGGCGTACCGCGGCCGGGTCGAGCTGGGCCAGCACATCGGTGCGGCCCGCCCCGGCCGCGTCGGCGAGCACCTCCTCGCGCACGTCGGCCCCGAACAGGGACTCCAGTTCCGCCGACCACTCCCGTGCGGTCGGGAAGGAGGCCTCGTCCCCGCCGCCGGAGCCGGGCCGGCCCACGTCCGCGGAGCCCTCCCCGCGCCCGGCTCCGTACAGCTCGTCCAGCGCGCGGGCGTAGGGCCGGGCACCCGCCGGGAGCCGGTCGCGCTGGCGGCCCAGCAGCAGCCGCCACCGGTCGGCGGGCGCCAGCCTCCGCTCCTCCCCGGCCGGCCGGGCGGGGAGCGCTGCCACCGCCGCGCCGACGGGGGCGGGGACGCCGGCCGCGTCCGGCGGACCACCGGGCAGCGGCAGTTCCTTCAGCGCGGCCAGCCCGGCCGCGTCGGCGGCGGCCCACAGGGCCAGCAGCGCGGGCGGCGCGTCCAGCGCCAGGTCGACGCGGTCGCCGAGCCGCTCGGTGACGGTGTCGAGCAGCCGCTCCCGGGCGGCCGGCGTCAGCACGTCGAACCCGGCGCGCAGCGCGGGCAGCCGCTCCAGGAACGCCGCGTCGGCCAGCGAGTCCACCCGGTCCAGCAGCGGGGTGAGGGCCGCGGGGGATGCGCCGAGCAGTGGCCCGGCGGCGGTGAGCAGGCCGGTGAGGCGGCGGGCCAGCGCGCGCCGGCCGTCGGGGGTGGCCGCCCCGTCCACCCAGGCGGCGGCGCGGGCGCCGAGCTCGTCCGCCGGGTCCAGGTCGAGCAGCACCCGTACGGCCAGGGCCGCACCGCGCATCAAGGGGCCCGCACCGGAAGCGAGTTCGGCCAGGGCGGCGTCCATGCGCAGCCCCAGCCGGCGGGCGGCGGCCCGGTTGGCGAGGGCCACCAGGGCGCCCGCGTCGGCGGGGTCGTCGCTGCCGGCCAGGCCGGGCAGGGACCGCAGGGCCGCGTCGAGCAGCTCGCCGGCCAGCTCCCCGGCGGCGGCCCGCGCCGCGTCCCCGGCGCCGGGCAGGTGGCCGCGGCGCAGCCCCTCCAGCAGGTCGACGGCCTCCAGGAGTTCCGGCACGGTGGCGGTGTCCGGCAGGACGGCCGCCATCTCCTCCATGCGTACGCCGACCAGTTCGGGCAGGTCGCAGCGCGCGGCCGCGTCGAGCCCGGCCAGCACCTGGGCCGCCGTCGGGCCGCCTTCGGCCGCCTGGCGGCGCGCGGTGTCACGCAGCGTCCCGGCGGCCGCCTGGGCGGCGCTCACGCCGCGGACCCCCGCCAGGTCAAGGCGGGCCGGGACGGCCGGGGTCCAGGCCGGCCGCCACTTGCTCCCCAGGGCGGTGCCGTCGCCGGTGGCGGCGGTGCCGAGCGGCTCCGCGTAGGACGCCCCGCAGACCAGCAGGCGCCGCAGCAGCACCTCCCGGCGCCCGTCGAGCTCGGAGCGCAGGGGGTCGAGGCGGATCTCGCGCGGCTCCGGGTCCCCGGGACCCGGCAGCCGCAGCGCGGCCAGCTCGGCCTCCACGGAGGGGCCGAGCCCGGAACGGGGGGCGTGCGGGGTGGTCCGGCCGCGGCCCGTGCCGACGAACACGGCCTCCAGGGCGCGGGCCAGGGCCCGTCCCCGGCCCAGGGGTTCGCCCTGCCCGAGAACCGTGGTGACGGCCTCCAGCAGTTCGCCCCGGCCGGGCGCGGGCAGCCCCCGCAGCACCGCCAGGTCGCAGGCCAGCCGCAGCGTCTCGGCCGCCTCCCCGGTGCCCGCCGTGTGCCCGGCGCGGCGCAGCTCCCGGCACAGCCGGACGAGCGCGGCCGCGGCCGCCTCCCGCAGCCGCTCCGGGTCCCCGCCCGCCTCGAAGACGGCCTGCTGCCACAGCGGGTCGCGGATGCCGGCGGGGTAGCCGGAGCGGGAGTCGAGCAGGTCATGGGAGTACGCCACGAACGAGGTGACGAAGCCCCCGGCTTCGGGCTCGCACCCGTCCCCGAACCGGAACCCGTTCCCGTCCCCGGCCCCGTTCCCGTCCTCGTGTTCCGGCCCCGCGTGAGCAAGGAGGGCGGGGGCGTGGAAGGCGCCGATCACGGCGGCGACCCGGCGGCCGGCGAACCGCGCGAGCACGCCCCGCATGTGGGCCTCCCGCGCCAGGTCCACCGCCGCCACCGCGCCCGCATCGGCCCGCAGCGCCCAGCCGACGCCGAGCGCGGCGCGGCGTACGGCCTCGGGGGAGCAGCCCGGGGCCAGGACCTCGACGGCCCGGTCCCACAGGTCGTCCCCCTCGCGCCCGGTCCCCGACGCGGCGAGCGCGCCGGCGTAGTCGCGGCCCCCCGACGGGCCGGGGACGGCCGTCGCGGGCTCCGGCGTCCAGCCCCGGTCGGACAGCGGCAGGTCGCAGCAGACGACCTCCACGCCGCGCCCGTACGCCCAGCGGATCGCCGCCAGCTCGGGGGAGAAGTCCGCGAACGGGTAGAAGGCGAGGCGGCCTCCGTCCCCCAGGCCCGCCAGGGCCACCGGCGCCACGGTCTCCGGGTCGGCCAGGTGGGGCAGCCACGGCCGGAACTCGGCCGGCAGCTCCACGCAGACGACCTCGGGGTCCGCCGCGTCCAGCAGCGCGGGCACCACCGCGGCCAGCGCGGGACTGTGGTGGCGCACCCCCAGCAGGTACGGCTCGCGGCAGGCGGCCAGTTCCTCGACCGCCGCCCGCGGTTCGGCGGTGAGCGTCAACGCAGGCTCCCGCGCAGGTCCCACAGCCGGCGCCAGGTCGCCGAGCCGTCCTCGGCGCGGCGGCGGACCGGGCCGTCCCAGTAGCCGAGGAGCCGCCCGTGGTCGGCGGGGTCGTCCTTGCGCACCACGCCCAGCAGGTGGCCCGGCAGCAGGTCCAGCACGTCACCGCCCGGCAGGTACGCGGCGGACACCCCCAGGGAAGCCGCCACCTGGACGGCCTCGGCGGTGGACATGACCGTGCCGGGCCGCTCCACGTCCCAGCCCTCGGCGCTGCGCCCCGAGCGCAGGTCCCGGAAGACGGTGACGAGCGCGTCGAGTACGCAGTCGTCGACCCCGAAGGCGGCGCCGGCCCGCTGGACGGCGGCGACGGCCTGCCGCCGGATCAGCTCGGTCTCGGCGTCCGGGTCGGCGATCGGGCCGACGGTCTCGAAGTTGAAGCGCCGCTTGAGGGCGGCGGACATCTCCGAGACGCCCCGGTCACGCAGGTTGGCGGTGGCGATGACGGTGAAACCGGGGACGGCGCTGACCACCGCGTCCTCGGTGGCGGTCAGTTCGGGCACGCTGACCCGCCGGTCGGACAGGATCGACACGAGCGCGTCCTGCACCTCGGGCAGGCAGCGGGTGATCTCCTCGACCCGTGCCACCCGGCCCGTCCGCATCGCGCTGAGCACGGGGGAGTCGACCAGGGCCTGTGGGGTGGGGCCCTGGGCGAGCAGCAGCGCGTAGTTCCAGCCGTAGCGGAAGGCGTCCTCGGTGGTGCCGGCGGTGCCCTGGACGGTGAGCTCGCTGGTGCCGCACACGGCGGCCGCCAGCAGCTCGGACAGCATCGACTTGGCGGTGCCCGGCTCGCCGGTGAGGAGCAGGCCGCGCTCCCCGGCCAGGGTGACCACGCAGCGTTCCACCAGGGCGCGTTCGCCGACGAACTTCGGGGCGATCACCAGCTTCGACGGGAGCCCGGCACGACGCTCGGGCAGGGCCAGCTGCTCGCCCGCGCTGCCGCACACGAAGGTCACCACCGCGCGCGGGGTGAGCGCCCAGCCGGGAGGGCGGGGGCCGGGGTCCTGGGCGGCGAGGAAGGCGAGTTCGGCGGCGTACCGCTCCTCGGCGGGCATCGCCTGCCGGGCCGGGGCGGACTGTTCGGTGACGGTCATGGGGTATCGGTCCTTCAACTGTCAGAAGTGCGGAAGTGCATGCAGAAGTGCAGAAGTGCAGAAGTTCAGAGGTTCACGAGTGCGGGAGTTCACGAGTGCCCAGGTGCGGAAAGGGCGGGCCGGAGCCCGGTGGGGGCGCGGCGGCACCGCGCCCCCACCGGATCCGGCGCCGGTCCGGCGGATGCCCGTCAGCGCCGGCGGGAGCCGGTCCGCTTCACCTTCAGCTCCTCGAAGCGCGGTACGTCGCCCCCGCGGACCCGCGCCCAGGCCCGGCGGTACAGCTCCGCGGCCGGCTCCGCGGGCACCAGCACGCCCAGCACCGGATGGCCGCCCGCCGCCAGCGCGTACATGGGCAGCTTCCACGTCTCGACCGGCAGGACCGGCGCGCCGGGCTCGGACCAGCCGCCGGGCAGGAACAGGGAGCGCCCCGCGCGGGAGCGCGTGGCCGTCACCACCAGCTCGGTGGCGGCCAGTTCGGCGCGGGCGGCCTTCATCCGGGCCGGCTTCCAGCCCGTCCAGCGGGACGTGTTGCGGTCGGTGGGGTCGGGCATCGCCAGCAGCGCCAGGTACAGCGCGGCCGCGTCGGCGCCCAGCCCGTACGCCGCGGTGACCTCCGCCACCAGCTCGGGCACGCTGCGCGACGGGTCCTGCGGCCACCAGGTCCCCTCCTTGTCGAGGCCGCCGGCGACGGGCGCCCCCGGGTCGGCGAGCAGCGCGGCGAACGCCGGGTCCTGGACCAGGCGCAGTGCCGTCTCGGCCCGCGAGGGCTGCTGTTCGGCGCCGCGCAGCAGCGGCAGGTAGGGGTCGGAGCCGGTCGAGTCCAGCAGTGCGGGGCGCACCGCGGGCCGGGGCTGCGTGTCGTGCGTGGCCAGCACCACCGCGCCGTACCGCTCGTAGCCCTGGCCGGTCTCGGTGGGGGCGCCGGCCGCCTTGCGGAAGTCGGGCAGCCGGACGTAGTGCCCGACGCTCATCAGCAGTTCGGGTGAGGCCAGGCGCTGGCGCAGCGCGGTGAGCGCGGGCGGCAGGCTCGCCCGTACCGGGTGTCCGGCGGGCAGCCGGTGCGCGAGCCAGGCCGTCAGGGCGGCGGCCCCGGTCAGCACGCCCGCGTCGAAGGGCTGGGCCACCGGGACGGCGGGTTCCACGTGGTCGCCGTTGACCGTCCACGCGACATCGGTGCTCAGCACCTCGGAGGAGGCCGCGTCGAGCAGCGCGGGCAGTGCCCGGTGCGGGGCCCAGCCGCCGCGCACGTCCTTGGCGGCCTCGGCGAGCAGCCACTCGGGCACGGGCGTACGACGGCCCACGCGCTCGTTCCACACCCGCGCGGCGGCGGCCGCGTCCGGGCCGTCCGTCCACAGCCGCGCCGGGTCGGTGGGCAGCAGCGCCGCGACCAGGGCGCGCCGGACCTCCACGGCGAGCTCCTTCAGGTCGTCGCGGGCGTTGACGGCGTCGCCGGCCTTCAGCGCGAGCGTGTCGCGCAGCCCGGCGGGCAGGAAGGAGCGCTCCCACGTGTCCAGGTGCGGCAGGCCCGCGAGGACCATCCGGGCCACGGCACCGGAGACCCCGGTGAGCCGCGCGAACTCCTCCGCGGCCTCGGGGAACCAGGGCGCCGGGCCGCGCTCGGCCGCCTCCTTCAGGAAGGCGGCGGTCCAGTCCGCGGCGCGCCCGCGGTCGCCGACGGGCTCGGCCGCCCCGGCCCCGGTGTAGGGGGCGGGCACGGCGAAGGCGCCCGCCGGGTCGTGCAGCAGCGCGTCGAACTCGCGGGTCCTCGGGAACTCCAGGGTCTGCTCGTTGAGGGCGAGCACGGCGCCGCCGCCGAGCGGGAGGACGGCGCGGTGCCTGCCGCCGCGGCCGCGCTCGCGGCCGTCGGCCCCCAGCAGGTGGGCGGTGTCGATGCGGACGCGGACGCGCCGCCACCGTTCGGCCGACGCCGTGGCGGAGGCCAGTCCCAGGGCGTCCACCTCGGCGAGCATCCGCAACAGCGCCGTCCGCTCCTCCTCGGAGGTGTCGCCGGTGACGACCGCGCGGTAGGCGACCGCCGCGGGGGCGTCCAGGAACAGTCCGGCCCAGGGGAAGGAGGAGGCGGAGATCTTCGGCGTGTCCACGTGCAGCCGGCCCGGGACCGCCTCGGCGGCGGTGTCGACGACGGCCGCCGCCAGGGTGCGCAGGAAGCGGAACGTCGCGTCGGAGTCCCCGCCGAAGTGCCGGTGGTAGGGGGTGCCGGTGAGGCCGTGCAGCGCCCGGTCGACCACCTGGTCGAGGGGTCCCCGCCGGGCCGGTTCCTTCGTCCGCTGCGGTGCGGGCTCGAGCGCCAGCGCCACCTTCGCCAGGGCCTTGCGCTGGGTCAGTGCGGAGCGCAGGGTGTCGACGACGCCGCCGAGCAGCGCGGGCGCGGTGACGCCGGGCAGGGCCGCGGCGACGAGTGCCGCCAGGTCCGTGCGCTTCTCGGCCTGCTCGGCGGCCGCCAGCAGGGCTCCGGCGGCGCGCCCGTCCATCGCGCGCAGCACCGCCGAGCCCTCGGGGTCGCGGGGCCGTAGGCAGTACCAGTAGGCGAGCTTGGGGAGTTCGGTGTGGCCGGTCCAGTAGAGGCCGCCGTTGTGGTCGGAGGTGACCCGGCAGGTGACGGCGCCCTCGGGGTCGGTCAGGGCCAGGGTCCGCCAGTCCTGGGAGACGGCGCGGGGCCGGTCGTCGCCGGGGAAGACGACCGCGGCGCGCGGGAGGGGGCCGCCCTCGCGGACGGTGACGGCGCGTCCGGTGTTGTCGGAGCCGTGCCAGCCCTCGCCGCGCCGGTACACCACCCGCCAGCCGAGCAGCCCGTCGACGGGCGCGCCCAGCACGGAGCCCTCGACCGAGGGCGTCGGCCGCAGCCAGTTCTGGCCGACGTGGTCGTTCAGGACGCTGCCGGCCGGGTGGCCGTCCAGGGCGTCGGCGAGGAAGCGCGGCAGGGAGCGCCGGCCGACCGCGCCGGTGGCCGGGTCGTACTCGGCCCAGCCCCAGTCGCCGGGGCGGCCGCCCTGGTCCCACACCCAGTACGAGGTGCCGTCGGTGATGACGGCCCGTTCGGCGGGGAGCCTGCTGTCGCCCGCGTGCAGCGGGGCGGGGCCACCGGTGGTGCGGCCGCCGCCGGGCAGTGCCAGGGTCACGTGTTCGGTACGCACCGACCAGTAGTTGGCGGCGGAGTCCAGGGTGAGGACGTCGTCGGGGGCGCTCAGCCAGTAGCCCTGGACCGGGCCGTCGTAGGAGGCCCAGAAGACGAGCAGGTCGCCGTCGGTGTAGTGGAAGCCGTGGTTGTGGCGGTCGCCCGGCGGGACCCGCAGGTCGTGGGTGAGCACGGTGGAGTCGGCGTCGATGACCCGGACCTGTGTGGAGTTGGCGACGATGACGTACGGCCAGGCGTCCATCACGGTCAGCCGGGTGCGGCCGCGGCCGGGCGACAGCTCGGTGACGGCGGCCTCCCAGGCCGGCCAGACCAGCTCCTCGAACAGGCCGCCCCGCAGGGTGCGGGCCAGGATCTCGCCGAGGTCGGCGGAGGCGGCCCGGGACACCTCCTCGGGGGCGAGGGCCAGCGCCTCGGACGGCAGCCAGGTGAGCCGGCGCAGGGCCTCCGGCAGCTCCGGCAGTGCCGCCGCCGTGGACTCGCCGGCCACCCGGCGGACCCACTCGGCCACCAGCGGGGCGCTGCCGGGCGCCTCGGCGAGGTGCCGTACGGTCCCGCGGTCGCCCGACGCGTTGGTGTTGAAGCGGTCCAGGGTGCGGAAGAACGCCGGGCGCAACCGCTCGTCCGCGCACAGCGCCCGCAGGTCGCGCCGCCCGGCCGAACGGGCCCAGGTGTCCAGGCCCAGCACCTGGTTCGGGCCGGGGTCGGCGACGGTCAGCCCGTACGAGAGCAGCAGGTCGAGCAGGTCCACGTCCTGGAGGCCCAGGCGCAGGCCCGCCTCCCGCCCGGGCAGGGCCAGTTCGGCGCGCAGCACGCCGGCACAGCGCTCGACCAGGGGGAGCAGCCCGGGCAGCGGCGGCGGGGTGCCCCAGCCGGTGTGCCGGGCGGTGTGGAAGCGCTCCAGCCAGCCCGCGGTGCCGTCGGCGGGGCGCTCCTCGGCCGGCAGGCCGGGGTCCGCCAGCCCGGCGGTGGCGCCGGACTCCTCCAGCACCTCCAGCCACAGGGCGGCCAGTTCCCCGGCGTCGCCGCCGCCGGAGGGGGTGATGCCGAGCAGGGTGCCGCGTACGGCGGGCACGCGCCGGGCGAGGGCGACGAGCGCCGTGCGGTGGGCCTTCCACCAGCCGGCCGCGGCGCGCAGGGTGGCGGGCAGCGGCAGCAGCTCGGCGAGGTAGTCCTGCTCGGGCACGCTGCCGGTGAGCCCGGCCGCGCGGGCGAGCCGGCGCAGCTCGACGGCGGCCTGCGCGGACGGGGCGAGCCCGCCCGCGGTGCGGCGTACGCACAGGCGCCGGAAGCGCTCGAGGGCCTCGGCGGGGGAGACGCGCTGGGCCAGCTCCTTGCCGTAGCCGGTGAGCGTCTTCACCGGCAGGGCTCCGGCCAGGGCGAACTCCAGGAAGACGGCGTCGAGCCGGTCCTCGTCGACGGCCAGGCCGTAGCGGGCCTCGCTGGTGCGGGCGCGGCCGAACAGCTGTGCCGCGTACGTGGTGTTCTCGACGGCGAGGAAGACGCGCGCGGCCTGCTCGTAGAAGACGGGCAGGAAGTGCGGGACGGCGGCGGCGAGCCGGTCGGCCAGCTCGGTGCAGGCGTCGAGGGCGGCCTTGGGCTTGGTCTTGGCCTGCCGGGCCAGCCGGTCCAGTTCGGGCACCACGGCCAGCGCGTGGTGTCCGTCCTCGGGGTGGTGCACCAGCACCCACTCCGGGAAGCCGAGCGCCTGGCGCCGGCCGAGGCCGACCACCTGCGGCTCGCCGTCCGGTACGAGGCCCAGGAAGCCGGCGGCGAGGTCCTCGGCGGCCCCGAGCTCGGCCGCGGCGAGGCGGACCACGACGCGCTCGTCCCCGAGGGCCGGGTGGCGGTACGCCCGGGCGGTGAGGGGCACGGCCGAGGCGCCCGCCCCGGTGGTGCCGGCGGGCAGGACGGCGCCCGCCGCCAGGAGTTCGGCGGCGTCGGCGGCGGCGTGCCCGGCCGTGCCCGTGGTGTCGGTGGTGTCGGTGGTGTCGGTGGTGTCGGTGGTGCTCACGCTTCGTCCCCGCCCTCTTCGATCCTGCGCCCGGCGTACAGCGCCGCGGCCATCCGCATGCCCTCGGACCAGGCCACCGGTCCGACCTCGCCGAGGCGTACCGCCCGGCCGTCCTCGTCGTGCCAGTTGAGCGCCCCGGTGGCGGTCTCGTCGTCCCAGTAGGGCTCGCCGATCCAGACGGCCGCTTCCACGGCCCGGCCGCGGTCGCGCACCTTGCAGGTGGCGTAGCCGCCGGAGACCCGGTAGCCGAGGGCGGTCGCGCGGGCCGCGAGGCCGAACCGGGTGGGGAACACCCCGCCCGCGTAGTCGCGGACCTCGGTCGCGGCCGGCTCCAGGTCCGCGGGCTTCTCCCAGGTGGGCCGGTGGATCTGCTCGACCCGCTGGGTGATGTCCAGCTCGGCCGCGAACTCCCGTACGTCGTCCAGGTCGGGCAGCAGCACCGGGTGCGGCAGGGTCACCGTGCGCGGGGAGAGGCGTACGGTCTCGCCGTCGAGGTTGACCACCTTCAGCTCGCCGTCGGCGGTGGCGTCGCGCAGGAAGCCCACCTCGTCGGGGTCGTCGTCGGGGACGACCGCGAGGTCGCGCAGTGCGGCCTGCCAGGCCCCGTCGGGCCATACCCGGGCGAGGAGTTCGGTCGGCACCGGCAGCGAGGACACCATCCAGGTGTCCACCTGGGCCGCGCAGGCCGCCTCGTGCCGCTCCAGCCATTCGGCGAGCCGGCGCAGCCGGTCCACCTCGGGATGGTCGCGCAGCGCCTTCGGCAGTGCCTTCAACTGCCGCCCCCCGGGCCGCCGTACCGCGACCTTCCCCTCCACGAGGGAGATCTCGTACCCCTCGTCCAACGCCAGCCAGCCCATCAGCGCGCGCCCCTCCACCTGTCCGGAAACGGTCTTGCGCAGCCCGGAACGAGGCGCGAGCGCCCGTCGAGCTGCGGTATGCGGGGAGACTAGCGAGCCCCACTGACAACGCGGAGGGGAGGGCTCCGGGTGAGGGTCCCGGACATGCCGCCGCCCCCGGTCCGTGGCGGACCGGGGGCGGCGGGGATACGGCTTGACGGCAGGTCAGACGGCGTCGGCGGGCTCCGCGGCCTTCGACGCCGCGGCCTTCGACGGCGCGGCCTCCGCGACGGCGGACGCGACCACGCGCGGGCCGTGGCCGGAACGCAGTCCGAGCCAGCTGATCAGTGCGACGAGGGCGAAGGCGGCGGCGCCGATCCAGAAGGTGAGGGTGAATCCGGACTCGGCGGGCAGCGGCGGGACGCCCTGGGGCAGGTGCTCGACGGTCTTCGACGCCAGGATCGTGGTGACGATGGCGCTGCCGATCGCGCTGCCCGTGGAGCGGGAGATGGAGTTGATGCCGTTGGCGATGCCGCTCTGGTGGTGCGGGACGCTCGACATGATCACCGCGGGCATGGCGGCGTAGCCGAAGCTGACGGCCGCGCCGACGACGAGGCCGGCGCCGATGACCGAGAGGGTGTGGCCGTGGTCGAGCGCCAGCCAGCCGAAGCCGACGGCGCCGAGCGCGGCGGCGACGGCGAGCGCGAGGCGGGGCCCGCGGTGGCGCACCAGCTGCCCGCCGACGGGGGAGGCGAGCAGCGAGACGATCGCGCCGGGCAGCAGGAACTGGACGGAGGCGCGCAGGATGGACGCGTCGAAGCCGTAGCCGGTGAGCTTCTCGGGCATCTGGACGAGGTAGGAAACGCCCAGGAAGTTCGCGAACATGCCGAAGCCGACGAGGATGCCGGCCAGGTTGGCCATCAGCACCGGGCGGTGGACGAACATCTTCATGTCGACGAGCGGCTCGGCCACCTTGCGCTCGACCAGGACCCAGACGGCCGTCATCACGGCGGCACCGGCGAAGCTGCCCAGGGTGCGGGCGGAGGACCAGCCCCACTCGTGACCCTGGGAGATGGGCAGCAGGAGCAGCAGCAGGGCGATGCCGAGGGTCAGCGCGCCGAGGAAGTCGGTGCGCCCGCCGGTCTTGTGCCGCGTGGCGGGGACCAGGAAGACGACGGCGAGCAGGGCGATGACGGCGAAGCCGGTCGCCATCCAGAAGGCGTTGCGGTAGTCGGCGCCCTCGCCTGAGGTCAGCAGGCCGGTGGCGACCAGCGCCAGGCCGCTGCCGAACGCGAGCGTGCCGCTGACCAGCGCCATGGCGCCGGGCAGCTTCTGCGGCCGGACCTCCTCGCGCAGCACCGACAGCGCCAGCGGGAAGATCGCGGTCGCGGCGCCCTGGAGCACCCGGCCCAGGATCAGCAGGGGGAGGGAGGTCGCGAGCGCGGCCACCACGGAACCCGCCACCATCACGCCGAGGACGGCCACCAGGGTGGGCTTCTTGCCGTGCTGGTCACCGAAGCGGCCGAGCAGCGGGGTGAAGACGGCGGCGGAGAGCAGGGTGGCGGTGGTCACCCAGCTGACGTTGGCGGTGGAGGTGCCGAGGTCGGTGCGGATCAGGCCCAGGATCGGTACGGGCAGGGTCTGCATCATCGACACGACCATGGCGGCGAGGCTCAGGGCGAAGACGATGACCGTCTCGTTGCCCTTCCTCGCTTCGGCGGGGGCGGATGCGGCGGAGCTCATGGAGGGGGGACCTTCTCAGTGTTTCAGGACGCAGATGTTTTATGTCATCAAGTACTTCGACGAAGGTAGTCAGAGATAGTTAAGGTGGTCAAGTAAAAGGTTGATAATGTCAACGATCCTCGGCTAGGCTCGCGGGCCATGAGCACCACCGCACCGCACCGCCCCACCAAGCTGGAACTGCTGGAACTCCTCGCCGCCATCGGCACCGCCCAGTGGCGCGACTTCGCCGCCGCGGCGGCCCGCCACGGGCTCACCTCCACGCAGGCCAAGGTCCTCGCCCAGCTGGACGGGCCCGTGCCGATGCGCGGCCTCGCGGCCCTGCTGGCCTGCGACGCCTCGAACGTCACCGGCATCGTGGACCGGCTCCAGGCGCGCGGGCTGGTGCGGCGCGAGCCCGAGCCGCGCGACCGCCGGGTCAAGAACGTGGTGGCGACCGGCGAGGGCCGTGAGGTGATGCGCCGGGTGCGCGCGGAGATGCAGGCCACCCACGGGGCGCTGGACGCGCTGGACGAGGCGGAGGGTGCGACCCTCTACGCCCTGCTGGAGCGGCTGCGGCCCGCCATGGAGCGCGACGGAGCCTCCTGATCCCGGCCCGCGGCCGGCCCTGGTGCCCGCCGCGGGCGGTCAGTCCCGGGGAGCGACCTCGACCGACTCGACGGCGGCGTCCAGGGCGGCCGTGAGCCGGCCCAGGCGCTGCTGGAGCTCGCGGATCTCGGCCAGCTCGAAGCCGGTCGCCCGCGCGATCCGGCGCGGCACCTCCACGGCCCGCGCGCGCAGGGCCGAGCCCTCCTCGGTCAGCACCGCGTGCACCGACCGCTCGTCCTCGGTGCTGCGCTCGCGCCGGATCAGGCCGGCCGTCTCCAGCCGCTTGAGCAGCGGCGAGAGCGTGCCCGAGTCGAGCCGCAGGTGCTGTCCGAGCTGCTTGACCGGCATCGTGCCGTGCTCCCAGAGCACCAGCATCACCAGGTACTGGGGGTAGGTCAGCCCCAGGTCCTTCAGGACGACCCGGTAGAGACCGCCGAAGGCGCGGTTCGCGGCGCCCAGCGCGAAGCAGATCTGTCCGTCGAGGCGGAGGAAGTCCTCGTCGCGAAGGGGTTCGCGGAAGGGGTCGGCGGGCTGCTGGGTCATGTGCCCCAGTGTACCGGAGCAGGCTTGCGAGCGATTGAGTTGTGCACAACTGAATTGTGTGCTCTATTTGTGGTCGAGGGTCGGCCACCGGCCGCCCCGCCCCTCTGAAAGGACCTCCCGATGGACGCGCTGTACACCGCCGTCGCCACCGCCAACGGCCGCGAGGGCCGCGCCGTCAGCTCCGACGGCCAGATCGACCTGCCCCTCGCCATGCCCCCGGCGCTCGGCGGCAACGGCCAGGGCACCAACCCCGAGCAGCTCTTCGCCGCCGGCTACGCGGCCTGCTTCGCCAGCGCCCTGGGCCTGGTCGGCCGGCAGGCGAAGGTCGACACCGGCGACGTGTCCGTCACCGCGGAGGCCTCCATCGGCCAGGACGCCGGCGGCTTCGGTCTCGCCGTCACCCTGCGCGTCGAGCTCCCGGCCCACCTGGAGGGCGAGACCGGCACCCTGCTGGTCAAGCAGGCCCACGAGGTCTGCCCCTACTCCAAGGCCACCCGGGGCAACATCCCCGTCGAGCTCGTCATCGAGTAGCAGCCCCCCGGCCGCCCGTCAGGCGGTGCGCCGCGCGGCCACCACCGCGCAGGCCACCGCCAGCGGCAGCTCCGCGGCGAGCGCCATCAGCACCGCCGCGCCCTGCCCGGCCGTACCCGCCGAGGTGGTGACGTCGAGCCAGGCGTCCGCCACCAGCAGCGCGGCCGTCGCACCCGCCACCGCCGGGACCCGGGGGTCGCCCCCGCGCAGCAGCAGCCCCGTCCCGGTCAGCCCGGCGGCCAGCAGCGCGTCGAAGCCGACCCAGGCGGTGGACCAGTTGGACACCTCCGCCGTCCGCGGCAGCGTCCGCGCCAGCACCACCATCCACGGCAGCAGCGCCAGCCCGGCCCCCGTCAGCACCGCCGCGAGCCGCGGCGCGCGGCCGCGCACTCCCCCGGAGCGGGGGCGGGCAGGGAACTGCGGGGCGACGAGGGCCATGGCTGCGGGTCTCCTTCCGGTCCGGCGGTCCGTCCGCCGGGCACACCACAACCCTGTGGGCCCGCGAGGAGAAGATCAGTAGCCCCACCGTCCCAAGCGGGGGTGGTGCCAGGTACACCACCGGCCGGACGCCAGGGTGGTGGCAGCCCCGTGATCCATCCGATTACCGTTGCGGACATGGCAACCCGCGGCGCGCTGAGGCGTACGTACACCTGGATCGCGTCGCACGCCCCCTGGTCGGCGTGGGCCTGGCGCAACACCGTCTTCGCCACGGCCGCGATCCCGCCCGCCCTGCCCCTCCTGCTCGGTGCCGCCGCCCTCGTCGCCCTCCCCGGCCACACCGCCCTCCCGCTGCTCCTGGTCCTCGCGCTCCGCCCGCTGCTGACCCTCCTCCAGCGCAGCCGCTTCCGGACGCTCCTCGGCCTGGAGGTGCCGCCCGTCGTCCACGAACACCGCTGGGCGACCGTACGCGGCCTCGCCGAGCGGCTGCGCTCCGAGTCGACCTGGCGCCAGTACGGCTACCACCTCCTCGTCAGCCCGCTCGCCGCCGCGGGGGCCGCCGTACTGGTCCTGACCTGGGCCGGCGGCGCCGCCGGGGCCTGCGTCTACGCCTGGTTCTGGGTGCTCCCCTCCGACGGCGAACTCCCCGCCCCGGGCTGGACGGCCCAGTACGACGCCATCACCGGCCTCGGCGTGCTCGCCCTGCTCGCCGCGCCCTGGCTGGCCGCGGCCCTCACCCGGATCGACGCCACCGCCGCGGCCGCCCTCCTCGGCCCCAACCGGGCCCGCGAACTGGAGCGCCGGGTCGAGGACCTCGCCGAGAGCCGGGCCGGCGTCCTCGACGCCGCCGACCTCGAACGCCGCCGCATCGAACGCGACCTGCACGACGGTGCCCAACAGCGCCTGGTCTCCCTCGCCATGAACCTCGGCATCGCCCGCGCCACCCTCACCGACCTGCCGCCCGAGGCCAGGGCCGTCATCGACGAGGCCCACCGCGAGGCGAAGGAGGCCATCGAGGAACTCGGCAGCCTCGTACGGGGACTCCACCCGGCCGTACTGGAGGACCGCGGCCTGGACGCCGCGCTCTCCGGCATCGCCGCACGCGCCCCGCTCCCCGTCGAACTCACCGTGGACCTCGCCCGGCGGCCCGGCTCCACCGTCGAGGCCGTCGCCTACTTCGTCGTCTCCGAAGCCCTCGCCAACGTGGCCAAACACGCCCGCGCCGAACGCTGTTCGGTCCACGTCGGCCGCGTCGCCGACGGCCGCCGGGGCGACCTCCTGCGCGTCGTCGTCACCGACGACGGCGTCGGCGGCGCCGACCCGGCGGGCGGCACCGGACTGACCGGCCTGCGCAAGCGCGTAGGGTCGGTCGACGGAACGATTCTGATCGACAGCCCCCTCGGGGGCCCGACCACCGTCACTGTGGAGCTGCCGTGCGGGCTGTGATCGCCGAGGACTCCGTCCTGCTGCGCATAGGTCTTGTCAAAGTCCTGGAAATGGCCGGATTCGAAGTGGCCGCCGAGACCGGCGACGCCGAGGGCCTGCTGGCCGCCGTCGAGGAACACCGCCCCGACCTCGCGCTGGTGGACGTCCGGATGCCGCCCGGATTCACCGACGAGGGCGTCCGCGCCGCCCTGATGATCCGCAGCCAGTACCCCGGCACCGCCGTGCTGCTGCTCTCCCAGTACGTGGAGGAGCGCTACGCCGCCGACCTGCTGTCCTCCCGGAGCGGCGCCGGCATCGGCTACCTGCTCAAGCAGCGCGTCGCCGACGTCGAGGAGTTCGTCGACGCCCTGCGCCGCGTCGCGGCCGGCGGCACCGCCCTCGACCCGCAGGTGGTCGCCCAGCTCCTGCTGCGCCGCGGCGGCCCCGACCCGCTGGAACGGCTCACCCCGCGCGAGCGCGACGTCCTGGCCCTGATGGCCGAGGGCCGCTCCAACGCGGCCATCGCCGCCGGACTCGTCGTCAGCGAGAGCGCGGTGGCCAAGCACATCAACAACATCTTCGCCAAGCTCGACCTGCCCCCGGCCGCCGAGGCCCACCGCCGGGTCCTCGCCGTCCTGCGCTTCCTGGACGGCACGCCGTGACCGGTCCCGCCGCCGGGGGGAACGGGCCGCGCCTCGCCTGGTACACCGCCGCCGCGCTCAGCGCCGTCCTGGTGCTGGCGGCGGCCGCCTGGCAGGCGGGGACCGGCGCAGGCGTACGCAGGGGCACGGCCGTCGGCGGCAGCGGCGGCCGGACGGTGACCGCCGTGGAGGTGGTGGCGGGGCCGTCCGACGTGTCCGTCACCCCGGGCGGGGACGCGCGGGTCGGCTACCGGGCCGACCTCGCCTGGTCGCTCGGGCGGCCGGAGGTCGAGGAGAGCTGGCTCGGCGACACCCTCAGGCTCACCCCGCACTGCCCCGACGGCTCCCTCGGCTTCGCCGCGGGAGCCGGCTGCTCGGTGCGGCTCGCGGTGACCGTGCCCGCCGGGGTCCCGCTGAAGGTCTCCGGCGGCACGGGCCGGATCAGCGTCAGCGGCATGGCCGCCGCGGTCGACGCCGAGACGGGCGCCGGCACGCTGGTTCTGGCCGACCTGCGCGGACCACTGCGGGCGCGGGTCGGCGACGGCACCCTGCGCCCCACCGGCCTGACCGTGCCGCAGGCCGACATCCGCGCAGGATCCGGCCGGGCCGACGCCCGTTTCGCGGCACCGCCCGAGCAGGTCACGGCACGCGCCGACGCCGGCCGCCTGGAACTCGTCCTGCCCCCGGGCACCCGCTACCGCGTCAGCTGCCGCGCGGGCCTGGGCCGCTGCGAGACGGCGGACGCCCTGAACGACCCCGCGGCCGACCGCACTGTGGACATCGCCGTCGGCGTCGGCCACGCCGGCGCGTCCTACCGCCCGGACGGCCCCTGACTCAGCGCCGCTCCAGCAGACCCCGGACGTAGGCGGCCTGGCCCGCGTGCTGGAGGTCGTCCGTCAGGACGCTGACCAGGCGGACGCCCAGGCTGACCGGCGGGTCCCAGCGCTCGTCGACGATCCGCTCCAGATCGGCGGCGGCCAGGCCCCGCACGAAGCGCAGGCTCTGCTCGTGGACCGCGTCGTAGTAGCCCAGCAGCAGCTCGGGGGAGTCGACGCGGACCGTGCCGGCCTCGGCGGCGGTGTGCCCGTAGCCGATGCCGTCGACGGGCAGCGGCAGGGCGAAGCGCTCGGCCCAGCCGCCCGCCCGCCAGACCTGCTCCAGCCCGGCGACCTCGGCCACGTGGTCGTCCTGCACCCGGGTCAGGTGCCAGACCAGCCAGGCGATCGGGTTCGCCTCCGCGTCGAGCCGGGCGTTCAACTGCTCGGCCGTGAGCCCCTCGACCGCCTCGTGCACCACCTCCCGGACGCGTCCGAAGCCGTCCGCCAGTACCTCCGTGGCCTTCATCAGCAGTCCCCAGCCGTCTCTCTCGTCGTGTACGCCGTCTGGCCGTTGTGGGGACCACCTTGCTCGCCCGCCGCCGGGCCGGGCGGGCGACACTCCGTCAGCGGCGGGAACGGCGCAGGAAGACGCCGGCCACCGCCCCGACGAGGGCGATCCCGGCGACCCCGGCCGTGGTCCACCAGCCGCCGGAGCCGCCGGAAGCGCCGGACGGCGCGGGCTCCGGGGAGGAGGGGGAGGGGGGTGAGGCGGGGCTCGCGGGGCCCGACGGGGCCGCGGTGGCCGGGGAGGGGGGTGCCGAGGGGGCCGGGGCCGACGGGGCCGGGTCCACGGCCGGCACCGCCACCTCCTTCTGCGCGTGCCCGAGCGAGGGGAAGCCCGCGTCGACGGTCACCTGCCACGTACCCGGCGGCAGCGCCTCGGCCGTCACCCACCCCGCGGCCCGGCCGGTGTCGCGCACCAGCCGCCACGGGCCCTGGGTACGGCCACCGTCGGCGCTGACGGCGTTCACGGTGGCGGCCACGGCCTCCTCCACGGCGTCACCGTCGTTCTCCCAGGTGACGTCGGCGGTGACCCGGCCGTCCCGCTGACCGGTGATGACCACCTTCAGGGTGTCGCCGTGGGCGTGGGCGGGCCCCGCCGCGCCCATGGCCAGGACGAGGCACAACAGGGGGAGGGTGAGCGCGGCGAGGGCCAGGGCGGGGAGGTTCGGGAGGTGTCGGCGCATCGGCACGGTGCTCCAGGTGAGGGGAAGTGCGGGAGGGAGACGAGGGGGCGGGCGGCCGTAGGGGAGTACGGCCGCCCGCCGGTTCGAGGAGGCTGGGTCAGCCGGCCTTGCGGGCCGTCCAGACCTGCGCCGGACGGCCGTCCGCGCGCTGGAGGTCGAGCAGCCAGGTCCCGTAGTAGGGCCGGTTGCTGACCGTCAGGGCGAAGCCGCCGCTCGCGTCGGTGATGGTCACCGCGCCGTCACGGGAGGACACCCGCCACTGCTGGGCGGCGGAGTTCTGGCAGGGCTGCTGCGCGACCCACATGCCCGCGGCGGGGGCGCCGCCGGGCTGGAGGCACTTGCCGGACGCCGCGGACTTGATCCGGACCGTCCCGTTGCCCGCGTCGTCGAAGTACCACTGCTGCTGCGCGTAGCCGTTGGTCCGGTTCGCGACGAGCACGGTCCCGTCGGCGGTGCGCCCGCCCCACAGCTCGGCGGCCATGCCGCTGCTGCCGTTGCCGAGCACGTAGCGGGTGCCCGGGGTGGTGGCGCCGCCGCCCGTGTCGGTCGTGCGGAACGAGGCGGCCTTGCCGGGGCCGCTGTCACGGCCGGAGCCGTCGCGGACCGACACGGCGGCCGTGTACGCGGTGCCGGGCTTGAGGTTGTAGACGCGCAGGGAGGTGGACTGCACCCAGGTCAGGTGCTTGTCGTTCAGCAGCACCTGGTACCAGGCGGCGCCCTCGGCCTTGGGCCAGCTCAGCACCACCGAGTCGGACTGGATCTGACCGGCCGTCACCGCCGGTGCGCCCGAGGGCTTCTTGGTGGGGGACGGGCTGGGCTTCGCGGTCGGCGACGGGTTCGGGTTGGGGTCCGGGTTGGTGCCTCCGCCGCCCGCGTTCCGCATCAGGAACTGGTTGTCCGCGATGTTCCAGTGGGTGGCCAGGTAGCTGCCCGGCTTCGGACTGGTGTGGAAGTAGTCGTCGTGGTTGCAGTCGAGAATGTTCTCGGACGCCTTGTTGGTGCAGACGTTGCGCATCTGCGGGTAGTACGGGGTGTCCGAGTAGCACATCACGTCCCACTCGTCGGTGCAGTGCGCGCCCCGGCTGGTGTTGGGCGCGCTGTTGTTGACCGCGCCCAGGTTGTGGCCGAGTTCGTGCGCGGCGGTGTGGCCGCCCCAGCACCCCGAGTCGGTCCGCCCGTAGGACGGGCCGAAGTTGCTCAGGTTGTTCTGGCCGGGCCGCTCGTCGCCGTTGAAGGTGCCGATGCCGCAGTACACCTGGGTGTCCGCGAAGATCATGTACTTGCGGTCGCGGCGGTCCAGGCCCTTGGCGGCCAGCGCGTTGTTGGTGGCGCTGAACTCCGAGAGCGCGGAGTCGGGGAGCTCGATGTTGAGCACCGAGGGTGTGCAGTCGGCGGCGGTCACGTAGCGGATGTGCCGGACGCCGCCGGTCTCCTTGGCGCTCGCCGCGTAGATGAGGTCGGCGTCGGCCGCCCACTTGCGGAACGAGGCCACGTACTCGGCGTACCGGTCGCGGCCGGGGCCGTGCGCGTACACGACCTGGACGCGGTTGCCGGTGCTGCCGTCGCCGTCGCACTGGACGGTCTGTCCGGCCGGCCCGGCGGCGACGGCCTGGCTGCCGGAGGCCGGCGGGGCCGGGGCCTTGGCGCTCGCGGCGGTGCGGGCGTCGGCGGCGGGCGCGTCCTGAGGACGCCCGCCGCCCTCGCCGGCCGCCGGGTCGGCGCTGGCCGGGGAGGCGGGGTCGGCCGCGGGGGCCTTCGTGCGGACGACCGGCTCGATGTCCTTCTTGATGTCGACGCCCCCGGGGGGAGCGTCGGGCCCGTGGGTGCACAGGCCGTCCTTCGTGCGGTAGACGCCGACGCAGCGGTCGCCCTTGGGGGCCGTCTCCAGCCCGTCGTAGACCATGCCGCGCGCGCCTTCGTTGGCGGGCGCCTTCGCCAGGGGGGCCGGTTCCGCGTCGCGGGCCGGTGCGGCGGCCGGTTCGGCGGCCGCGGCGGGTGCCTCGGCCAGCGCGGTCGTGGTCGCCTCGGCCTCGCCGCCTATGCGGGAGTAGGCGATGCCTCCCGCGAGCACCGCCGCCGATGCCATGGCGGCGGTGAGGAGTATCAGCTTCCGGGGTTTGCGCCGGTGGCCGGGCTTGCGGCGCCGGCCGGTGGATCGTGCTGTCATGCGCACCTCAAGTCCGTGTCAGGAGAGTGGGTGCGCGGAAGCTTGCCAGATGAGCGGCTCGGAGAATTCGGACAAACGGGAGACCGGTCCGGGAAATCTATCCGTTACCTTGTTGCCTGATTTGATGAACTGTCAACTCGCTTTGAAAACAAGGGAGTTACGCGCGTTGCGGATCAAAGGTCCAGGCCTTTTCCGGGATCTCGTTATCAAATCGAGATACAAGGCGGAACCTTGTTGACGGGAATTCAGTCAGGTATTCATTCAAAAACTACCTGCCGAATTCCCCCCGTCACGAGCCGTGAAGCGGACGCGCCCGGCTCGCCCGGTCTCGGGTGCCCAGGCCGCCCGGAAGGTGCGGCGCCGGCGTGGGCACCCGTACGGACTACCGGGCGGCGTTCCGCTCCCAGACGTAGAACCGCTGGGCCATGGCGTCCTTCGGGCCCCGCCACGTCTTCGGGTCGTGGGGGCTGACGAACGCCGAGAGCCGCTCGCTCAGGTCGACGAACTCCGGGTGCCGGGTCACCTGGGCGATGGCCGGGCCCGGGTCCCGGTCGGCCTCGATGAGGTGCATGTAGACGTCCCCGAACTGGAAGAGACTGCGGCGGCTGACCCCCACCAGGTGGGGCAGCTCACCCGCGTCCGAGGCGGCGAACAGGCCGGCGATGTCGGGCGCCGAACCGGGCGCCATACGGGCCACGATGAGGGCTTGGTGCATCGGGAGGTGTGCCTTTCGGGTGGGGGAGCGGATGGACGCGGGAGAGCCCTCAGCGGCGGCCGGCCGGGGCCTTGTGGCCGCCCCGCCCTTCGATCTTGTCCCGGATGAGCTCCATCTGGATGCGGGAGTTCAGGTTGATCCGGTCGGTCATCCCGGCGTCGTCGATGGGCGCGTCCGGCTTCATCGCGAAGTCCTGCACCCACCGCATCCGGGTCCCGCCCGGCACCTCGCCGTACTCCCAGTGGATGTCCATGTGCGCGAACGGACCCGTCTCCACCCGGCGGGCCTTCACCGTCAGGCCCGCCCGGTCCACCGTCCGCTCCGAGACCCAGCTCCACACCACGCCGTTCTCGTCCGGGTGCATGGCCAGCCGGAACCGGGTGGTGTTCCCGGCCTTCTCCAGGATCTCGACCGAGGCGTACTCGCTGAACAGCTTCGGCCAGTTGGGCAGGTCGTTCGTCACGTCCCACACGACGTCGACGGGTGCTTTGACCAGGATCTCGTTGTCGGTGTGTCCAGGCATGTCAGGCTCCGGTCATGAGGCTGTTGTTGACGAGGTCGACGAACTCGCGCGGGCTCTTGCAGCGGTCCGCGTCCGGGGGCAGCGCGCGGCCCCGCCGGTTCTCCAGCTCACCGACGATGCCGAGCAGGCCCAGCGAGTCCAGGCCGTAGTCGTCGAACCGGGAGTCCGGGCGGCTCGCCAGCTCCGTGGGGTCGACGGTGATGCCGGCGGTCTTCATGAGCGCCGCCAGCTCTTCCAGGGTCAGTCGGTCGGACATGGTGCCTTCTCTCTTTCCTGCTTCCGGGGGCCGGGCCCTTGGCCGCGCCCGGCCCCGACGAACGGGGCCCGGTCACTGCTCTGCGGATCCGGGCCCCTTGCGGAGGACGAGGGCCGCGTTCGAACCCATCCGGCCCCGGCTCAGCACGAGCGCGGTCCGCAGGGGGGCGACGCGGGCGCTGCCGGTGACCACGTCGAGGTCGTGGCAGACGTCGAAGACGTTCGGGGTGGGAGGGACGACCCCGTGCTCCAGCGCCAGCACGGCGGCGGCCGCGTCGAGGGTGCCGGCCGCGCAGTACGCCCGCCCGGTACCGGTCTTGGGGGCGGTCACGGGCACCTTCGCGCCGTGCGCGCCCAGCGCCTCCCGGATCGCCCGCGCCTCCGCCGCGTCCGCCTCGGGCGTGCCCAGGGCGTCGGCGAAGACCACGTCCACCTCCTCGGGCGCCAGCCCCGCCTCCCGCAGCGCGCCGCGGATCGCGTGGGCCAGGCCCTCACCCGACTCCTCCGGCCGGCCCGGCCCGGTGAAGGTCGCGGCGTGCCCGGCGAGCAGGGCCCGCACCGGCGCGCCCCGCCGCCTCGCCGCCGCGGCGTCCTCGACGGTGAACATCGCGCCGCCCTCCGCCGGGACGAACCCGCAGGCCTTCGCGGTGAACGGCCGGTAGGCGCGCTCCGGGTCCTCGGCGGTGCTGAGCCCCTCGTACCCGAGCTGGCAGACCACCGAGTACGGGGCGAGCGGCGCCTCCGTGGCGCCGACCAGCATCGCCCGGCTGCCCTGGCGGATCCCCCGGGCGGCGTGCGCGAAGGCGTCCAGCCCGCCCGCCTCGTCGCTCGCCACCACCCCGCAGGGACCCTTGAACCCGCGCCGGATGGACACCTGGCCGGTGCTGGCCGCGTAGAACCAGGCGATCGACTGGTACGGGCCGACGTAGCGGGGGCCCTGCCCCCACAGCCGCTGCAGCTCGCGCTGCCCGAACTCGCCGCCGCCCGAGCCGGCCGCGGTCACGACGCCCACCGCGTACGGATCGTCCTCGTAGTCCGCCCGGCCCAGCCGGGCGTGCTCCAGCGCGAGGTCCGCCGCCGCCAGCGCGTAGTGGCTGAACCGGT
Source organism: Streptomyces racemochromogenes (assembly GCF_039535215.1). Lineage (GTDB taxonomy): Bacteria > Actinomycetota > Actinomycetes > Streptomycetales > Streptomycetaceae > Streptomyces > Streptomyces racemochromogenes. The sequence continues at coordinate 6,674,240 of NZ_BAAAWT010000001.1, forward strand.
CGGTCTGCACCAGGAACCGGTCCTCCACCAGCTGACCGGGCTCGAAGCCCCGCACCTCGCCGGCGACGCGCACCGGAAGGTGCTCGCACCCCTGGCGGGTCACCCGGTCCAGGACGCTCTCGCCCGCCTGCGTCGCCTTCCAGAAGGCGGCGGCGCCGATCCCGTTGGGCGCGACGACCCCGATGCCCGTGACGGCCACCGGCGGGCCGCCCGTAGGTCTGTTCACGCGCGTACCTCCTTGGGCTGGGTCATGACCACGGCGGACTGGAAGCCGCCGAAGCCGCTGCCGACGGACAGCACGCTGCGCAGGGTGTGGCTGCGGGCGGTGCGCGGCACGTAGTCCAGGTCGCATTCGGGGTCTGGGGTCTCGTAGTTCGCGGTCGGCGGCACCACCTGGTGCTCCATGGCCAGCACGCAGGCCGCGAGTTCGATCGCCCCGATGGCGCCGAGCGAGTGCCCCACCATGGACTTGATGGAGGTCATCGGCGTCTTGTAGGCGTGGTCGCCGAGCACCCGCTTGACGGCCGCCGTCTCGTGGCGGTCGTTCTGCTTGGTCCCGGAACCGTGCGCGTTGACGTAGTCGACGTCCCGTGCGTCGATCCTGGCCTGGGCCAGGGCGGTGGATATCGCCCGGGCCATCTCCAGGCCCTCGGTGGTCAGCCCGGTCATGTGGTGGGCGTTGCCGAAGGTGGCGTAGCCGCCGATCTCGCAGTAGATCCGGGCCCCGCGGGCGCGGGCGTGCTCGAGCTCCTCCAGGACCAGCACCGCGCCGCCCTCGCCGAGGACGAACCCGTCCCGGTCGGCGTCGAAGGGGCGGGAGGCGTGCGCCGGGTCCTCGTTGTTCGCCGAGGTCGCCTTGATGGCGTCGAAGCAGGCCACGGTGATGGGGGACACGGGGGAGTCCGAGGCGCCGGCGACGCACACGTCCATCCGGCCCTCCTGGATGGAGTGCACCGCGTACCCGACGGCGTCGAGCCCCGACGTGCAGCCGGTGGAGACGGTCTGTACCGGGCCGCGCGCCCCCGTCTGCTCCGCCACCGCCGAGGCGAGGGTGGCGGGGGTGAACGCGCGGTGCAGGAAGGGGGAGGAGAGGCGGTGGTCCACGTCCCACCACGCGCCCTGCTGGCTGACCGCGACGTAGTCGTGCTCCAGCCGGGTGGTACCGCCGACCGCGGTGCCGAGGGAGACGCCGGTGCGCCAGGCGCGCTCGCCGTCGAGCTCCAGCCCGGCGTCGGCCATCGCCTCGCGGGCGGCGACCAGGGCGAACTGGATGTACCGGTCGGCCCGGGCCGCCTCGTCCTCGGTGAAGCCGTGCTCACGGGGGTCGAAGTCGACCTCGGCGGCTATCCGGGAGCGGAACCCGGACGGGTCGAAGAGGGTGATGCCACGGGTCGCCGTACGCCCGTTGGACAGCAGGTCCCAGAACGCGGCGGTGCCGATGCCGCCCGGGGCGACGACGCCCACCCCGGTCACGGCCACCCGCCGGCGCGTCACGAGACCACCCCGGAGCGCTCCGGGGGACGTTCCGCCCACGCGGTGGCGTCCGGGTTCGGCGCCTCCTCGGTGTCCACGTGCCCGAGCTTCGGGTCCGGCGCGAGCGGGCCGAGGTGGAACACCATCCGGGCCTCGGTGCCGCCGACGTTGCGGAACCGGTGGCGCACGTTCAGCGGAACGAGCAGGCCCTGGTCGGCGCGCAGCGGGTGGGTCTCGCCGTCGAGGTCCACCTCCAGGGAGCCGGCGACCACGTACACGAACTCCTCGGAGTAGGGATGGTAGTGCTCGGCGATCGACTCGCCGGGGGCCATCACCGCCAGACCCATGAAGCCGCTGGTCGAGCCCACCGAGGTCGGGGTGAGCACGGCGCGCAGGTCCCCTCCGCGCCTGCGGTTGGGCTGGGTGTCGCTGAGGTCGACGATGCGCGGCTGATGTCTGGTCATGCTGACTTCCTCCTGGCGGATCGGAGCCTTGGCGTGCGCGTGGGCTGCCGGGTGGTGACGGGGCTGGTGCGGGGCCGGTCCGGGCGGGGGCCCGGTCGGCCCGTCCGGATCAGGACTCCACCGGAGCCCGGCGGTCGGTGATCAGGTCCATGGGGTGGGGGGCGGCGGCCGTGCCGGGTGCCCCGGCCAGCAGGCGGTTCAGCACCGCCGCCTTGCGGGGCCCCTCGATGCCGAAGCCCGCCGCGAAGCGGCTGTCGGCCGGCCCCTTGACGTCGAGGAGGCGCACCACCACGTCGTCGCGCTGGAAGACGGTGCTGCTCAGCACCGGGGAGGTGGGGACCCTGGCCGCCGTCTCGTCCTGGCGGGCCAGGAAGCGGGCGACGAGCGGACCGCAGCCGGGCTTCGCCGGGTAGAACAGCGCGTGCCGCGTCACCTCGTCGGGCCGCGGCCCGTGCGGGGCCACGTGGTGGACCGCCGGCAGGCCCGCGCGCATGAAGAACATCCGCGCCGACTCCGGGTCGGACAGGTCCCGGTCCTGCTCCAGGTAGGGGTTGATCGCGTGCTCGACGGCCCGCACCTCGGGCTGCTCCGACACGTGCCGCAGCGCCGCCGTCAGGTCGCCCTGCACCTCCACGCACCGCACCACCCGGTTGCCGTGCATGAAGAGGGAAGTGCGCAGGAGCCGGGTGTGGTCGTCGACCCGGGCGGCCGGGGAGGTGTACGAGGAGAGGATCCCGGCGACCTTCTCCTCGCTGCCCGGCTTCACCGTGAAGGTCAGCGCGTGCCGCACGACGCCCTCGCCCAGCCGGGGCGCGTCCTGCAGCCGGCCCGACGCCCGCTGCGGGGACTCGTACCGCCTGCCGGTCTCGCGCAGGACGGTGAAGGTCAGCGGCCGCATCGAGCGGGCACAGGCGCCGAGCGGCTTCACCTGGGCCACGTGCTCCTCGCTGTTCACCCACGCGAGGTACTGCGGGGCGCTCTCCCACTCGCTGGTGATCAGCCACTGGGAGGGGTTCGCGAAGGACTGGCAGAGCTGGTCGCCCAGGTGGCCCGGCACGGACGCGATGTCGTGGCGCAGCCGCTCGTAGGCGTCGAAGAACCGCTGCTGGGCGCCCTCGTGGAGGTCCATCAGCAGGACGACCCGCAGCATGGAGCCGTCGAACGCGGACTGAGACACCCGTTCGGACAGGGTGGTTGTCATCTGCTCACTCCTTCGTGAGGGCCCGGGACCGGCGCGGGGGCGACCCGGTGCCCGTCGGCGGCGACCGCCGGTGGCGCGGGCCCCGGAGGGCCCCGCGGGCCTGCGCGGTAGGGAACGGCGGACGGTGTGGCCCAAGTGGGTCCGCCGCTGTCGCTCATCGTCATCCGGCCGGGTACGGATCGCGACATCTCCGGATCAAGCGGGTGACAAGACGCGACTCGCCCGGACAAGAACCCTGATCGGGGGCATAAGGCGTCCACTGCCCCCCACACGAAACAGGAGTCCGCAGCCGATGGAAGAGCATGCCGATGTCCGCGTACCGGTCCTCGTCGTGGGCGGTTCCCTCGTAGGCCTGTCCACCTCGCTGTTCCTGAGCCGCCACGGCATCAGGCACATGGTGGTCGAGAAGCACGCCGGGACCTCCGTCCACCCGCGCGGACGGGGGATCAACGCCCGGACGATGGAACTGTTCCGGACGGCGGGCGTGGAACCCGCCATCCGCGAAGAGGCCTCCGCGCTGGAGGCCAACCAGGGCATCCTGCAGACGCAGTCCCTCGTCGGCGGTGAGCACAAGTGGCTCATCAAGGCGGTCGACCCGTCCGGTGCGCTGGCCCGCTTCAGTCCGACCGGCTGGTGCCTGTGCAGCCAGAACAACATCGAGCCGGTCCTGGCCGCGCACAGCCGCGCCCAGGGCGCCGACGTGCGCTTCTCCACCGAACTGATGAGCTTCGACCAGGACGCCACCGGAGTGAGCGCCCTGGTCAAGGACCGGGAGACCGGCGAGCACCTCACCGTCCGCGCCGACTTCCTGATCGCCGCGGACGGCCCCCGCAGCCCCGTCCGCGAGGCGCTCGGCATCCGTCAGAGCGGCAACGGCGAGCTCTTCCACAACGTGAGCATCGTCTTCCGCTCGGAGCACCTCGCCGAAGCCCTGGGCGACCTGCGGTTCATCGTCTGTTACCTGATGCGGCCGGGCGCCGACGGAGCCCTGCTGCCCGTCGACAACGAGACCCAGTGGGTCTTCCACGCCCCCTGGCACCCGGAGACGGGCGAGACCCTGGAGGACTTCACCGAGGAGCGCTGCGTCACCCAGATCCGCGAGGCCATCGGCCTGCCCGACCTCGACGTGGAGATCGGCGGCAAGGCCCCCTGGCACGCCGCCGAACGGGTCGCCGAGCAGTACTCCGTCGGCCGGGTCTTCGTGGTGGGCGACGCCGCCCACGAGATGTGCCCGACCGGGGCCTTCGGCTCCAACACCGGCATCCAGGACGCGCACAACCTCGCCTGGAAGATCGCGGCCGTGCTGAACGGCTCCGCCGGCCCCCGCCTGCTCGACAGCTACGAGGAGGAACGCCTGCCCGTGGCCCGCGCCACCAGCGAGCGCGCCTCCGCCCGCTCGGCCGAGCACAGCCACCCGGGGTACGTGCCCCCGCCCACCATGGGCGGCGGCCCCGGCAGCGGGGTCCTCACCACGGCCATGGGCTACTGCTACCCGCGGGGCGCCGTCCTCGGTGGCGACCCCACCCGGCCGGTCATCCCGCAGGAGATGCGCCTCAAGGGCGACGTCGGCACCAGGGCACCGCACATGTGGCTCACCCAGGCCGGGCGGCGGATCTCCTCGCTGGACCTGTACGAGACCTCGTTCGTGCTGCTCAGCAGCCCGGGCACGCCCTGGCAGGAGGCGGCCGGGCAGGTCGCGCGGGAACTGGGCGCGCACCTGGACGCCTACACCGTCGCCGCCTCGCCCGACGCCGACCTGGTCCAGCCGGACGGCTCGCCGCACTGGGCGCAGCTCCACGAACTGCCCGCCGACGGCGCCGTCCTCGTACGCCCCGACGGGTTCGTCGCCTGGCGCTGCGAGGGGCCGTCCGCCGATCCGCGCGGGGAGCTCGCGGACGCCATGACGCGGCTGCTGCGCCGCTCCTGAGGGCCCCGCTCCCGGGCCGCTCAGCGGCAGGCCCAGCACCCCGCCCAGCAGCCGTGGCCCGCGGGCCGCGGGGGCGGGCGGTGGTGTGCGCCCCGGACCGGCCGGGGCGGGGCCTGCTCGGCCCGGCCCGCGAGGCAGGCGACCACGACCGTGATCGCGGCCAGTTCCTCGGGTCCGGCGCTGCCCCGGTGGATCCGGAACAGGCCGGCTATGGAGACGTCGCTTCCCATCGGTACGGCCTCTCGTCGGGAGACCCCCCTGACCCGGTCCACCGGGCCCGTCCGGGCCTGCGGCCCGGGTGCTGACGACGCTACGAGCCCCCCGGCGGCGTGTCGTGCCGGGGGGCCTCGCACGCACCCGTCCGGGCGACGCGTGCGGTGAGGTGCGCTGGTCAGGACGTCAGCGCAGGCCGAGCTTCACCCACTTGGCCGTACTGGGCACCCCGCGCGCGTCGAGCAGGAACAGCATGTAGTAGCCGGGCGGGGCGTCCGCCGCCGTCGGCGGGGTCCGCAGCCCGACGGCGTCGCCGCGCACCCCGGTGACCGGCAGCTCCAGGTGCCGCTGGCTGGTGTTCACGGCGTGGGTGACCGTGGTCGGCGCCAGCAGGACGGCCCGCCGGACGGCGGCCGCGGTGGAGCTGCGCACCTCGAAGGCGGCGCCGTGGGCGAGCTCGCCCCGGGGCACGCGGTCCAGGGCCGGCCGGGTGCCGCCCTTGTGCAGGTAGGCGGGCTCGTAGATCTCGATGCTGCCGTCCATCGCGTCCCGGATGTCGGGGTCGTTGGCGATCTGCTGGAGCTCGTCCCCGGTCACCATCACCCGCCCGTCCGGCATCACCAGGGCGTTGGAGTGGTAGCCGCGGGGGAGCCGCTGGGCCGGACCGAGCCGCCAGTGCCCGGCGGCGTCGCGCAGCTCCGTCTGCCGGTACTTGAGGTCGGCCTTCGGGTTGAAGGGGCCGTACCCGTAGTCGCGGGTGCTCAGCGCCCCGTTGACGGTCAGCAGGGTCGCGTCCGGCAGGATCAGGGTGTCGTCCTGGGTGCGGCCGAAGGCCCGGGGGCGTTCGGTGGTCCACCGGCCGCCCGCGAGCCGGTAGGTGTTGGGGTCGTGGGGGTCCCCGCCGAGCACCAGCACGGAGTCCGGCCCGCGCAGCCCCGCCGGGAGCGGGACGGCGGATCCGTAGCCGCGGAAGTCCGCCGGACGCCGGGGCAGGTCCCGGCGGGTCTCCTCGACCGGGTCGAAGAGCCACTGCTGGTCGGCGTCCCGGCCCAGTCCGTAGACCATGCCGTCGCGCAGCGAGAACAGGTGGGGGTAGTCGTTGCGGAAGGGCGCGTCGGCCCGGAACCGGTCGACCGCGATGTCCAGCGGGATGTCGAACGGACGCCAGGGCACCGGCAGCCCCTTCGCGGGGAAGCGCTCCACCACGGGCGTGGGGGTGCCCGTGCCGCGCTCGGACTGGCCGGACATGATGATCTGGCGGCCGTCGGGGCCGGTGACGGCCGACGGGTACCAGCGGCCCACCGACATGTCCCGGTTGCGGTACCAGTGTTCGGTCCACGGGTCGAAGACGAAGGACAGCTTGGCGCCGCTGCCGCCCTTTCCGCCGGTGTTGCCGCCGAAGACCGCGAGCATCCCGTTGGGCAGGAAGGCGTGTCCGGCGCAGAAGAACGGGGCGGGGCGCGGGGCGTAGGTGCCGTCGGGCATCAGCACGGTGGGCGGCCGGACCTCCTTGAAGGCCCGCGCGCCGGTCCCCTTGGCGGGGTCCCAGAGGAAGGCGCGGCCGGCGTTGGTCCGGCCGGTCCGGTCGGTGGGGCCGGTCTCCTTGGTGGGGTCGGTCTCGACCCGCTCGAAGGAGAAGAGCAGCACCTTGCCGGTCGGCAGCTGGGCCAGGTGCACCCCGAAGTCGGGGGAGGGGAAGAACTCCGCGAACCTCCCCGACTCCGCCGGGCGGAAGGCCTTGTTGGCCCGCTCCTGCGACGCGGTGAGGGCGGCCAGGCTCGCGCTCCGCGTGGTCTGCGGGTACTCGCCGGCCCCCCGGGCCGCGCGGCGCCGCTCCGCGTGGGCCCGGGCGTGCTCCTCGCCGATCAGGGCCGCCTCGCCGGCCGTCACCTCGGCGTCGGTGTCCGCGCGGTCGTGGGCCGGCGCGGCCGCGGCGGCCGGGACCGCCAGGAAGACGGCCGCGGCCAGCGCGGCGGCCAGGGCGGCGGACCGGTGTGCTCGGGACATGCGACTCCTCGGTGTGCGAAGACCGCCGGGACGGGAGGGGCGGGCCGGAGGGGCGGGAGGGACGCCATGCTAGAAGATCAGGTTCATATCACCTCATATGACGCGAAGGGCCTTCCTCGTACGAGTGCCCGCCATGGCCCCGTACGCCCGAATCGGGACAATCGGCGGCAGTGCGCCCGCCCCCGCCCGGGCGCGCGGCTTCGGCCAGGCGGTGCGCCCGGGGCGTCCGCGCACCGGCCGGCGACCGGCACCGCAGCCGCCGCGCGCGCCGTGATCGCGCCAGCCGCGTACGGGTCCGCCCCGCGCGCGGGCGCGTACGAAACATGCCACCGGCACCTGCGCGTCCTGGACGGGCGGATATGCCGCCTTGTTGGGTGATGTGGCGCTTCGGTTCCCAAAGGTCCCTTCGGTGAACCGGGCGCTCCGTCCGCATACCTGAGGAGCATGCATGCGCAAGGTCCGATCCGTCCTGGCCCTCGCCGCCGCGTCGCTGGTGCTGGCCGCAGCCGCCGGCCCGGCCTCCGCCGCGGCCCCCAAGCCGGCCCCGAAGCCCGCGAAGTTCTGCGCCCTGGTCGTCGACACGGGCGAGGGCGGCTGTTTCGCGACCAAGGCGGAGGCGGCCTCGCTCGGTGCCGCGGCCGAGTACAAGGACCTCGGCAAGATATGGAGCGACGCCAACTCGGGCGGCAGCGAGTTCACCTTCCGCGGCAGCGTCGGCTGCAACTGGCGCTATCCCGAGTTCAACGCGCTCTCCAAGTGGGGGTGGAACGACACGGTGAGCTCGGCGCAGGGCATCACCTGCCCGATCACCCTGTGGGAGCACGGCGACTTCCGGGGCGCCCACCAGACCTACTACGGCTACAACGCCTACGTCGGTGACGGGATGAACGACAAGGCCTCGTCCGTGAGCTTCGACATGCGCTGACCGGAACGCCATACAAAAACGCCCCGGGCGAATTGACGTCCGGGGCGCGTTTCCGCGTATATTCGATGTTTCACGCTCTCTATTGCACGAGGGCGTGGCGAAGCTTTACGGGGACATCGTATCGCGCTGGGAGCGAAATTGTCAAACACCGAATTTCAGGGCGAGCAGGAATTCATCACCGAGCTCTACGCGCGCCTCGAAGACCTGCGGGACCAGGCCGAACGGGCGGTCCAGGGCGCCCTGGGAGAGGCCGGCACCGGCCTCCAGGCCCGACTGGAAAGGGACGTCCTGGTCGCCGAGCAGTCCGGCCTGCTTTCCGCCCTGAACTCCGCCGAACACGGTCTGTGTTTCGGCCGGCTGGAGTTCTCCGACGGCCGCGACCACCACATCGGCCGCATCGGGATCAGGCAGGACGACGCCGAACGCACCCCGCTCGTCCTCGACTGGCGCGCCGAAGCCGCCCGGCCCTTCTACCTCGCCACCGGCCACGTCCCGATGGGCCTGCGCCGCCGGCGCCACATCACCACCCAGGGGCGCCGGGTCACCGCCCTGCACGACGAGATCCTCGACCTCGCCGACACCGAGCGCACCGGCTACGAGGGCGCGGACGCCGACGCCGTGCTGCTCGCCGCACTCGACGCCGCCCGCACCGGCCGCATGCACGACATCGTCCGGACCATCCAGGCCGACCAGGACCGCATCATCCGCTCCCCGCACCAGGGCGTCCTCGTCGTGGAGGGCGGCCCCGGCACCGGCAAGACCGCCGTGGCCCTGCACCGCGCCGCCTACCTCCTCTACGCCCAGCGCGAGCTGCTCGCCAAGCGCGGCGTGCTGATCGTCGGCCCCAACCCCGCCTTCCTCGGCTACATCGGCGGGGTGCTGCCCGCCCTCGGCGAGACCGGGGTGCTCCTCGCCTCCCCCGGCGACCTCTACCCGGGCCTGCGGGCCACCGGCACCGACCGCCCCGGCGCCGCCGCCGTCAAGGGCCGCGCGGCCATGGCCGACGTCCTCGCCCGGGTCGTCGCCGACCGGCAGACGCTCCCCGAGGCCGTGCCCGCCGGCAGCGGCGAGGACAGCGCGGTCGTCCCCGAACCCGCGCTGGAGATCGCCCACGACGACTACGGCACCCTGCTGCTCGACCGGACCATGGCCCACGCCGCCCGCGACCGGGCCCGCAGCACCGCCCTGCCCCACAACCTGGCCCGCCCCTACTTCGCGTTCGCGGTCATCGACGCACTCACCGAACAGCTCGCCGACCGGCTGGGCGCCGACCCCTACGGCGGCCCCAACCTGCTCGGCCCGGACGACGTCGCCCAGCTCGGCAAGGACATCGCCACCAGCTCCGAGGTCCACGCGGCCATCGACACGCTCTGGCCGGACCTCACCCCCGAGCAGCTCGTATCCGACTTCCTGGCGGACCCCACCCACCTGCCCGCCGAGGACGCCCGGCTGATCCGCCGCACCTCGGGCCAGTGGACCCCGGCCGACGTCCCCCTCCTCGACGAGGCCGCCGAGCTCCTCGGCGTCGACGACACCGCCCGCGAGGCCGCCGCCGCCCGCGACCGGCTGGAGCGCATCGCCTACGCGCAGGGCGTCCTCGACCTCTCCCAGGGCTCGGAGTCCTACGAGTTCGAGGACATGGAGAGCGAGTACCTGGCCGCCCACGACATCATCGACGCCGAGCGGATGGCCGAACGCCACGAGGAGGCCGACCACCGCACCACCGCCGAGCGAGCCGCCGCCGACCGCACCTGGGCCTTCGGCCACGTCATCGTCGACGAGGCGCAGGAGCTGTCCGAGATGGCCTGGCGGCTGCTGATGCGCCGCTGCCCGACCCGCTCCATGACCCTGGTGGGCGACCCCGCGCAGACCGGCGAGGAGGCGGCCTGCGGCTCCTGGAAGCAGATCCTCGACCCCTACGTCGGCGACCGCTGGGAACACGTACGGCTCGGCGTCAACTACCGGACGCCCGCCGAGATCATGGAGCTGGCGGCCGGAGTGCTCCGCGCCCACCGGCCCGGCTTCGAACCGCCCCGCTCCGTGCGCTCCACCGGCGTGCGCCCCTGGGTGCGGGAGGCGGCCGCCCTCCCCGGCGCCGTCGCCGAAGCCGTCCGCGACGGCGCGCCCGCCGAGGGCCGGCTCGCGGTGATCGCCCCGCGCCCCCTGCACCAGGCCCTCGCCGCGGCACTGCCCGGCGTACGGGCGGGGGAGCAGCCGGACCTCACCCGGCCGGTGGTCCTGCTGGACGCCCGCCAGGCCAAGGGGCTGGAGTTCGACACGGTGATCGTGGCCGAGCCCGGCGACCTCGACCCGAGCGACCTCTACGTCGCCCTCACCCGCGCCACCCAGCACCTCGGGGTGGTGCACACCGGCCGCCTCCCCGAAGGGCTGACCGGCTGAGCGGCCGACCGGAGACCCGCGAGGACGGGACCGGCCACGGCCACACGGCGGCACGTGGCCGGATTCGCCCCCCTCCATGGGGCTTTGACCGTCGTAGGGTGATCAGATGCCCCTCGTCGACATCACCTCCAGCGCCCCCGACTTCGACCGCGACCCGCACTCCTTCTACGCGGCCCTGCGCGCCGCCGGGCCGGTCCACCAGGTCAGGGGCCCCGGACCCGAACAGGACGCGTACTGGATCGTCGTCGGGTACGAGGAGGCACGCCAGGCCCTCACCCACCCCGACCTGCTCAAGGACTGGCGCACCTCCGGGCTGTATCCGGACATCGAGCCCAGCGCCGCGAGCTCCAACATGCTCGAGGCCGACCCGCCCCACCACACCCGGCTGCGCCGCCTGGTGGCCCGGGAGTTCACCGCCCGCCGGGTGGAGGCGATGCGCCCCCGCGTCCAGCGGATCACGGACGAGCTGCTGGACGCGATGGCCGCCCGCCCCGGGCGCTCCGCCGACCTGGTCGAGGCCCTCGCCTTCCCGCTCCCCATGACGGTGATCTGCGAGCTCCTCGGCGTCCCCGACCTCGACCGCGAACGCTTCCGCCGCTGGTCCAACGAAATCGTCGCGCCCCGCCCGCAGACCACGAACGAAGAGGCGTTCGCCCAGCTCACCTCCTACCTCACCGACCTCGTCGCCGAGAAGGCCAAGTCCCCGGGCGAGGACCTGCTCAGCGCCCTGATCCGCACCCGCGACGAGGACGGCGACTCGCTCTCCCCCGACGAACTCATCGGAATGGCCTTCCTGCTGCTCGTCGCCGGCCACGAGACCACCGTCAACCTCATCTCCAACGGCGCGAGGGCCCTGTTCGCGCACCCGGACCAGCTGGCCGCCCTCCGCGCCGACTGCGACGGCCTGCTCGGCGGGGCCGTGGAGGAGATGCTCCGCTACGACGGCCCCGTGCAGAACGCCACCTACCGGTACGCCGCCAGGGACGTGGAGCTCGGCGGCGTCCGCATCCCCTCCGGGTCGGTCGTGCTGGCCTCCCTCGCGGGCGCCGGCCGGGACCCGGCCCGCTTCGCCGAACCCGACGTGTTCGACATCCGCCGCGCCCCCGGCGGCCACCTCGCCTTCGGGCACGGGCTGCACTTCTGCCTCGGCGCGCCGCTGGCCCGCATGGAGGGCCGCATCGCCGTCCGCAGCCTGCTGGAACGGTTCCCCGCCCTGGAAGCCGACCCGGCCGGCGGCCCCCTGGAGTGGATCCCCGGCACCCTGATGCACGGCGTGACCCGGCTGCCGGTGCGCTGGTAGCCGGTCCCGCGCTTCCCGCGGAAGGACGGATACCGCCTGTCGGTACGCGTTTTGGCATGGCGCCGGATCCTCAATACGATCCGGCGATGATCACAAGAAAACGACTGGCGGCAGGGGCCTGCGGCCTGTTCGTCGCCTTGACCGCGGGACTCCTCCCGTCGACCGCGGCCGCCGCCGACGGACCGGCCAAGGAGCCGCCGAAGGTCGAGCTCGTGCTCGACGTCAGCGGGTCCATGCGCGCGAACGACATCGACGGCCAGTCCCGCATGGCCGCCGCGAAGCAGGCCTTCAACGAGGTCCTCGACGCGGTACCCGACGAAGTCCGCCTGGGCATAAGGACCCTGGGCGCCACCTACCCCGGCGACGACCGGGCCCTCGGCTGCAAGGACACCAAGCAGCTCTACCCCGTCGGCACGGTGAACCGCACCGAGGCGAAGACCGCCGTGGCCACCCTCGCGCCCACCGGCTGGACACCCATCGGGCCGGCCCTCCAGGCCGCCGCCCAGGACCTGGAGGGCGGCAACGCCACCCGCAGGATCGTCCTCATCACCGACGGCGAGGACACCTGCGCCCCGCTCGACCCCTGCGAGGTGGCCCGCGAGATCGCCGCCAAGGGCATCCACCTCGTCGTGGACACCCTCGGCCTCGTCCCCGACGCCAAGACCCGCGCCCAGCTCACCTGCATCGCGGAGGCCACCGGGGGCACCTACACCTCGGTGACCCACACCGCCGAACTCTCCGGCAGGGTCAGACAGCTCGTCGACCGCGCGGCCGACCCCGTCGCCACCCCCGTCGCCACCGAGGGCGCCAAGCAGTGCGCGAGCGCCCCGCTGCTGAAGGCCGGCCTCTACAGCGACCGCGAGACCTTCGGCGAGCACCGCTGGTACAAGGTCGACGTCCGTCCCGGCCAGGAGCTGCGCGCCTCGGTCAGCATCGGCGCCGACCGCGCCGTCAACAACGACTACGGCGTCCTGCTGCGCGCGACCACCGTCCACGGCCGGGAGATCGTGCGCGGCTCCGAGGCCGGCGACGGCCGCACCGACGTGATCTCCACCGGCCTGCGCTACCCGAAGCCCGAACTCGACGGGGACGACAAGGAGAAGACCGAGACCGTCTGCCTCCAGGTCAGCAACTCCTTCGCCGCCGGCCCGGCCGTCAAGACCACCCCCGGCATGCCCGTAGAGCTCACCATCGACCTCGTCGACGGCCCCGCCGGCGGCTCCGACGCCGCCTCCTTCGGCCTCGGCCGCGGCTGGTGGCTGATCGGCCTGCTGGTGCTGACCGGCCTGCTCGCCGGTCTGGTCTGGGGCTGGATCTCGCGCTGGCGCATCTCCGTCTGGAGGACCAACTGATGCGTACCGTACGCACCCTGACCGCCGCCCTGCTGGCGGGAGCTGCCCTCCTGGCTCCCGCGGCCGCCGCCACCGCGGCCCCGAGCCCCACCCCCACGCCGAGCGCGGGCGCGGGTACCGGCAAGGACGGCAAGGCCCCGACCGAGGCGGGCACGGGCTTCCGCACCGCGGCGCTCTTCAAGCCCGGGCAGAAGGCCACCGCCTCCGGGTCCACCGGCGACTACCTCTACTGGGCCTTCCCCGCCGACACCGGCCAACGGGCCACCGTGAAGGCCTCGGTGACGCTCCCGCCGTCCGCCGCCCGGCACGGCGCGCAGACCTGGCAGCTCGACGTGTACGACGGCCTGCGCCGCCGGCAGCCCTGCACGTACGGCCACCAGAGCGCGGCGGCGGCCAAGGAGACCGCCACCGTGGAGCTGTCCTGCACCCTGCGCACCGTCCGCTCCGGCGCCGAGGCCTGGTCCAACGACCCGCTCCCGGGCACCTACTACGTCCGCCTGACCGTCCTCGGGGCGCACGAGGAGGACCTCGGGCTGCCCGTGAAGGCGCAGGTCGAGGCCGGGACGAAGGAGACGGGCGGGGCCCGGGCCGTGGACGCGGCGCTGGCCGAGCCCCTCGTCCCGGGCATCGCGGGCGCCTCCGGGCCGCAGCGGGAGGCGCGCGCCCCGGAGGGCGGCTGGTCGGCCGGCTGGTGGTCCGACCGCTGGCTGTGGACGGCCGCCGGCGGGATCCTCGGAGCCCTCGCGGGCCTCTACGGCTACTCCCTCACCCGCGGCTCGGGCCGCCCCTCCGGGCCCCGGTCGTGACCGGGTGCCGCCGCGCCCTGCCGGTGCGGCGGCTCCCGCCCCGAATGATCATCCGGCCACGGAGCGTGGGCTATGTTGGAGGGAGAGTGACGTGAGAAGGAGGCCGCCGGTGTCATCGGGGCAGCAGGCACGCGCGCAGGCGGCCGCGATCACGCCCGGCGGGACCCCGCCGGGGCAGGAGAAGCCGCCGGCGGACCGGCTCCTCGCGCTCTTCGACGGCCACCGCCTCTCACCCGGACAGCGGCGGATCGCCCAGTACCTGATCGACCACCTCACCGAGGCGGCCTTCCTCTCCATCACCGAGCTCGCGGAGCGCGTGGGCGTCAGCCAGCCCTCCGTGACCCGCTTCGCCGCCTCCCTCGGGTTCAGCGGGTACCCGGCCCTGCGCGACGTGCTCCAGCCGATCGCCCTGTCGGCCGTCGCCGGCACCCCGGACACCAAGGAGCAGATCCGGCAGAACGAGCTCCAGGCCGCCGTCGACGCCGAGATCGAGAACCTCGAGAACGTGCGGCGGCTGCTGGCGGACACCAACCAGGTCCTGGAGATCGGCCGCGAGCTCGCCCGGTCCGTGCCCCTGACCGTGCTGGGGCTGCGGATCTCGGTCTCCCTGGCGGAGTACTTCGCCTACGCGGCCCGCCGCATCCACCCCGACGTCCGCCTCGTGACCAGGGGCGGCAGCGTGGCCTACGACGCCCTGCTCCAGTGCCGGGCGGCCGGCGGGACCTGGGTGCTGGCCTTCGCCATGCCCCGGCACGCCAACGAGACCCTGGCCGCCCTGCGCGCGGCCCGCAGCACGGGGCTGAAGGTCGTCCTGATCACGGACCCGACCGTCGGCCCGCTGGTGGAGGCGGCCGACGTGGTGCTGACCGCCGGTACCGGTTCCCGGCTGGTGTTCGACTCGTACGCGGCCCCCGGCATGCTCTCCGCCGCCCTGCTCCAGGCGATGGCCGACGCGGACCCCGAGCGCACCCAGGCGCGGCTGGAGCAGTACGAGCAGGTCGCCGACCAGCACGGTTTCTTCCTGTAAGCGCCGGTTTCGCCCGTCGCGCACCCGGTCGTGAACGCCAGATATTCAGAACCCGGGCGTGCATGAAATTTTTCATACCCTTGATTACTCGACGGTATATATGTTTACTGACGGCGGCGCTCCGGATCCCTCAGACGCCAAAGGCGGACGTTTCCCCACGTCCGCCTCGAACGGCCACCCAGTACGCCGAACCTCCTCACGGCGGCACCGGGTGCCGCGTCAAGGCTTGTGGATCCCCCGGAGGGGCGCCCCTGGCGGCCTCGGTCAACCCCTGGACCGAGGCCGCCCCCCACGCAGTCTCTCGATCAGAGTTCCACACCCCTCGGAAGTGACGAGATGCCCCAGACGGCCACCCTCACGCGCAGCCCGGACTGGCCCCTGCAGGTCAAGGCGCCCGGCACGCACGACTGGGAACGCAGCGCCACCCGCTGGCTGCGGGACCTCCTCCCGGCCCGCTACGGGAGCTACCTGACGCTGACCCGTCACCACGCCCTGCTGGCCCGGCACGTGCAGCTCCAGCTCCAGCACGAGATGCGCGCGGTCCGCGTGGCCCTGCACACCAGCCGGGCCGAGCTGCCGACGATGGGCGTCGCCGAGTCGGTCATCGAGAACACGATCAGGATGTACGCCATCGAGCTGGAGCAGCTCGGCCGCCTCTCCCGGGGCGCCCGGCTCGTCTCCGAGGCGCTGCTGCTGGCGGCCGGCCCGGGCCAGCGCAGGCGCTGACCCGGGCCGGACCCGGAGCCGTCAGGCCTGGCAGAGGCCGCGCGCGTAGTCGTACGTCGCGGTCGCCTGCGAGTACTTCCACTGCGGAGCCAGCAGGGAGTCCTTCAGCTGGTTCGCGGCGGCCGGGCTCTCGACGACGTAGCCGAAGTCCTGGAGCCAGGACGGGTACAGGTTCTTCGAGCCGATGTAGAAGGCCGAGTCGTCCACCGAGACCAGCTTGTGGTGCTGGGCGTACGGCTTCCCGTCCGCCCACGTCGCCTTGTCCGAGGCGCGGAAGGTCGCCAGCTGGAGGTTCTGGCACATCGCGGCCTTCGAGGTGCGCTCGTCGCCGGTGAGGGCCGTGAGGCGGCCGCGCAGCGCGTCGCTCACCTCGTTCAGGGACTTGATCTGCGAGTAGCCGTCGCTGCCGACCGCGCCGCGGTTCGCCGGGTCGCTGACCACGATGCGGACCTTCACGCCGGCCGCGAGCTTCGCGGCGAGCGTGTCGTAGAGCCGGATGTCGTAGCGGGGCAGCGGCGGGCAGGTCGCGTTCAGGTCCTGCTGGGAGATCTCGACGTGGCTGTTCGCACTGGCGACCAGCGCGCGCAGGGCGCTCTCCTCCGGGTTGACCGTGTCGTAGTCCCGGTCGGCGTTGGTGTTGTCGTGCACGCCGATGCCGCACTTGGTGTCGGGGGCCGTCGGCAGGACCGGCTTGAACGCCGACGCCGGGTCGCTCTGGCGGATGCCGACGCCGAGGCCGCCGACCGCGAGGGCGGGGACGTCACCGCCGCCGGCCGGCGCGGCCGGACGGGGCAGGGTGGGCATGCAGCCGGCGTTGTTCGAGGAGGCGAACCAGACGCTGCTCCAGCTGGACTTGTTGCGGCAGGTCCAGTCCCACAGGGTGTCGAGGTAGCGGCCGGCCGAGCCCGCCGCCGGACCGGACAGCGCGAGGTCGACGTCGTTCACCGGGTGGGCGGTGTCGAGGTAGTCGTCCTTCCAGCTGTTGATGCCGCCGGTGATCACCGAACCGCCGTCCACCACCACGAGCTTGGAGTGGTTCCAGGAGAAGCCGGTCTTGGAGGTGGTCATCGAGGCCACGTTGAGGGTGACGTTCGCGGCCGCCGGGCCGAGCCTGGCCACCATCTCGTCGCGGTACGAGGACGGGATCACGTTGGCGTGGTAGATCGGCGCGGCGCCCACCAGGATGCGGACCTGGAGCCGGTTGCCCTTCGCCACGGCCTCCTTGAGGCCGGCCACGACCGCGTCCTGGAAGCCGCCGTTGGGGAACGGGGCCAGGGTGGATATGTCCACGCTCTGCCGGGCCTGGGCGATGTCCTGCCGGGTCTTGTCCAGCAGCCGGCGCGAGCCCGGACGGTCGGTGCAGGACGGGTCGCCCCAGCATCCGGGGGTCTGGAGCAGCCAGTCGGAGCCGCCGGGGGCCGAGGCGCCGAGGCTGTTGCCGGCGGTGCGCTCCCAGACCGAGCCCTCGAGGCCGGGGGAGACCTGGCGCAGGGTCTGCTCGACCGAGTCCAGGTGCGGGGTCGGCGAGGCGGCGAAGGCCGGCGCGGCGGGGAGCAGCGCGAAGGAGAGGGTGAGCGAGAGGGCCGTCGTGCGGACGGTGCGTGCCAATGTGGTTCCTTGGTACTGGGGGGTGGCTCCGGCCGGGCGGCGTGGTCGTTCCGGGCCCCGGCCTTGATCAACTCGCGCAAGTTACCAGCCCGTAAGCCCCTGTTCATCCGGGCATGGTCGCCTTCCGGCCACCCTGCGGAACCGTCGGTCGGGCCCCACCGGCCGTTGTCCGGCCACCCCATCCGGCCGCGTGGCCGAAACCAGTCCGCGGAATCGAGGCGTCCGATCGGTGGGCCGCCGTCCCCGGGCCGCCGTCCCCGGGCCGGACCACGACCGGATGCCCGGCCCCCCCCGCGCCCCGGCGCCCCGGAACCGGTCCGGGGTGCCGGGGCGCCTGGGCCGCCCGCCGTCAGAGCCAGGCGATCTCGTCCGCGCCGTAGCGGTAGGCGCGGAACACCGAGTTCTGGGCGCCGCGCGAGGACTCCAGGCCCGTGCCCCGGCTGAACGAGCCGAACTCCGGGACCACGAACTCCCAGACCACGTCGCCCTCCGGGGTCACCTCGAAGAGCCGGCCGAAGGAGCCCTCCGCCACGAAGGTGTTCCCGTTCGGCAGGCGCTGCGCGCTGGACATGTACGGGCTGAAGAAGTTCTGCGGCGGGTTGTCCTCGTACGACCACACCTCCGCGCCGCTGACCGGATCCAGCTCCAGCACCCGCGAGTACGGCACCGAGGTGGTGTCGCGGTAGGTCCCGTTGTCGAACACCAGGATGGTGCCGCCGGGCAGTTCGTGCGGGTGGTGCTGCTGCGCCAGCACGTCCGGGCCGATCCGCCAGCGGACCGAGCCGTCCGCGCGGTCCACGGCCACCGTCGTCGAAGCGCTGCGGAAGCCCACCACGATCCCGCCGTCGGCGAGCTCGTTGACCGTGTTGGCCATCGGCCAGTGCTCACGGGCGAAGTGCGGGTTCAGCGGCACCTCCTCGGGGTCCAGGTGCTCGATGGCCGCCCAGCGCCACAGCACCTCGCCGTCCCAGGTCAGCTCGTACACCACGTCCCCGTAGATCACCCCGCCCGGAGCCTCCGAACCGGGGATCCCGCCGCGGATCCGGGCGGCGTCGGCCGCCGACAGCGGCTCCACGCCGGTGATGAGCAGGTTGCCGTTGCGCAGGATCGAGGCGTCGTGGTGGTGGAAGGGGTGCCGGGCCTCGCGCAGCACCGTGGAGTCCGGGGCCAGCTCCTGGAAGATGCCGCCGTGGTAGACGTCCCAGATCGGGAAGAGGGTCGGACCGGAGGTGTCCTTCGCCGCGTAGAAGAGGTTGCCGTTCGGGAGGAGCTGCGCCTGCCGGCCCGGCGGGTGCGGGGAGTTCCAGGTGTGGACCGGCTTGCCCTCGATGTCCACGAGGTGGATCGTGCCGTCGCTGGTGATGGGGGTGTAGAGGGTGTAGCCGCCGTAGCTGCGCGCGGGGTCGTGGGCGCGCAGTCCGGTGCCGCGGCGGCGCAGGGTGTTCTGGTCGACGGTCATGGGTGTCGTACCTGCTTCCTTGTGAAGGGGTCGGGAGTCGAAGGGGCCGGCGGAGCGGTCAGCGCAGGGTGACGGCGGCCGGGTCGGCCGCCGCCAGGGGTGCGGGGCGCAGCCGTTCGCGCAGGGCCTGCTGGTCGGCGGCGCCGGGCAGGTTCTGGGCGGCCTTGGCCCAGGCGGCCTCGTCGGCCAGCTGGGCGAGCAGCTCGGGGGTCATGCTCGCGCCGTACGTGTAGCGGGGGTGGAAGGCGTCGACGTAGCCGGCCTGGAGCGCGCCCTTGGACTGGGCGACGACGGCGGTCCGCGCGGCCGCCGGATCCGCCGCGGCGGCCCGCTGCGCGCGCAGCACCGTACGCAGCACGGCGGTGGCCGCGGCGTCGTCGGCGGAGGGGCCCGAGACGAGCAGGGTGCGGGCGGTGTAGCCGGAGAAGGGGACCTCGGCGTAGCGGTCGGCGAGGGCGGTGCGGGCGGCGTCGTAGAAGCTGGGGAAGGTGAGCCCGGCGTCGATGTCGCCGCGGGCGAGTGCCGCCGCGACCTGGTTCGGGGCCAGGTTGACCACGGTGACGTCGGCCGGGGTCAGCCGCTCCGAGGCGAGCATCCGGCTCAGGGCGTACTCGACGTTGGTGCCCTGCGGGACCCCGACCTTGCGCCCCTTGAGCGCGGCGAAACCGGTGATCCCGCGGTCGGTACGGGTCAGCAGCCGCCAGTCGGAGAACCGCGAGAGGTCGGCCACGATCCGCACGTCCCGCCCGCCGAGCGCGGCCGTCACCGCGGGAAGGTCGCCGACGACGCCGAACTGCGCCTGGCCGCCGAGGACGGCGTTGAGCGCGTCCCGCCCGGTGGACAGGGTGGTCACGGTGGCGTCGAGCCCCTCCTCGGCCCAGAGCCCCCGCTCCTGCGCGAGGTACACGGGCGCGCCGCCGAGCTGGTCACTGCCGGCCACGGTCACGGCCCGCCGCCCGCTCCCCTCCGGGGACTGCGCGCAGGCGGTGGCGAGCAGGGACAGCAGGGCGGCGAACAGCACGGCGGCTACCGCGCGGGGTCTGCTTCGGGGACGGCTCATGGGACTCGGTCCTTTCCGGGACGGGGGTGTGGGGTGGGGATCGGGGTCGCGCGGGTCGGGGCCCGGCCCAGCGGGGTCGGGGGTGTGCGGGTCGGGCCCGGCCCAGCGGGCCGGGGCCCGGCCTGGGGGCGGGCGGTCGTGCGGGCCGGGCGTTGCCCGCCGGGCCGGGTGCAAGTCGTGCGGGCCGGGCGTTGCCCGACGGGTCGGGTGCCGGTCGGGCGGGCGGGGCGTTGCCCACCGGGGCGGGGTCGTGCGGGCCGGGCGCCGGTTCCGCTCATGCCGAGGAGGGCGTCCGCCCATCCGGGCGGGGGCGGGGCGGGTTCCGGTTCCCTGCGGGCCAAGGTGCCCGTGGGGTTCCGCGCGCGGACCCGGGGAGCGTCGCGCGGGGCGGACCGGGCGGGCCCGGGTGCGGGCTTCGGGGTGGGGGGGCGGGTCAGGGGGTGGTCAGGTGGCGGGCTATCAGGGCGCGGAGGTCCGGGTCCGGGGGGCCCGGGGGGACGGGGTGGTCCGCCAGGACCCGGCCCGGGGAGGCGCCCAGCACCACCACCCGCCCGGCCAGGGCGAGCGCTTCGTCGATGTCGTGCGTCACGAACAGCACCGTGGTCCCGCTGCGCCGCCACAGCTCCCGCAGCAGGTCCTGCATCCGGCCCCGGGTCAGCGCGTCCAGCGCCCCGAACGGCTCGTCCATCAGCAGCACCTCCGGTTCCGCCGCCAGCGCCCGGGCCAGGGCGACGCGCTGCTGCATCCCGCCCGACAGCTGGGCCGGGTACTTGTGCGCCCCGTCCGCCAGGCCGACCTCCGCGAGCGCGGCCAGCGCCCGTTCGCGGCGCTCCCGGCGCGGCAGCCCGAGCCGTTTCAGCGCGAACTCGACGTTGCCCCGGGCCGTGCGCCACGGGAACAGCGCGTAGTGCTGGAAGACCACCCCCCGCTCGGGGCCCGGCCCCTCCACCGGCACGGACCCCGCCGTCACCCGGCCCGACGCGGGGCGGACGAAGCCGGCCACCGTGTTCAGCACCGTGGACTTGCCGCAGCCGCTGGGCCCCAGCAGCGCCGTGAACGACCCCGCCGGGAACACCAGGTCCGTCCGCTCCAGCACGGGCGCCGCGCCGTAGCCCACCGTCAGCCCCTCCAGGCGTACCTCGAGGCTCATGACGCGCTCCAGTGCACGAAGCGGCGTCCGACGGCGGCCAGGAGGAGGTCCGCCGCCACGCCCAGCAGCCCGAGCACGAGCAGCCCCGCGAACATCCGGTCCACCCGCAGGAACTGGCCGTCCACCTGGAGCCGGTAGGCCAGCCCGCTGTCCGCGCCGCCCAGTTCGGCGGCGACCAGCGCCAGCAGCGCCACCGAGGCCCCGTAGCGCAACGCGGCCAGCAGCGCCGGCGCGGCTGCCGGGAGCAGCACCTCGGTGAACCGCCGGTGCAGCGGCGCCCCCAGCGAACGGGCCGCCCGCAGGTGCGAGACCGGCACCCGCGAGACCCCGTCGTGCACGTACAGCCAGACCGCGAGGAGCACGGCGTACGCGATCAGCAGCCGCTTGGCGCTCTCGCCGATCCCGAACCAGGCCGTCGCCAGCGGTACGAGCGCGATGGCCGGGATCGGCCGGAGGAAGGAGACCACCGGAGTGACGGCCGCCGACAGCCTCGGCAGGTACCCGGTGGCGAACCCGAGCGCGCCGCCCACGACCGCGCCCAGCGCGAAGCCCTGCCCCGCGCGGGCCAGGCTCGCGCCCAGGTCAGAGGCCAGCACCCCGCTGCGGGCGCTGTCCGCCAGCGCCGCGAGGGTGTCGGCCGGAGTGGGCAGCAGCCCCGGGGCCACCGCGCCCGACCAGGCGAGCAGGGACCAGAGCCCGAGCACGGCGGCGGCCGCGCCGGCCGGCGGGCCGAACCGGCCGAGGGCCCGGGCCGTGGGGGAGGGGGTGGGGTGCACGCGAGCACTCCTCATCTGCTGTCCGGCCGTCGCCGGCCTGGCGTTCATAAGTGAGGTCAATAATTGACGACGCTTATGAACAGCGTGTTGCAGCAGTACGAAACCTCCCGGGCCCACCCGGCCGCCGGAAACCCATGGGGTACGTTCACCAGCGTGTCCCGCCCCGAACCCACCCCCGAAGCCATAGACGTCGGCCGCGCGATCCGCGAGTGCCGCACGGCACGCCGCGTCTCCATGGCCGTACTGGCCGCCCGCTCGGGCCTCTCGCAGCCCTTCCTCAGCCAGCTCGAACGCGGACTGGCCACGCCCAGCCTCAGCTCGATCTACCGGATCGCCGAGGCCCTCGACGTGGCCCCCGGGACGTTCCTGCGGCCGCCGGGCCGGCCCGGCGTGGTCAGCCACGAGAGCGACCCCCAGGTCATCCGCGTCAGCGAGGCCGCCGGGCAGGTGGCACAGGTGCTCATCCCGGGCGGGCGCAGCGCGCTGATGGAGGCCTACGAGCACCACTTCGAGCCGGGCCAGGGCGAGCGCGGCTGGTTCGAGCACCCCGGTGAGGACTTCCTCTACGTCCTGGAGGGGTCGGTCGTCCTCGAAGTGCGGGGCGAGGAGCCCCTGTTGCTGACCGCCGGCCAGAGCGCCCACCACCGGGGCGACCTGCCGCACCGCTGCGTGCTGGCCGACGGGGGCACGGCGGCCGCCCGCACCCTGCTCGTCATCGCGAACCCGTAACGCGCCTACGGGGGCGCGGCGTAGCAGCGTACGGGGACCACCCGGCCGGGTCCCCACCGCTGCTCGACGGTCGCCAGCAGGCTCCAGCCGAGCCGCTCGTACAGCGCGGCGGCGGCGGTGTCGGAGGCCACCACGTCGAGCACCGGGTGCAGTCCGAGCTCCCGTGACAGGCGCGCGGCCCGTGCCATCAGCAGGGCGCCGATCCCGTGCCCGCGCGCACCGGGCGCGACGAAGAGGCGGCTGACGACGGCGGTGTCCCGCGCGGGCAGCCCCGTCCGCCGGCTCCACAGCTCCGGCGCCGAGTCGCCCGGCCCGCCGCGGCACAGGCCGACGTGGCCGGCCAGGCGGCCGTCCCGCTCCGCGACCCAGCTGCCGAGCAGCGCGGGCGGCGACAGCCACTCCCGGGGCCGGTCGGGCCAGTCCACGGGGTAGCCGTCGCCGTGGTGGACCTCGGCGAGCGCGCGCACGCACGCGTCGAGGTCCTCTGCTTCGCGGGGCCGGACGTCCATCCGGTCATGCAAGCACAGCGGGACCCGCCTCAGGACAGGCGGGTCAGCCTGGCGCCGAAAGAGGGCTCGACGAGGTCGGCACCCACGGCGACGGGCACGCTCTTCGCGCCGTCCCCCTCACCCACGGTCAGCACGCCGGCCTGCGTCCCGGCCTTGGCCTCGTGCGGGAGGGGCTTCGCGCCCGCCCCGAGGGAGAGCCGCAGCCGCTGCCCCGGCACGCCGATCACGGTGAGGTCCTTCGTGGCCACGAGCGGGGTCTGGCCGCCGAGCCCGTCGGACACGTGGCCCACCAGCTGCCCCTTGCGGATGACGGTGGCCGGGGCGAGGGCCTTGCGGACCGCCTCGATGACCTTGCGGCTGTTCTCCTTCACCAGCTCCAGGCTGTTCGCGCCGTCGGGGTCGGGGCCGTCCACGTGCTGGTCCATCATCGTGCCGAGGATCAGCGGGGTCTCGCCGCCGACCGTCCTGTACGCGGCCCACGACAGGGTGCCGCCCGCCGGGGTGCTCGATCCGGTCTTGATGCCGTTGATGTTCAGGCCGGCGAGGAGCAGGCTGCCGTTGTTGTTGATGAGCGGCTTGGACAGCCCCTCGACCGGGGCGCTGGGCAGCACCACCACCGTGCGGAACGCGTCGTCCTTCATCACGGCCTCGGCGAGCTTCAGCTGGTCGACGGCGGTGCTGACGGTGCCGGCGTCCAGGCCGCTGGGGTCCGTGTACGTGGTGTCCGTCATGCCGAGTTCCTTCGCCGCGGCGTTCATCTTCGCGACGAACGCGGCCTCGTCGCCGCCGGTGTCCCAGCGGGCCAGCAGGCGGGCGATGTTGTTGCCGGACGGGATCATCAGCATCTTGATCATGTCCAGCTCGCTGAACCTCTGCCCGGCGGTGAGCCCCTCGATCCGGGACTCGCTCCCGGCGTTGCCCTCGGCCACCGCCTTGGCGTCGACCTCGATCTTGGGGCCCGGCTCGTTCTTGCGCAGGGGGTGGCCCTTGAGGACCACGTACGCCGTCATGATCTTCGCCACGCTGGCCGTCGGCACCGGCTTCTGCTCGCCGAAGGTGCCGATGGTGCCGGAGCCGGGGATGCGCACGGCCGCCTGGCCCTTGGCCGGCCAGGGGATGGACGTCGAGCCATCGATGGTGTGCGAGGTCTGCGCGGCGACGAGCTGCGGGGCGGGGAGCGGGCGCAGCATCTGGGCCCCCGCGACGGCGGCGCCGAGCAGCAGCACGATCGGCGTCCACACCTTGACGCGCCGCGTGAGGGTGCGGCGCGGGGTCTCCGGCGGGGGAGCGGTGTTGGTCAGCTCGGCCAGCAGTTCCAGCGGCGGCAGCGGGGCCTCGCGGGTGGGCTCCAGTACCGCCGGCGCCGGGCGGTGCGCGGGCTGTTGCCGGGGCTGGGGCCGCGACGGCCTGAGGGCGTCGGGATCCCGGAGCGCGACGAACTCGCTGGTCCGCTCGGGGTCGTGCGGTCGCGCTGCCGCGCCCCCGCCGGAGGCCGGCCCCCGCCCGGCACCGCCCCTGACCGCGGGGGCGCCTTCCCCGACCTTCGCCTCCGCCACCGAGGGGCGGGGGCTGCCGTCCGCGGGCTCCTCGGGGCCGTCGCCTTTCGCCCACGACGGCCGCGGGCGGCCCGACGCCCCCGCCGCACCCCCGCCGCGCGTCCCGCTCCGGTCAAGGCTTCCCCGTGTCCCGGGCCGGTTGCCGTCGGTTGTCGGCTCGGCTGCGGTGCCGGACTGCGAGCGCGGCTCGGTCGGGTTGGGGGTGTTCCGTGTCCCGGGCCGGTTGCCGGCCGGCTCGGGCCCGGTGGGGGTGTCGGCTTCCGCGTCCGGGACGGGACCCGCCGGGGCGCCGCCCGTTCCCGCGGGGGCTCCCTGCCCGCCTCGGGCGGCGTCCGAGTCCGTCGACGCGCCCCCGTCGGAGGCGTGGCCGGTTCGCTGCTCGGCAGGGGTGCCGGTCCCGGACTCCGCGTCGGCGTCCGCGCGCTTGCGCGACGGGGCGTCCCCGCCCCCGGCCCGGTCACCGGGAATCGCCTCCCGCCCGGCGGGGGAGGCGTCCTCCGCCCCGGCGGTGCCCTCCCGCTGAGCCGGGGCGTCCGTTGCCGAGGCCCGTGCGGCGGGGACGTCGTCCTCGGATTCCGCGTCGGTGTCGGCCACCTGGCCGGCTCCGGCCGGGGTACCGGCGGGTCCCCGCGCACCGGGGGTGTCGTTCGCGGGCTCGGACGCCTCGCGCCGGACGGCGACGTCGTCGGACCCCCGCCCCGCACGGGCGTCGTCCTCCGACTCGGCGTCAGCGCCGCTCCTCCCGTGCCCGGGCAGGGCGCCGGCGGGGGCCGCCTTCTG
Source organism: Streptomyces racemochromogenes (assembly GCF_039535215.1). GTDB lineage: Bacteria > Actinomycetota > Actinomycetes > Streptomycetales > Streptomycetaceae > Streptomyces > Streptomyces racemochromogenes. Next base: position 6,699,688 of record NZ_BAAAWT010000001.1, read on the forward strand.
CCCGGCGCCGGTCAAGGCGCTGGTCTCACGCCTGGTCAGGGTGCGGGTAGGCGTGTCGGTCTCCGCCCCCGGTGCGCTGTCCCGCGGCCCACGGCCCGACACGGTATCGGCGTGCTCCTGGGTGGTGTCCCCGGGCCCCCGCCCGGCCGGGCCGTCGGTCGGTTCCGGGGTGGCGCTCTCGCGCCCGCGCCTGGCCGGGCCGTCGGTCGGCTCCGGGGCAGTGTCCTGCAGCCCGCGCCCGGTTGGGGCGTTGGCCGGCTCCGGGCCGGTGTCCTGCGGCCCGCGCCCGGCCGGGGCGTCGGTCGGCTCCGGCCCGTTGTCCTGCTGTTCGCGCCCGGCCGGGGCATGGGTCGGTGCCAGGGCACTGTCCTGCGGGCCGCGCCCGGCCGGGGCGTCGGTCGGCTCCTGGGTGGTGTTCTCGGGTTCGCGCCCGGTGGGGGCGTCGGTCGGCTCCGGGCCGGTGTCCTGCGGGCCGCGCTCGGCCGGGGTAAGGGTCGGTGCCTGGGCACTGTCCTGCCGACCGCGCCCGGACAGGGCATGGGTCGGCTCCGAGGTGGTGTCCTGCGGTTCGCGCCCGGGCAGGGCAGCGGTGGGGGGCTTCGGGGTGGGGTCGGGCAGGGGAGCGCCCGAACCCGGTTCACCCTCCTGCGGGCTCCGCCCGCCCCGCGCACCGTTCGACACCGTTTCCGCCTTCATCCACGCCCCACCTTGCTGTTCACACCCGGCTGCACCGGTTCTCGCCGTCACGTCCGCGCGGCCGTCACCGGCCCGCCGATCACCTAGATGCCCGCCCCGGCCTCCGCGTTCCCGCCCCGGCGGGCTGTGACGGTTCGGTCATACTCCGCCGGTTTGACGAGCCCTCACACAGTCTGCACTATTCCACTAACGTGTTAGTGGAATGAGGTGGAGGGATGGAGTTCCGAGTAGACCGGCGCAGCGGCGTCGCCACCTATCTGCAGCTCGTCACGCAGGTCAAACAGGCCCTGCGGCTGGGCGTGCTGGAGCCGGGGGACCGGCTGCCGACGGCCCGGGAGGTGGTGGCGGCCACCGCCATCAACCCCAACACCGTCCTCAAGGCGTACCGCGAGCTCGAACGCGAAGGGCTCGTCGAACCGCGCCCCGGCGCGGGGACGTTCGTCCGCCGCTCCCTCTCGCACCCCGGCGCGGCCCCCGACTCGCCGCTGCGCCTGGCCCTCGCCGCCTGGATGGCGCGGGCCCGCGAGGAGGGGCTGGACCGCGAGGACATCACGGCGCTCGTCGCGGCCGCCGTGGACGAGAGCTTCAACCCCTCCGGGCCCGGGCGGCCCGGACAGTCGAGAAAGGAAACGGCGTGAGCGATCCGACCCACGCGCCGGCACTACGGGCCACCCGGCTCGGGCGGGAGTTCGGCGGCCACCGGGCCCTGCACGCGTGCGACGTCGAACTGCCCGCGGGCCGCGTCACGGCCCTCGTCGGCCCCAACGGCGCCGGCAAGAGCACCCTGCTCCAGCTCGCCGCCGGCCTGCTGCGCCCGACCAGCGGGGAGATACGCGTCTTCGGCGAGGCCCCCGGCACCCCCGGAGCCCGCCGCCGCACCGCCTTCCTGGCGCAGGAGAAGCCGCTGCACGCCGGCTTCACCGTCGCCGACACCCTGCGCATGGGCCGCGCGCTCAACCGCGGCCACTGGGACCAGGACGCCGCGGAGCAGCTGCTCACCGGCTCGGGCATCCGCCGCGACGCCCGGGTCGGGTCGCTGTCCGGCGGCAACCGGACCCGGGTCGCGCTGGCCCTCGTCCTCGGCAAGCGCGCCGACCTGCTGCTCCTGGACGAGCCGCTGGCCGACCTCGACCCGGTCGCCCGGCACGACGTGACGGCCCTGCTGATGACCGCGGCCGCCGAGCACGGCACCGGCATCGTGATGTCCTCGCACGTCCTGGCCGAACTGGAGGACGTCTGCGACCACGTGGTGCTGCTCAAGGACGGTGCCGCCCGGCTCAGCGGCGACGTCCAGGAGCTGCGCGAGGCCCACACCTGGATCACCGGCAGGGCCGACCCGGCGGAGGCCGACGGCCTGCCCCGCTCCCTCGACCGCGGCGCCGTCGTGCACTCCGCGGTCGGCGGCCGCCAGGTCACCGCGCTCGTCCGTACGCCCCCGCCGGCCGACGACGGCCGGTGGATCACCGAGACCCCCTCCCTGGAAACCCTCTTGCTCGCCCACCTCCGCGCCCCCCGCCCCGCCGCCGACGAGGAGGCCGCCGCATGAAGGGCGTCCTGTGGCTGGCCTGGCGCCAGCAGCGCCTGATGATCCTCTCCGCGTTCGCCCTGCTGGCGCTCTGCGCGGCGTACGTGGCGTACCGGCGCTCCGAGATGACGGAGCTGATAGACGCCACCGGCTGGGTGCCCTGCCCCGGCTGGAACGGGGGCTGCGAGAGCACCGCCACCTTCGAGATCATGCAGGGCAACTCCGCCGGCATCCGCGCCCTCGGCACCCTCGGCATCGCGGTGCCGGCCCTGATCGGCGTGTTCTGGGGCGCCCCGCTCATCGGCCGGGAGCTGGAGACGGGCACGTTCAAGCTGGCCCTCACCCAGGGTGTGGGCCCGCGCCGCTGGTTCGCGGCCCGGTTCGGTCTGGCGGCGCTGGTCGCCGTACTCGTGGCAGCCGTCGTCGGAGCGCTCGTCGCCTGGTGGTGGCTGCCCATCGCCAACACCCTCGACGGCCCCTACTGGCACGACGCGGCGGTCTACCAGGCGACCGGCCCGGCCCCGGTGGCCTGCGCCCTGTTCGGGCTCGCGGCCGGGACCCTCGCGGGCCTCCTGGTGCGCCGGACGCTGCCCGCCATGGGCGCGGCCGTGGCCGCGATCGGCACCGCGATGGTGTTCGTGACGTTCTTCCGCACCTCCTGGATCGCCCCCGAGACCCGGATCACGCCCGGCGACACCCCCAAGCGGCTCGTCGGCAGCGCCTGGTCCACCGGGCAGTTCGGCTACCTCACGCCCGACGGCCGCGAGTACCCGATCACGGAGTTCTGCCAGACGTCCGGTGACGAGATGCGGGCGTGCATGGCCGAGCACGGCTTCACCGGCCGCTACCACAAGGTCTACCCGAGCGGCGACTTCTGGACCTTCCAGTGGATCGACACCGCCCTCTACCTCGGGGCCGCCGCCGTGCTCGTGGGCCTGACCCTCCTCGTGCTGCGCCGCCGCACGGCCTGACCGCCGCGCCCGCCCCGCGCCCACCCGCGGCCCACCCGGGGCCCGACCACCCGTTCCGTCCGCACTCCTGGGGGACCCCTCATGGCCACCAAGAAGAACCTCACCGCCAACCGCGCCGGCCTCGGCCACAAGGTCCGCTACGCGCTGGGCAACCCGACCCGCATCGCCCCGTACGTCCGCCGTGCCGCGCGCGACCGCTGGCTGCGCCTCAAGCACCCCGACCACGTGGGCTACTACCGTGCCGTCATGGCCTCCGACACCGGCCGCAACCCGGAGGCCGCCGTCGGCAGCCAGACCCACGAGCGCTGGCTGGCCCTCGGCAAGATGCAGTTCGACTACCTCACGGCGCACGGCCTCACCCCGCGCCACCGCATGCTCGACATCGGATGCGGCAACCTGCGCGCGGGCTGGCGCTTCATCGAGCACCTGGACGCCGGCCACTACTACGGCATCGACATCTCGCCCGACATCCTCATAGCGGCCAAGGGGACGCTGACCGGGCGGGGGCTCCAGGACAAGCTCCCGCACCTGACCATCACCCAGGACCTCACCCTGGACTTCCTGCCCGACCGGCACTTCGACGTGGTGCACGCGCACAGCGTGTTCTCCCACTCGCCGATCGGGATCATCGACGAGTGCCTCGCGCACGTGGAGCGCGTCCTCGCGCCCGGCGGCTGGTTCGACTTCACCTTCGACCGCACCGAGGGCACCGAACACCAGGTGCTGCGCGAGGACTTCTACTACCGCACCCAGACCCTCGTGGACCTCGCCGCCCGGCACGGGCTGAAGGCCCGCTTCATGGACGACTGGGAGGAGCTCGGCCACGGCCAGTCCAAGATCCGCGTCACCGCCGCCTGACGCCGACGGGTTGGGCCCGGGCGGCGAAGCAGGTGCGACGGCTTCCCGCCCGGGCCCCTCCGTGCTCAAATCTGCTTGATACCGGACTACTTCGAGCAGGTTCCTTCAAATGGGCCGCCCGAGTCCGCTATCTTGCCGGGTGCATGCCAAGGCGGTGTGTCCGCGATCCGGACCGCACGAGGAGCTGCCCGATGAGTCCCACGAGACTGTCCCTGAGGCGCCACCGGCACGAACGCCCACCCGAGCACCGCCGCCGGGCCCGCCCCGGTCGCCACCGGGCCCGCCTCGCGGCCCTGCTCGCCGCCGCCCTCGCCGCCGCGGGCCTCGCCGCGGCGGGGCCCGCCACCGCCCGCGCCGCGGCCGCCGCCCCGGCCGCCACGGCGGGGACGGCCACCGGCCTGACCCAGTCGGGCGGCACCTTCACCGTGAGCACCTCCAGCGGCGCCAAGGCCCGCGTCGTCGTCGCCCGCGCCGACGTCTTCCGCCTCTGGCTCTCGCCCGACGGGGCCTTCACCAACGATCCGGCCGGCTCCGACTTGGCCCAGACCACCGACTTCGGCCCCGTCAACGCGAACTGGACCGACGCGGGCACCCACTTCCGGATCACCACCGGGGCGCTGTCCATCCGGGTCAACAAATCACCCCTGCGGTTCTCCGTGTACCGCGCCGACGACACCACCCTCGTCTGGCAGGAGACCCAGCCCACCAGCTGGGGCGGCGGCAAGACCACCCAGTACCTGGCCCGCGGCGCCGACGAGCAGTTCTACGGCACCGGCCTGCGCCTCGGCGAGTGGGCGCTGCGCGGCAAGACGGTGCCCGTGGCCGTGGACAACAAGTGGCGCGAGAACAACAACGCCAGCCCCGCCCCCTTCTACATGTCCACCAACGACTACGGCGTCATGCGCAACACCTGGGCCCCGGGCTCGTACTCCTTCGACGCGCCCACCGCCCTCACCCACGACGAGACCCGCTTCGACGCCTGGTATTTCACCGGCGACTCCCTCAAGTCCGTCCTCGACGCCTACACGGACGTCAGCGGCAAACCCTTCATGGCACCGATGTGGGGCTTCGAACTCGGCAACGCCGACTGCTTCAACGCCTCCAACCCCGCCTACCAGGGCGACCACGACCGGCCGCGCCACCAGACCACCCCCGACGTGGCCGGCTACGCCGCCGACGCCCGCGCCGCCGACATGCCCTCGGGCTGGTTCCTGCCCAACGACGGCTACGGCTGCGGCTACACCGCCCCCCTGAAGTCCACCGTCGACGCCCTGAAGGCCAAGGGCTTCCAGACCGGCCTGTGGACCTCCACCGGACTCGGCTCCATCGCCGACGAGGTGGCCAGCGCCGGCAGCCGGGGCGTCAAGACCGACGTGGCGTGGATCGGCGGCGGTTACAAGAGCGCCTTCCAGGGCGTCCAGCAGGCCGTCGACGGCATCGAGAAGAACTCCGACGCCCGCCGGTACGTGTGGACCGTCGACGGCTGGGCCGGCACCCAGCGCAACGCCGTCGTCTGGACCGGCGACACCTACGGCACCTGGGACGACATGCGCTGGCACGTCCCCGCCATCGCCGGCGCCGGCCTGTCCGGCCTCAACTACGCCTCCGGCGACATCGACGGCATCTTCGGCGGCAGCCCCAAGACGTACGCCCGCGACCTCCAGTGGAAGGCCTTCACCCCCGCCTTCATGACCATGTCCGGGTGGGGCGCCGTCAACCCGTCGCCCGGCTACCAGGACAAGCAGCCCTGGCGCTTCGCCGAGCCCTACCTGTCCATCAACCGCAAGTACCTCCAGCTGAAGATGCGGCTGATGCCCTACCTGTACACGATGAGCCGCACCGCCCACGAGACGGGCGTCCCCAGCACCCGCGCGATGGTCCTGGAGTACCCCGACGACCCGGTCGCCCGCGGGAACCTGACCAGCGGCCAGTTCATGGCCGGGGACTCCTTCCTCGTCGCACCGGTCGTCTCCGACACCACCGTCCGCGACGGCATCTACCTGCCCGCCGGGACCTGGACGGACTACTGGACCGGGAAGACGTACGCGGGCCCGGGCTGGCTCAACGGCTACCGGGCACCCCTGGACACCCTGCCGCTGTTCGTCAAGGGCGGGGCGGTCGTGCCGATGTGGCCGCAGATGAACCACTCCGGCGAGAAGCCCGTCGACACCCTCACCTACGACATCCACCCGCGCGGCACCTCCACCTTCAGCCTGTACGAGGACGACGGCCGCACCCGCGCCTACGCGTCGGGCGCCTTCGCCCGCCAGCGCGTCGACGTCAGCGCCCCGACGGCGGGTCCCGGGACGGTGACCGTCTCCGTCGGCGCCCCCACGGGCGGCTACGCTGGCCAGCGGGCCTCGCGCGGCTACGAGTTCACCCTCCACGTGGCCTCCGCCCCCACCGCCCTCACGGCGGACGGCGCCGCCCTGCCCCTCCTCGCCGACAAGGCCGCCTACGACGCGGCGGCCACTGGCTGGTTCTTCGACCCCTCCGACCGCGCGGGCGTCCTGTGGGTCAAGACCGGTACGAAGACGGGCGCGTTCGGCGTCACCGCCACCGGCACCTCCGTCCCGGCCGCCGAGGCGATCCCGGTCACCTCCTCGCCCATCTCCCCGTCGGCCTGGACCCTGGTCTCCGCCGACAGCCAGGAGACCGCCGCCGAGAACGGTGCCGCGGTCAACGCCTTCGACGGCGACCCGGCCACCCTGTGGCACACCGCCTGGTCCTCCGGGAAGGCGGCGGCCCTGCCGCACGAGATCCGCGTCGACCTCGGCGCCCGCTACAGCGTCGACGGCCTCGGCTACCTGCCGCGCCAGGACGGCGGGGCCAACGGCCGGATCGGCGGCTACGAGGTCTACGTGTCCGACACCACCGCCGACTGGGGAACCCCCGCGGCCACCGGCACCTTCGCCGACACCGCGGCCGCCAAGTCCGTCACCCTCGCCCCCAGGACCGGCCGCTACCTGAGACTGCGCGCCCTGACCGAGGCCGGCGGGCGCGGCCCCTGGACCAGTGCCGCCGAGCTCACCCTCACCGGCCGCCCGGCACCGCTCCCCGCGGACGCCACCCTCGTCAACGCGGCCTCCGCGCGCTGCCTGGACCTGCCGCACAGCGACACCACACCGGGCACCGCACCCACCCTCTACACCTGCCACGGAGGCCCGAACCAGCGCTGGACCCTCCAGGACGACGGCCGCCTCACCGGCCTGGGCGGAGTCTGCCTCGACGCCGGCGACCCGGCGAAGGTGACGGTGCGGGCCTGCGCCCCCGGCCCCGCCCAGACCTGGCAGCCCGGCCCGGACGGCAGCCTGCGCGGCGCCGGCCAGTGCCTCACCCCGGCGGGCTCCGGCACCGCCAACGGCACCGGACTCACCCGCGCCGCCTGCACGGGCGCCGCCGCCCAACGCTGGACCTTCACCCCCTGACCGCGAGCCCGGCCCGGCCCCCCCACGCCGGGCCGGGCCCGCTTGCGTTCTAAGCCGGTTTGGGTTCCGGGGCAGGTTCCGGGGCAGGTTCCGGGGCGGCCCCCCGGGGCCGGCCCGGCAGGAGCCAGGCCGCCGCCAGGCCGAGGGCGGCCAGGCATGCCAGGGCCGTCAACGGCCGGGCCGCCGCACCGGCGCCCGAGACGCCGGCGCCGGCGCCCGCCGCCACGGCGATGCCCAGGCTCGGGCCCACGTTCATCGCGGTCTGCTTGAGTCCGCCCACCACCCCCGCGTACCCGGCGGGCGCGTCGCCGACCACGGTCCCGGTGGCGGTGACCATCACCGCCGCGAACCCGGCCCCCAGCACCCCGAACGCCACCCCGCCGCCCCCGCCCAGCCCGGCGATCCCCAGCACCACCAGCGCCGCCCCCGCCAGGGCCGTCCGCCGGGCCCCGTACCGGCGCAGCGCGGCCCCCGCGACCGGCGCCCCGGCCACCATCAGCGCGGTCAGCGGCAGCACCCTGATCCCGGTCGCGAGCGGGCTGAGGCCCCGTACGTCCTGGAGCAGGAACGTGGCCGTGAACAGCGCCCCGAACATCCCGGCCGACACCGCCAGCAGCAGCGCCACCGCCGCCGCCACGGGCCGCGACCGGGCCACCGCCGACGGTACGAGGGGCAGCTCCGCCCGCCGCTCACCCCGTACGAAGAGCGCCCCGAGCCCGGCCGCCGCCCCGAAGCCGAGCAGCGTCGGCGCGCCCGTCCACCCCTCCCGCGGTACCCCGGCCAGCGCGTACACGGCCGACGCCAGGGTGGCGGCGAGCAGCACCGGACCGGCCGGCCCCAGGCCGGCCCCCGGCCCCCGCGGCTCCGGCGCGGGCACCCGTACGGCGAGCGTGAGGGCGGCGATCAGCAGCGCGGCCGGCACGTTGAGCAGGAACACCGCCCGCCAGTCCAGCAGTGCCACCAGCACCCCGCCCAGCAGCGGCCCCGCCGCCGCGGCCGCCCCGATCGCCCCGGTCCGCACCGCCACCGCCCGGCCCAGCCGCTCCGGCGGGTACGCCAGCCGCAGCAGGGCCAGCGTCGCGGGCTGCAACAGCGCCCCGAACACCCCCTGCACGGCGCGCAGCGCGATCACCCAGCCGACCCCGGGCGCCAGCGCGATCCCCGCGGACGCGGCGGCGAAGCCGAGCACCCCCGTCAGCAGCAGCCGGGTGTGGCCGTAGCGGTCCCCGAGACGCCCGGCGACGACCAGGAACGCGGCGACGGCGAGCAGGTAGGCCGTGCTCGTCCACTGGACCTGCGCGACCCCGGCCCCCAGGTCGCGGCGCAGGGCCGGCTGCACCACCACGAGCACCGTGCCGTCGAGGGCGACGAGCATCGCCCCGGCGGCGCTGACGAGCAGTGCCAGGCGCTCCCTCACGCGGACTCCACCCCCAGGTGCGCGTCCACGACGGCGTCCACCAGCGCCTCCAGCCGCGGGGCGGCGTCACCGTCCCCGTCACCGCCGGCACCGAGGACCAGCGGCAGACTCCCGTAGCCCCACAGCTGCGCCACCCCGTGAAGCCCCGCCCACAGCGCCGCCGCGGTCACCTCCGGCTCCGTTGCCCCGCAGGCGCCGGCCAGCCCGGTCAGCAGCCCGAACAGCGGCAGGGTCTGTTCCCGCAGCCGGGGGCCGCCCGTGGGCTCCTGGCCGGTGCTGTCCAGCAGGTCGTGCCGGAACATCAGCTCGAACATGCCGGGCTGCTCCAGCGCGTAGCCCACGTACGCCCTTCCCAGCGCCCGCACGTGCTCCCGGGGTGCGGGCCGCTCGGCCCCGGCCGCCAGGAAGCGGCTGCCGAGGTCGCCGAAGCCGCGCCGGGCGATGGCCGACAGCAGGGACTGGTGAGTGGGGAAGTAGCGGCGCGGAGCGCCGTGGGAGACCCCGGCGCGGCGGGCGATCTCCCGCAGGCCGAGGGAGGCGGTCCCCTCGGCCCTGACCATTTCCACCCCGACGTCGATCAGCCGCTCGCGCAGCGGCGCATCCGGTTCCCTATCCATAGACAGTGTCTACCACTTTGCGTAGACGCTGTCTACCGGATCGCCCGGTTCCGGCGCCGGCCGGCGGGTAGGCGCTCCCGAGGGCACACGAAGAGCACGAGGCGCACGAGGAGGTCGTCATGGGAACCGGAATCTGGGGCTACGGACACCGCGCCGGCTACGCCCCCGGCACCGACCTCATCGGCTACAAGGTCGAGGCGGCCGACGGACCGATCGGCAAGGTCGACCGGCACACGGACGACGTCGGCCGTTCCTACCTCGTCGTCGACACCGGACCCTGGATCTTCGGCCGCAAGGTCGTCATCCCCGCCGGCGTCGTCTCCCGCGTCGACACCGAGGCCGGGACCGTCCACCTGACCTGCACCCGCGACCAGGTCAAGGACTCGCCCGACTACGAGCAGAACGGCCGCCACGAGGACGAGCCCGCCTTCGTCCAGCTGATCGAGACGCACTACACCAACCCGCACATGTGATCATCTGCGGATGACCACAGACACGACCACCGCTGCCGCGTCCGGAACATGGACCCTCGGCGACCTGCCGGTCAACCGCATCGGCTTCGGCGCCATGCGCCTGCCGCAGAACGGCGCGGCCCTCCAGGCCGCCGCCGCCTCCGGCGACCGGGACCGGGCCATCGCCGTCCTGCGCCGTGCCGTCGACCTCGGCGTGAACCACATCGACACCGCCGCCTTCTACTTCTCCCCCCTCCGCTCCGCCAACGAGCTGATCAACAGCGCCCTCGGCGGCCCCTACCCCGACGGCCTCGTCATCGCCACCAAGGTCGGCCCCGCCCGGGACGCCTCCGGCGAGTGGACCGCCCACGCCGGGCCGGGACAGCTGCGCGGGCAGGTCGAGGAGAACCTGCGCCAGCTCGGCCGCGACCACCTCGACGTCGTCAACCTGCGCGTCCTGGGCACCGACTCCGTCGCCGAGCGCTTCGGCGTCCTCGCCGAACTGCGCGAGGCCGGGCTCATACGTCACCTCGGCGTCTCCAACGTCACCCCCGCACAGCTCGCCGAGGCACGGGCCATCGCGCCCGTCGTCTGCGTCCAGAACATGTACGGCATCGGCGTGCGCCCCGAGTACGACGCCTTCGTACGCTCCTGCGGCGAGCAGGGCATCGCCTTCGTGCCCTTCTACGCGATCGCCGCCGCCGGCCGCGAGGGCGGCGCCGCGGCCGGCTCCGAGAGCGAGGAACTCCTGGCGGTCGCCCGCGCCCACGGGGCCAGCCCCGCACAGGTCCGCCTCGCCTGGACCCTCCACCGCGGACCCCACGTCCTGGCCATCCCCGGCACCGGCAACCCGGACCACCTCGCCGACAACGTCGCCGCCGGCGCCCTGCGCCTCACCGACGAGGACCTGGCCGTCCTCGAACGCCTCCACCAGGCGGCCGCCGAGTAGCCCGGCCGACGGGGGCGGGCCCGGGAGCCCCCGCCGGCCCGCCCGCGTCCGGCACAATCGGCGGATGAGCGAACAGACCCCCGCCGGCACCGCCGGCCCGCACGACCACGACCCCTACCTGTGGCTGGAGGACGTGGAAGGAGAGGCCGCGCTCTCCTGGGTCCGTGAGCGCAACGCCGAGACCGTCGCCGCGCTGACCACGGACCCCGGCTTCAAGGTGCTGGAGCGCGAGGTGCGCGAGGTCCTCGACGACGACGGGCGCATCCCGTACGTCACCCGGCGCGGCCGCCACCTCTACAACTTCTGGCAGGACGCCGCCCGGCTGCGCGGCGTCTGGCGGCGCACCACCCTGGACGAGTACCGCACCGAGCACCCCGTCTGGGAGACACTCCTCGACCTCGACGCCCTCGCCGACGCCGAGGGCGAGAAGTGGGCCTGGGCCGGCAGCACCGTCCTCGGCCCCGAACACCGCCACGCCCTGGTCATGCTCTCCCGCGACGGAGCCGACGCCTGCGTGGTGCGCGAGTTCGACCTGCACACCCTGGAGTTCGTCGAGGGCGGCTTCGCCGTCGAGGAGGCCAAGACCCGCGTCGACTGGATCGACGCCGACCACCTCTGGATCGGCACCGACTTCGGCCCCGGCTCCATGTCCTCCTCCGGCTACCCCCTCCAGGTCCGCCGCTGGCGCCGCGGCACCCCCCTCGCCGAAGCCGAGAAGGTCTACGAGGGCCGGCCCGGGGACCTGTCCGCCAGCGGCTGGCACGACGACACGCCGGGCTTCGAACGGGACTTCGTGTCCCGGCAGACCGACTTCTGGAACGGGGAGCTGTTCCTGCTGCCCGAGGACCCCGCCGCGGAGCCCGAGAAGATCGACGTACCGGACGACGCCGGCGCCGGCGTCCACCGCGGGTGGCTGACCGTCCAGCCGCGCACCCCCTGGCTGGGGCACCCCGCCGGCAGCCTGCTCGCCTTCGACTTCGAGGACTTCCGGGCCGGCGGGCGCGAGCCCGAGGTGCTGTTCACCCCCGACGAGCGCACCGCCCTCGCCGGCTACAGCTGGACCCGCAACCACCTCCTGCTGAGCACCCGGGCCGACGTCTCCTCCCGCCTGGAACTCCTCACCCCCGGCCCGGACGGCTGGACCCGCGCCCCGCTGGACGGCGTACCACCGCTGTCCACCGCCTCCGCGTGGGGCACCGACCCCGACGAGAGCGACGAGTACTTCCTCGACGTCACCGGCTTCCTCCAGCCCTCCACCCTCTCCCGCGGCGAGGCCGGCACCGCCGGGACCGAGGTGCTGAGGCAGGCGCCCGCCCTCTTCGACACCGCCGGGCTCCGCGTGAGCCAGCACTTCGCCGTCTCCCGCGACGGCACCCGGGTCCCGTACTTCGTCGTCGGCCCCGAGGACCGGCCCGGCCCCGGCCCCACCCTGCTCTACGGCTACGGCGGCTTCGAGGTCTCCATGGTCCCCGGCTACAGCGCCGTCACCGGCCGGACCTGGCTCGCGCGCGGGGGCACGTACGTCCTCGCCGGCATCCGGGGCGGCCGCGAGTACGGGCCCGCCTGGCACCAGGCCGCCCTCGGCGCCAACCGGGTCCGCGCCTTCGAGGACTTCGCCGCCGTCGCCCGCGACCTCACCGAGCGCGGCATCACCACCCCCGCCCAGCTCGGCATCGAGGGCGGCAGCAACGGCGGCCTGCTGATGGGCGCGGTGCTCACCCGCTACCCCGAACTGTTCGGCGCCGTCGTCTCGCACGTGCCGCTGCTGGACATGCTCCGCTTCCACAAGCTGCTCGCCGGAGCCAGCTGGACCGCCGAGTACGGCAACCCCGACGACCCCGCCGACCGGCCCCACCTCGAGCGGATCTCCCCCTACCACCGGATGACCGCCGACGCCGCCTACCCGCCCCTGCTCCTGCTCACCTCCACCCGAGACGACCGCGTCCACCCCGGCCACGCCCGCAAGGCCGCGGCCCGGCTGCGCGAACTGGGCCACCCCGTCCTCTTCCACGAGCACATCGGCGGCGGCCACGCCGGCGCCACCGACCACCGGCAGACGGCCTTCAACGAAGCCCTCGTCGCCACCTTCCTCTGGAAGCACCTCACCCCCGCGAGGTGACCTCCGGCGCGCTCAGCCGAGGGCGCGGGCGACGAGGAGGGCGACGTCGTCGTGGGTGTCGGGGCGGCGCAGCGCCGACAGCAGCAGGTCGCAGGTCTCCTCGATGGGGCGGTGGGGGCCGGCGAGGAGGTCGGTCAGCGTGAGCAGGCGGGCGTCGATGTCCTGGTCGCGGGTCTCGACCAGCCCGTCGGTGTAGAGCACCAGCTCGTCGCCCTCGCCGAGGGTCACGGCGGTGTTCCCGAAGGGGACGCCGCCGACGCCCAGCGGCACCGCCGTCGGCAGCCGCAGCAGCCGGGGCGGGCGGCCGGCGCGCAGGTGCACGGGCGGCAGGTGGCCCGCCGTGGAGATGTGGCAGAGCCGGCTGTGGGGGTCGTAGACGGCGTAGACGCAGGTGGCCATGGCCTCGCCGAGGTCACCGGTCGCCGCGTCCAGGTGGGTGAGCACCGTGGCCGGGTCGAGGCCGAGGCGGCCCAGCGCGCGGGCGGTGGCGCGCAGCTGGCCCATGGTGGCCGCCGCGTTGATGCCGCTGCCCATGACGTCGCCGACGACGAGCGCGGTGCGGTCCCCGGTGAGCGGGATGACGTCGAACCAGTCCCCGCCGGTCTCGTCGGCCGCGCCGGCGGGCTGGTACCGGTAGGCGATGTCCAGGCCGGGCGCCGCCGGCGGGTGCTGGGGCAGCAGGTGCCGCTGGAGTGCGAGGGCCGCGTGGCGCTGGCGCTGGTACCAGCGGGCGTTGTCGATGGACACGGCCGCGTGGGCGGCGAGTTCGGAGGCCAGGAGCACGTCGTCGGGGCCGAACGGCACCGGGTTGCGGGCCCGTTTGAGGTCGAGGGTGCCCAGGACCTGGCCGCGGGCGATCAGCGGCACCGCCAGGTACGAGTGCACCCCCGCCTCGCCCAGCAGCCGGGCGGCGGCCTCGTCGCGGGCGATGCGGGGCAGGTCCTCGGGCCGCACGTGCGGGACGAGTTCCGGCCGCGCGGTACGGGCGCAGCGGGCCACCAGCCGTTCGGGGCGGTACGACGCGACGTCGCCGACGGGGTCGGCCGCCGCCTCGGCGGGGGTCCGGTACGCGGCCTTCACCGCGAGCGCGCGGAAGCGTACGCCCCGCTCGTCGGCGTCCTCGCCCGGTCGGGGTCCGGTCAGCATGGTGTCGAGGACGTCCACGGCGGCGATGTCGGCGATCTCCGGCACGGCGACGTCCGCCAGTTCCCGGGCGGTGATGTCCAGGTCCAGGGTGGTCCCGATGCGCACGGAGGCGTCCGCGATCAGGGCCAGGCGGCGCCGGGCGTGGGCGGCCGAGACGGCCGCGCGGTGCTGTTCGGTCACGTCCACGACCGAGACCGCGACGCCGAGCACCCGGGCGGCCTGGTCCTCCAGCCGGTAGATCGACACCAGCCAGGCCCGTTCACCGGAGTCCTCGGAGATCTGGCCGGTGGTGAAGTGGTCCAGTACGGGTACGCCGGTCGCCATGACCTCGCGCATGCCGCTCTCGACCGCCGACGCGTCCAGGAAGGGCAGGACCTCGGCGATCCGCTGCCCGATGTGCCGCTCGGACGGCACGCCGTTGATGCGTTCCAGGGCCGGGTTGACCAGGACGTAGCGCAGATCGGTGTCGAGGACGGCCAGCCCGATGGGGGACTGGTCGACCATGCGCAGGGACAGGGCCAGGTCGCGTTCGACGCGGCGCAGGGTGGCCTGCTCCGAGGCCAGGCCCAGGGCGTAGAGCCGGCCGTTGGCGGCCTGGAGGCGCATGTTGCGGAACTCCACGAGGACCGTGTGGCCGTCCCGGTGGCGCACCGGGAAGGAGCCCGCCCACGCCCCCTGGCCCCACATCACGCGGGCGAACAGCTCCAGGACCTCCTCGCGGTCCCGCTCGTCCACCAGCAGGACCGCCGCGTACTGGCCGAGGGCCTCCTGCGCCGAGTAGCCGAAGAGGGTCTCGGCCTGTGGGCTCCACAGGCTGATGCGGCCCTCGGCGTCCAGGACCACGGCGGCCACGCCGAGCACGTCGAGCAGGCCGCCCGTCGCCGGAGATCCCGCTCCGGGGCCGCCGGACGGCGGTTCGGGCTGCGCATCGGCCATCACCGGCGCCTCCTCACCCGGGCGGACTCCCCACCATGCTCATGCCCCGCCGCGGCCCCGGCGACCCGGTCGGGGCCAACGGGTGGTGCCCCCTGACGCGGCACGGCACCGCCGTCGTGTGCGGGCGGCGGTGCCGGGCCGGCGGGCGCGTACCGGCGGTACCGGACGGTGCCGGTCAGTACCGGTCAGTACCGGTCAGTACCGGTCAGTGGAAGAGCATGGACGCCCCGCCGGCCTCCGTGGTCACGGATCCCGGGCACAGGAAGCTGCCCGAGGTCTTGGTGGCGGTGAAGGCGCGGTTGACGTACTTCCCGGTGGCCGCGTCGCGGTCCCACGCGATGTTGGTGGCCTTGTAGCGGCAGGACACGAAGCTCTGCTGGCCGGTGATGTCGATCATGTCGGTGAGGGCGGTGGCCCCGGTGGAGCCGAAGGTGAACGACGGGTTGTTGTTGAGGGTGGCGCTGATGCCGCCGCCGCAGGCGAGGTTCCCGCCGGGCCTGTTGATGCTGGTGCGGTCGACGGTGAGGGCGTTGGGGGGATTGGCGCTGGTGCGGGCGTTGGTCCAGGTACAGGTGTTGCCCGCCACGACGATGACGCCGTCGACCTTCTGGTCCGCGGTGGTGCCGAAGGCGGCGGCGCTCGTGACACTGGCGGCCGTGGCCGCGAGGGCCAGTGCGGCGACGGCGAGCTTCGCACGGTGCATCATGTCGCTCCTCTGTGACACGTCCTTGTGGGGGTGTGGTGCGAGGGCGGTGCGGAGGGCGGTGCGGAGTGCGCCACGGAATGTGTCACAGCGGCCTTGAAATGTCATGCACGTGTCACGCATTGGCCGGAATGGGGCCCTGGACGGGGCGGGGGCTCAGGGGACGTCGGTGTCCGTCGGCTCGGCCTCGAACACGTGCGGGGCGTCCCCCTGCCAGTCGATCAGCTCCGGCCCGCCGCCGAGCACCACCTCGTCGGGATCCGGGACCTCCGCGCGGCGCAGGAACTCGATCACGTCCGCGTCGGTGTGCGCCGTGCCGAGGGCCTCGTCCCGGTCCTGGACGCGCAGGGTGACCCGGCGGCCGCCCGAGGGGGAGATGCGGTGGACGACGATCGGCGCGTGCTCCATGCCTCCACCCTGGAGCCGCTCCGCCTCCCGCGCATCCGGGCCGCGTACGGGGCGTACGCGCCGCTCGCGGTCCTCGGACGCCGCTTCGCCTCCGGCGAGATCGACGGGAACGAGTACCGGCGCCGGCCGTCCGTCCTGGACGAGCGGTTCGGACGCTCCCTCGGGGACGGCGCCGCCTGAGCCCCCACCCGGCTCGGGGACGGCACCCGGCGCCGTGACATGCTCACGAAGCAGTCGCGCCGGGGGGCGGGCCCTCACCCGCCCCCGTGATCCGACCCAGGGGGAGACCGACGATGGAACAGACCGGAGCCGTGGAGATCACCTCCGAGGCCGAACTGCGAGAGCTCCTCGGCCCGGTGGCACCCGCGGCCGCCGCGAAGGAACGGCGGTCCCTGCACGAGCACCACCGGCAGTGGATCGCCCGCTCCCCGCTCTGCCTGATAGCGACCTCCGCCGCCGACGGCAGCTGCGACGTCTCCCCGAAGGGCGACCCGCCCGGTTTCGCCAAGGTCCTCGACGACACCACCCTCGCGATCCCCGACCGCCCCGGGAACCGCCGCGCGGACAGCTACCGCAACATCCTCGCCAACCCGCACGTCGGGCTGCTCTTCCTGGTCCCCGGCCGGGGCGACACCCTCCGCGTCAACGGCCGGGCCCGGCTGCTGCGCGACGCCCCGTTCTTCGACACGATGACCGTCAAGGGCCACCGGCCCACGCTCGCCCTCGTCGTGGAGACCGAGGAGATCTACTTCCACTGCGCCCGCGCCTTCCTCCGCTCGGGCCTGTGGCGGACGGACACCTGGGACCCCGAGGCGGCACCCTCCCGGGCGGTCATCTCCAAGGCACTGGAGAAGCCCGAGAAGTCGCTGGAGGAGCTGGAGCACTACTACGGCCCCGCGTACGCGCGGATCGACCTGTACAGCTGACACATCGGGCCCCGCCCGGCGCCCCCGCGCCCGGCCCGCGTGGCAGGCTGGAGGGCATGTGCGGCCGATACGTCTCCACGCGCGGACCCGAGGACCTGTCGGGGCTCTTCCAGGTTCCCGGTCCCGCCCCCGACCTGGTGCTGCCGCCCAGCTGGAACGTCGCCCCGACGGACCCGGTGTGGGCGGTGCTGGAGCGCGCCGACCGGGACAGCGGGGTCCTGGAACGGCAGCTGCGGGCACTGCGCTGGGGGCTGGTGCCGTCCTGGTCGAAGGGGCCGGACGGCGCGGCCAGGATGATCAACGCCAGGGTCGAGACGGTGGGGGAGAAACCCGCCTACCGCCGGGCTTTCGCCACACGCCGCTGCCTGCTGCCCGCCGACGGCTTCTACGAATGGGAGGCCGTCCCCGCCGCCGGGTCCGCGAAGGCGTACAAGCAGCCCTACTTCATCAGCCCCGAGGACGGCTCGGTGCTGGCGATGGCGGGCCTGTACGAGTTCTGGCGCGACCCCGCCGTCGCCGACGGGGACGACCCGGCCGCCTGGTGGGCGACCTGCACCGTCATCACCACCGAGGCCACCGACGCCGCCGGCCGCGTCCACCCCCGGATGCCCCTGGCCCTCGCCCCCGCCGACTACGACGCCTGGCTCGACCCCGCACACCAGGACCCCGACGCGCTGCGGGCCCTCCTCGCCACCCCCGCCGGAGGCCGCCTGACGGCCCGCGCGGTGAACACGGCGGTCAACAACGTGCGCAACAACGGCCCCGAGCTCCTCGAAGACGCCCGCCCCTCCTGAACCACCAACCCCTCCCGTCCCTCACGAACAGGACCCACATGAGCAGCGGCCCGGCCAACGACGCCTACGAGATCCACCCCGGCGTCCCCGACATCGCCACCTACCGCCGACTGCGCGGGGAGACCGGGCTCGGCGCCAAGAGCGTCGAGGGCTCCGCGCTCGGACTGCCGAACTCCTGGTACTGCGTCACGGTCCGGCACGGCGGCGAAACCGTCGGCATGGGCCGGATCGTCGGCGACGGAGGCTGCTTCCTGCAGATCGTCGACATCTGCGTGCTCCCCGAACACCAGGGCCGGGGCCTCGGCAAGCAGATCATGGCGGAACTCTCCGCCGAGCTGGAGCGGCGCGCGCCGCAGGGCACGTACGTGTCCCTGATCGCGGACGGCGACGCCCGGCACCTCTACGCCAAGTACGGCTTCGCCGAGACAGCCCCCGCGTCGGTCGGCATGGCCCGCCTCTTCTAGCCGCCGCTCCGGCCGCCGTCCCCCGGCAGCACCACCACCGGTACCCGCTGCACGAGGTTGTTGCCGAAGCCACCGCGGTTCCAGGGCTGTTCGAGGGGCTGGGCGCGGCCCGCCGCGTCCGTGGCGCGGACCACGAGCACGTGGCCGCCGGGAACGGCCGTCCACGGGGCGCTCCAGGCCTGCCACGCCCAGCCGCCGGGCTCCCGGGCCGCCACCTCGGCGTCCGCCCACGTACGGCCCCCGTCACCGCTCACCTCGACCCGGGTCACCGGCCCGTACCCCGACCAGGCGCGCCCCTCCAGCCGCACCGGCCCGGGCCGCACCACCCGGACGCGGGACATGAAGTCGGGGAACCCCGGCGGGACCATCAGGGCCCTCGGCGCGATCCGGGTCACCGGCTCGCCGGGGTCCTCGGCGGCGGCCCGGTACCGGTAGGCAACGGCCTGCTGGAAGCCGGTGAAGGGCACGTCGGCCAGGGTGACCTCCCGCAGCCACTTCACGTGGGCCATGCCGTACCAGCCCGGCACCACCAGCCGCAGCGGGAAGCCGTGCTGCGGCGGCAGGGGGGCGCCGTTCATCGCGTACGCGAGCAGCACCTCGGGGTCCGTCCCGGTGGCGACGGGCAGGGGCAGGCTGCGCCGGTAGTCCTGTTCCACACCCCGCTCCACCCCGTGGTCGGCGCCGGTGAACACCGCCTCCACCGCCCGCGGCAGTACCCCGGCCTCCGCGAGCACGGTCCGCAGCGGCACCCCCGTCCAGTCGGCGGTGCCCACCGCCTCGACCAGCCACGGCTGGCTCACCGGCCGGGGCGTCAGCCGTGCCCTGCCGTTGCCCGCGCACTCCATGGTGACCCGGCGGGTGACGGCCGGCAGGGCCCGCAGGGCGGCCAGGTCCAGCGACAGGGGAGTCCGCACCCGGCCGCCGACGCCGAGCCGCCAGCCGTCGGCGCCGGACCCGGCCCCGGACCCGACGCAGGGGATGTCGTAGTGGACCAGCACGTAGTGCAGCCCGGGCGGCGTGACCTCGTACCGCAGCGCCTCCAGCGGCAGCCCGTGGTTGCGGGCGGCGAGAGCCAGTTCCTCGACGCTGATGCCCTCGCCCTCGGCGGCCACCCGCGCGGGGGCGCTGACGCCGTTCAGGGGCGCTTCCTCCATCCCCTCATCGTCGCTCGCCGGGACGGCCGCCGCCCGGCGTGCGCACGTCTCACACCGTGCGTACGGTGACGCCGGCCGCGGCGAGGGCGTCGGCCTCGGCCCGCGGCGCCCCCTCGTCGGTGACCACGGCGTGCAGCGCGGAGGCGGGCAGTACGTGCGCGAGGGCGGTGCGCGTGAGCTTCGCGGACTCGGTGACGGCGATGACGCGGCGGGCGGAGGCGATGGCTGCGCGCTTGACGGCGGCGTCGGCCAGGTCGTAGGCGGTCAGGCCGTGCTCCGCGCTCAGGCCGCAGCAGCCGATCACGGCGGTGTCGAAGCGCAGGGCCGCGAGGGAGGCCTCGGTCAGCGGCCCGGTCAGGGCGAGCTCCCCCCTGCGGGGCGCGCCGCCCGGCAGCAGCAGCGTCAGACGCGGCGCGTCCGCGAGGGCGTTGGCGGCGTGCAGGGACAGCGGCATCACGGTGAGCCGGCGGTGGTGCAGGGCGCGGGCCACCTCCAGGCAGGTGGTCCCGCTGTCCAGGACGACCGATTCCCCGTCCGCTACCAGGGCCGCGACCTCGGCGGCGATCCGCCGCTTGGCCTCCAGCCCGTCGCGGGCGCGCAGCGGGAAGGGGGTCTCCTCCCCGCGCAGCAGCAGGCTCCGCGCCCCGCCCCGGTAGCGCTCCAGCACGCCCTGCTCGGCGAGGGCCTCCAGGTCGCGGCGGATGGTCATCTCGGAGGCACCGGTGAGCTCCGCGAGCTCCGTGACGCTGCGGCTGCCGCTCGCGCGGACGGCATCGGTGATCTGCCTCAGGCGGTCTGCACTCATGCTCGCATTGAACAGGATTCATGTTTGAAAGGCAAGTTTCGAACATTGAATGTGTTTGTTATGTTCGATTGTATGCAGCGAAACGCACACGGAACCCGACTCGGACTCCAAGGGCCGCCGCCCCCGTCCGCACGCCTGCGGAACGGACGGCGCGCCACCTTCGCCTACTTCGCCCTCAACGGCTTCCTCATGGGCATGTGGATCGTGCACATCCCGGTGGTGCGGCAGCACACCGGCACCGACCACGCCCTCCTCGGCTGGCTCCTGCTCCTCCTCGGGGCCGGCGCCTTCGCCGGGATGCGGCTGGCCGGACCGCTCACCGACCGCTTCGGCGCGCAGGTGACCGTCCCCGCCGGCGCCGCCCTCTGCGCCGTCGCGCTGGTGCCGCCCGCCTGGGCGGCCGACGCGCCCGCGCTGGGCGCCGCACTGCTGCTGCTCGGCTTCGGCAACGGCTGCCTCGACGTCGGCATGAACACGCACGCCGTCCAGGTGGAACGCGGCTACGGGCGGCCCGTCATGTCCGCCTTCCACGCCGTCTTCTCCGTCGGTGGCGCCCTCGCCGCGCTCGCCGGCGCCGCCGCCCTGGGCCTCGGCCTCCCGGCCGCCGCCACCCTCGGGGCCACCGCCCTCGGCGGCCTCCTCCTCGCGCTCCTCGCCGCCCCCGCCCTGCTGGACCCGGACCCCGCGCCCGCCCCCGGCCCGGCCGGTGCCGCGGCCGCGCGCCCCGCCCGCCGGGCCTCCCCGCGCGTGCGGACGCTCGCCGTACTCGCCTTCCTGCTGATGCTCTGCGAGGGAGTCGCCAACGACTGGAGCGCGCTCCACCTGGAGGACTCCCTCGGCGCGCCCGCCGCCACCGCCGCCCTCGCCTACGGGGCCTTCGCCACCGCCATGACCGCCGGCCGGTTCCTCGCCGACCGGGTGGCGGCGCGCACCGGCCCCGTCGCCGTCCTGCGGTACGGAGCCGCCCTCGCCGCGGCCGGCCTGGCCCTGGCCGTGGCCGCGCCCGGCGTCCCGGCCGCCCTCGCCGGCTGGACCCTGTTCGGCGCCGGCCTCTCCGGCTGCGTCCCGCAGCTCTTCAGCGCGGCCGGCCACACGGACCCGGAGGCCGCCGGGGCCAACGTCGCCCGGGTCGCGGGCCTGGGCTACCTCGGCATGCTCGCCGGCCCCGCGGTGATCGGCCCGCTGACCCGCCTCGTACCGCTCGGCCCGGCCCTGCTGCTCCCGGTGGCCTGCTGCGCCTTCGCGGCCCTCGCCGCCGGCGCGCTGCGGCCCCAGGACCCGGGCCGGCGGACACCGGCCGTGTCGCGACGGCGCCCGGGGGCCGGCGCGGGCCGATAGTGGGGGCTGTGAGCGACTCGGAGAGGGATCCCGCGGACCAGGGCGCCGCCGATGCGGCCGCCTGGTCCGGGAGCGAGGGAGCGCGGGCCTTCGCCGCGCTGGAGGCGGCCACGGACTGGCTGCTCGGCTACCCGTTCGTCTTCCGGGCCCTGGCCCGGCGGCGGATCGGCGCCGGGGCCGTCCTCGTGGACTACGGATGCGGCCCCGGCAAGGTCGCCGGGCACGCCGCCCGGCTGCTGGGGGCTCGGGTGGTCGGGGTGGACACCTCGCCCGAGA
Organism: Streptomyces racemochromogenes; assembly: GCF_039535215.1. Taxonomy (GTDB): domain Bacteria; phylum Actinomycetota; class Actinomycetes; order Streptomycetales; family Streptomycetaceae; genus Streptomyces; species Streptomyces racemochromogenes. The sequence goes on from NZ_BAAAWT010000001.1 coordinate 6,721,670, forward strand.
TGCTGGCCCTGGCCCGCACCTCGGACACCGGCGCGGCCGAATACCACCTGGTCGAGGGCGGGCGGGCGGCAGGCCTGGCCGACGGCGCCGCCGACGCCGTCATGTGCAGCCACGTGCTCGCCTCGCTCCCGGACGAGGAATCCGTCCTGGCCGTGTTCCGCGAGGTCCGCCGACTGCTGCGCCCCGGCGGCCCCTTCGTCCTGCTGGCCACCGACCCGGCCTGCACCGGCACGGAGTACGCCTCCCTGCGGATCGGGGAGCCGGGCGCGGTGTACGCGCCGGGCCAGGAGCTGACCGTACGGCTGAGGCGCGCCGACGGCTCCTGGCAGGAGGTCCGCAACCGCGCATGGCCCGTCGGCCTCCTGCCCGGTCTGCTGGAACGGGCCGGCTTCCGGGACGTGGTCCAGCACCGCCCGACGGTGGCGGAGGCGCGGGAGGCGGCGGACCCGGTCCTGGTGGGCAGCCGGCCCTGGACGGCGGAACGGGAGAGGCCGCCCCTGGTGGTCACCACGGCCGTGGCCGCCTGAGAAGGGCCACCGGCAGCCCCGACTCGAACAGGCTTGTTTCATCCAATAGTTCGACTTTCCGGTTATCAAGCCGAAAGTCAGACAATCCTGTGACTCATATGGCAGCCTGCTGCGCACGGCAGGGGGTGCGAAGGCGCCCGGCCGTGACCGGGGAGGTCACATGCGTGGATCACTGCTGCGTAAGTCCCGTGCGGTACTGACGGGTTCCCTGATGGCGCTCGGAGTCGTCGGCCTGAGCGCCGCTCCGGCCAGCGCCTGGACGGGAGGGAACGTCTGGGTCAACTTCGGCAGCTGGAACTGCCCGGCCGGCGGGTCCGTCGTCGGGGTCTACTGGGGGGTGGACGCCTATTCCAGCGGCCCCGCCACCGGGGACTGGGGCGACAACGTCATCTACCCGCGCGTCCGGGTGGGGTCGGGGGCCTACAACACCCTGAGCTACCAGACGATGTGCAAGAAGTGGGGCTGGTACACGTACCGGGGTGTGGTGGGCCAGCGGACGCTGACCCCGTACAAGTCGGGTCTGAGCTACACCTACTGACCGGACGACGGCGGCGCCCCTCCGCCAGGGGGGCGCCGCCGTCCGCCGCGACGAAGCCGGTCAGTGGTCAGCGCCTCAGGATCCGGCGCGAGACGCGGTCGCCCAGGAACTGGGCCGACTGCACCAGCACGATCAGGACCAGTACGGTCACCACCATCACGGACGTGTCGAAGCGCAGGTACCCGTACGTCATGGCCAGGTTGCCCACTCCGCCGCCGCCGACGGTGCCCGCCACCGCGGAGAAGTCGATCAGCGCGACGAGCATGAACGTCAGGCCGAGGACCAGCGGCCCGAGGGCCTCCGGGACCAGCACCGTGAGCAGGATCCGCAGCGGGCCGGCCCCCATCGAACGGGCCGCCTCGACGACGCCCGGCTCCACGGCCAGCAGGTTGGACTCCACGATCCGGGCGATCCCGAAGGTGGCCACGACCGTCATCGGGAAGACCGCGGCATCGGTGCCGATCATGGTGCCGACCACCGCCCGGGTGACCGGGGCGAGGGCCACGATCGCGATGATGAAGGGGACGGGCCGGATGACGTTGATGAACGTCCCGAGCACCGCGTGCACCACCCGGTTGGGCAGGACGCCGCCCTTGCGCGTGGCGTAGAGGGCGAGCCCGACGGCCAGACCGCCCGCGCTGGACAGGGCGAGGGTGATCAGCACCATGTAGACGGTCTCGCCGGTCGCGTCGAGGACCTTCGGCCAGAAGGTGCTCCAGTCGGCCTTCACCGCACACCCGCCTTCCGGCGGCCGGACCGGGCCAGGCCCGCCTCGACGGCCTCCACCGCCGCCCGCTCGCCCCGCAGTTCGATGGTCACGCTGCCCAGCGGGCGCCCGCGGACCTCGCCGACCCCGCCGTGGACGAAGGCGAAGTCGACGCCGTGCTCGCGCAGCAGCGGCGACAGGCCCTCCATGACCGGTACTCCGTCGACGACCGGTACGGTCACGAGCCGGCCCGGATGGCGTGCCCGCAGCCGCTCCAGGAGCTCACCGTCCGGCTCGGCGTGCAGCGCCGAGCGGACGAAGGCGGCCGTGGTGGGGTGCTGCGGCCGCGCGAACACCTCGTACACCTCGCCCGTCTCGACCACCCGGCCGTCCTCCATGACCGCCACCCGGTCGCAGAGGCCGCGTACGACGTCCATCTCGTGGGTGATCAGGACGACGGTGACGCCCAGTTCGCGGTTGACCCGGCGGAGCAGCGCCAGTACCTCGCCGGTGGTCTGCGGGTCCAGCGCGGACGTGGCCTCGTCGCACAGCAGCACCTTGGGGCGGGTGGCGAGGGCGCGGGCGATGCCGACCCGCTGCCGCTGCCCGCCCGAGAGCTGTTCGGGGTAGCGCTTGCCGTGCCCGGAGAGCCCGACGAACTCCAGCGTCTCCTCGGCGCGTGCCCGGGCGGCGGCACGGTCCAGGCCGGCCAGGCGCAGGGGGTAGAGGACGTTGCCGAGGACGGTGCGGGAGCGGAAGAGGTTGAACTGCTGGAAGATCATGCCGATCTCCCGGCGTACGGGCCGCAGTCCGCGCTCCCCGAGGGCGGCCAGGTCCTGGCCGTCCACCAGGACGCTGCCCGAGGTGGGCTCCTCCAGGCCGTTGACCAGGCGCAGCAGGGTGGACTTGCCGGCGCCGCTGTGACCGACGACCCCGAAGACGGTGCCCGCGCCCACGGTGAGGCTGACGTCGTCGACGGCGACGGCGCCGCCGGGGAACTCCTTGCGCACGGAACGGAACTCGACCGCCGGACGGACGGCGGCCGCCGGGGGGCCGGAGGCTGCGGCGCTCACTTCGCCAGCTGCTTGGTGATGCGGGCCAGCTCGGCCTGGAGCTCCGGGGCGGGCAGGTCGATGTGGTGGGCGGTGCCGTTGCTGGTGCGCCGTACCTCGTCCTGGACGGCCTTGGAGGCGTACAGCTTCACGATCTTCGCGTAGTCCGGGTCGTCCTTGCGGTCCGCGCGGGCGGCGATCACGTTGAGGTACGGGACGGACTGCGGGCTCGCCGGGTCGTCCTTGAACAGGGCGGTCTTCGCGTCGATGCCGGCGAGTTCGGCGACGCCGTCGTTGATGATCGCGGCGTCCGCGTCCTTGAGGGTGCGCGGGGTCTGCTGGGCGTTCACCGGGGTGATCTTGATGTGCTTGGGGTTGGCGGTGATGTCGTCGGGGGTGGCGAAGAGGCCGGCGTCCTTCTTCAGCTCGATGACCTTGGCCTGTTCCAGGACGCGCAGTCCGCGGCCCTGGTTGGCGGGGTCGTTGGGCAGGGTGACCGAGGCTCCGTCGGGGAGGTCGGCGAGCTGCTTGTGCTTGCCGGAGTAGAGGCCGAGCGGCACGACCGTGGTCGCGGCGACGGGCGCGATGTCGGTCTTGTTCTCGGTGTTGGACTGGGCGAGGAAGACCAGGTGCTGGAAGGCGTTGAGCTCGATGTCGCCCGCGCTGAGCGCCTTGTTGGGCAGCGAGTAGTCGTCAAAGACCACCGTCTCGACGGTGAGGCCCTCCTTCTTGGCCTCCTTGGCGAGGACCTCCCACTCGGGGGAGTCCCCCGAGACGCCCACGCGGATGCGCTTGCCGTCCGAGCCGCCGGACCCGCAGCCGGAGACGAGCAGCGCGAGGGCGGTCGCGGTGGTGGTGAGGGCGAGGGCGGTGCGGCGGCGGCGCGATGGGGCAGCAGACATCGTGGATCCAGAGGTAGAAGAACGCGTTGAGCGAGGTACCTGTGAACAGTAGGCAGGGATCCGGGTTTTATCTTGATATGAAAGATCGTATTCACGATCCTGCAACGAATGAAAGGCTCAGGGGGTGGGCGGGTAGTGTTCGCCCAGCACCGCGCCGAAGAGCGTCGACACGTCGCGGGCGCTCAGCCCCTGCTCGCGGGCCTCGCGCATCCACTCCCCGAGCCCCGTGCGCAGCGGGGACTCCGGCGCCGTCTGCGGGGTGGCCAGCGAGCGGGTGATGAAGGAGCCGGAGCCCTGGCGCACCTCGACGAGACCGGAACGTTCCAGCTCGCGGTAGGCCTTGAGCGTGGTGTTGGGGTTGACCTTCGTGGTGGCGGCGACCTGCGCGGCCGTCGGCAGCTTGTCGCCCTCGGCCAACGTCCCCATCCGCAGGGCCTGTTCCACCTGCTGCACGATCTGGAGGTAGGCGGGCAGTCCGCTGCGGCGTTCGATGCGGAACACGACCACGGTGCCCGCCTCCTTGCTGCTTCTCGGTCCATCCCGGGTTCCGGCTTCCCGGGCTTCGGGGTTCCGGGGCTTTTCCGGTTCCCGGGGTTCCGGGGGTGACGTGCCAGCCTAGGCCGTCAGATCGCCGGCCGTGGTCGAGGCGAAGCCGGCCCCGGGGCCGCCGGCTCCTGCGGAGCCGACACCTGGTGCAGGCGCAGGGCGAGTTGGAGTTCCAGGGAGCGGTCCGGGGACTGCCAGTCGGGGCCGAGGAGCCGGCCGATGCGGTCGAGGCGCTGCACCACGGTGTTCACGTGGACGTGCAGGACCTCCCTCGCCCGCGCCTGGCTCATGCCCGTCGCGAAGTAGACCCGCAGCGTCCCCACGAGGTCGCTCCCGCGCCGGGCGTCGTAGTCCAGCACCGGCCCGAGCACGGTCCGTACGAAGCCCGACAGGTCGGCCCGGTCGCCCAGCAGCACCCCCAGGAAACCCAGTTCCGCGAGCGTGCTCCCGTCGCCGGCCCGCCCCAGCGCCCGCAGCGTCGACAGACAGCGCAACGCCTCCGCGTGCGCGGAGTGCAGCCCGCCCGCGCCCTCGCCGGCCCGTGCCGCACCCACCGTGACCGGCGCGCCCACGCTCCGCCCGAGGGCCCCGGCGAGCCGGGCCGCGTCGGCGCCCGCCGCCTCCGAGGGGGCCAGCAGCACGGCGTGGTCGTGGTGGACCCCGGCCAGCCCGTGGCGCTCGCGGGCGTGGTGCGCGGCCGCCGTGAGCAGCCGCGGCCGCGGAACGGCGTCGCTGTGCAGGACGAAGAGGGCGTGCGGACGGTCCAGATCCACGCCCAGCCGGCGGGCCCGCACGGCCAGACCCCCCGGATCCGCGGACGGGCTCAGCAGGTCCCCGAGCAGCTCCCCCCGGATCCGGTCCTCGGTCTGCGCCACCGAACGGCCCAGGAGCAGCAGCAGGGCCGTGACCGTCGCCGCACGCTCGAACAGGCGCCGCCCGGCCTCGTCCAGGCCCGGGCGGCCGGTCAGCGTGATGCTGCCCAGGAGTTCGGGCCCCGCCAGCACCGCGCACACCCAGGTGCCGCCCTCCGCCACGGCCCGGCCGCCGGACCGGGACGCTGCCACGGCCCCGGCTGGCGGAGGGCAGGGCCCGGCCTGCGTACGGGCCAGCTCCCTGCCCTCCGGGTCGTGGACCAGGGTGCCGCCCTCCAGCAGCGCCCCGATCGCGGCCGCCACCTCGGCGACGCCGCCGCCGCGCAGGACGAGGCCGGTCAGCCGGTCGTGCGCCCGCTCCGCCCGGCGCAGCGCGTCGCTGTTCTCCTGGATGGTCCGGGACGCGGCGCCCAGTTCGGCCAGGGCCCGGCGGGTCTCCTCCAGCAGGCGGGCCCCGTCGATGGCGATGGCGGCGTGGTCGGCCAGCGAGGACAGCAGCGCCACCTCGCGCGGGCTGAACTCGCGCGGGCTGCGGTCGGCGGCGAAGAGCACCCCGATCACCTTCGGCCCCAGCCGCAGCGGGACGCCGAGGATGGCGTGCAGGTCCTCCTCGCCGACGGCACTGTCGATGGGGCCGGTGTGCTGGAAACGCGGGTCGCGCTGGTAGTCGCCCGTGGCGTACGGGCGGGCCGTCTGCGCGACGAGCCCGCCCAGCCCCTCGCCCATCCCCAGGCGCAGCTGCTGGAAGGCGGCCGACACCGAGCCCTCGGTCACCCTCATGAAGGTGTCGCCCGCCGCCTCGTCGATCAGCGACAGGTACGTGACGTCCGTGTGCAGCAGCTGCTTGGCCCGGTGCGTGATGGCCCGCAGCACGGCGTCCAGGTCGCGCAGCGCGGCCAGGTCCCCGGCGGTGTCGAACAGCGCGGTCAGCTCCGCCTCGCGGGTGCGGTGCCGGCCCAGCGTCCGGTGGACCTCCAGCGCCACCCCCGTCGCCTCCTCCAGGGCGGCCAGTTCGGCCCCGGACGCCCCGGCGGCGCGCGCGGCCGCCGCGGGCCGCGCGAACTCCTCCGCCGGCGCCCCCTGGGCCAGCAGTCCCAGCAGCTCCCGTATGCCTTCCGTCACGGTGGTCACGCCGGTGAGCATACGGGCGCGGCCCCGGTCAGCCCTTGACGGGGACGGGTGCGGCCGTACGGGCGGCCCGGTCGAGGCTGCGGCCGCGGGTCTCCCGGGCGACGAGCGCGGTCACCGTCGTGACCAGCGCGGCCGCGCAGAGGTAGACGGAGACCGGCACGGAGGACCCGTACTCCTTCAGCAGCTCCACCGCGATGATCGGCGCGAGGGCCCCGCCGATGATGGAGGCGACCTGCGAGCCCATGGAGGCCCCCGAGTAGCGGACGCGGGTGTCGAACATCTCGGAGATGAACGCCGCCTGGGGTCCGTACATCGCCCCGTGCAGCAGCAGCCCGGCCGTCACGGCGAGGGCGATCACCGGGAAGGAACGCGAGTCCAGCAGGGCGAAGAAGACGAACGCCCAGCCCGCCATCCCGACCGACCCGACGAGGGTCACGGCCCTGCGCCCGATCCGGTCCGACAGCGCGCCCCACAGCGGGATCGTCACGAAGTGCACCGCCGAACCGATCAGCACGGCGTTCAGCGCGTCCCCCTTCGGCAGGTGCAGGTGCACGGTCACGTAGACGAGCAGAAACGCCGTCAGCACGTAATAGGAGATGTTCTCCCCGACCCGCACCCCGATCGCCGTGAGCACCCCGCGCCGGCCCGACCGCAGCACCTCCACCACCGGCGGGCGCTGCCGCACCCCCGCCGCCTCCTCGGCCTCGGCCCGGGCCCGCGCCTCCAGGAACGCCGGCGACTCCGACACCGAGACCCGTATCCACAGCCCGACCACCACCAGTACCCCGGACAGCAGGAACGGCACCCGCCACCCCCACGCCAGGAACGCCTCGTCGGACTGGACGGCGGCCAGCAGCGCGAGCACCCCGGTGGCCAGCAGGTTCCCGCCGGGCGCACCGGCCTGCGGCCACGAGGCCCAGAACCCGCGGTGCCGCTCGTCCCCGTGCTCGGCGACGAGCAGCACCGCCCCGCCCCACTCCCCGCCGAGCGCGAACCCCTGCACCAGCCGCAACACGGTCAACAGCACGGGCGCGGCCCCGCCGACGGCGGCGTGCGTCGGCAGCAACCCGATCGCGAAGGTGGCCCCGCCCATCATCAGCAGACTCACCACGAGCAACCGCTTGCGCCCGATCCGGTCCCCGAAGTGCCCGAACACCACCCCGCCGATGGGCCGCGCGGCGAAGCCGACGGCGTAGGTGAGGAAGGCGAGGAGGGTTCCGACGAGGGGGTCGCTGGCGGGGAAGAACAGCGTGTTGAACACCAGCGCGGCGGCGGAGCCGTAGAGAAAGAAGTCGTACCACTCGATGGTGGTCCCGACGAGACTCGCGGCGACGATCCTGCGTATGCCGGACGGGCTGGTTCTGCTCGCTGCGGGGGAGACCATGTGCACCACTTCCAAGGGGTCTGCGGGGACATCGGTGTCGCCACAACGTAGAAGTCCCCAGGTCAGCGGCATATGTGGCGGGCCATCACAATCGGGTGCCGTCTTGTGTGCGTTGGCACCACACCACCATTGGTGGCTCAATTCCACCCTCGGAGTACATCCCTCCGCATCGCGCCGGATATACAGAATTCCGCCCGCTTCGGCAGGGCGGTGCTGACTTCCGTGCTGACTACGCAGCGTTGAACCCCAACATTCGGCGTGGATCGGCTTCGCGAGCTTGTCGCTCGGAGGCCACTAGGAACGGGCGCGGCGGCGACGGAGGCATCGACATCCAGGTGACCGTGGACGGGCGCGTGCGGATCTACCAGCTGAAGTACTTCCCGGAGGGCTTCCCCGGCTCGTACCAGGGCCGCAGAGCGGGCATCAAGCGGTCGTTCAAGAAGGCGCTGGAGCACGATCCTGACGACTGGGTGCTGGTCGTACCGTGCGCGCTGACGCTCTCGGAGCGCGCCTACGTCCAGGATCTCGGTGCGGGGGCGGAGCGACCGCGTATCCGTGTCCTGGACCGGGCATGGCTGGACGACAAGCTGGCCCTCCACGCGGACTTGGAGAGCTCGTGCGTCCGGGACGACCTGCGGGAGGCGGCACGCGACTACAGGGCGGAACTGGCGTTCCTGGCGGGCGGCACCGACGACATCGCCCAAAGGGTCGGTGCCCTGGGCCGGCGCATCGACCGCCTCGATCTGCACTGGTCCATCGACGTCGCCTACCGCAACGGCGCGGTGGTGCAGACCCTGAGGCCGAAGCACCCCCGCGCGCAGCAGGTGAGCCCGATCTACTTCACCGTCCGCGGCCACTTCAAGGACGCCGATCCGGGCCTGACGGCTGCGGTGCGGCGCGTCGTGGGCTTCGGCACCGCCGAGGAACTCATCCTGCCCGCCTCCGCTATCCAGGAGCTCAGCGTGCATGGCCCTGAGTGGCTCCGCATCGACGGCGAGAACGCCGAGGTCCGGATGGAGCCGCTGTCACCCGCCCCGGGCCAGGGGCAGAGCGTCGAGCTGGTCTTTCTCGACGGTTCCGGGGCTGTCCGATCGGTGCACGAGGGAACCGTGCGCGCCATGGGGAAGGGGCAGCTCGGCAGCAGCCTCGACCTGGCGTTCACCGGACTACGGCTCACGTTCTGCCACGCCGACGACGCGAGCGTTCCGACCGCGGCCAGTTGCGCCGTCGACTTGACTGGCCTGTCCTGCCCCGACGCTCTCCAGGCCCTCGACATCTACGGCCAGGTCATGGAGGGAAGCGCCTTCCGCCTGCGCCTCAACGGCGAGGAGCTGGCCGCGGGCACGTTCCCGGGGCGGGTCTCACCCAGGAGGACCGTGAACGGCTTGCGAGGCTCCGGCTGACCGTGGAAGACTTGCACGTGGTCCAGCAGCACGCACGGCACCACTTCTCCGTCCCCAGCGAGCTGCGGCCGGCCGACCGCGTGCTGCTGCGCATCGCCCGACTCCTCATCGAGGGACACTGCGTCGCCAACCCGTTCCTCGCCAGCCTGAGCATCGAGCTCAACGGCCAGGACTCCCCGGTCCTGCGCGCGCTCCTCACGGGCGGAGGCGCCGCCAACAGGGCACTGCTGCCGACCTTCACGTTCCCCTTCGCCGACCGCGAGCTGCCGCTCGGCCCCGTCCACATCTACCATCCCCACGTCCGGGCCGAAGACGCCGAACAGGCCCTGCAGGCCCTGGCGGCGGGCCGCGCGGAGGGCCACCACGTCACGCTGCGCCCCGCAGGCGGGGAGCCCTACCGGCTCTACCTCGCCCGCGTCGGCGACACCACCGACCTCAGCACCCTGACCCCCACACCCCTGGAAATCCCCGGCCCCAGCTCCCGGCCGTCCTGAGCGTGCAGGCCAGCAGATTCTTGGTCTCCTGGTGGTACAGCCGACGTACTCATGCTGACCTGCGGAAATGGTCATGCCTGCAGCTCCACGGAGGGAGCTGGTCCGGCAAAGGTCCGGATCTTGGTCGGTGCCTGGTGTCAGTCGCGGACCTGACGGCGCCAGAAGCCCTCGGCGATCGGCGTGGCCCGGGCCCATCGGCCAGGGCTGACGGCAGGCGCTTCGAGGTAGCCGTAAGTGCAGCGTGCGGTGCTTGCGCTCGTGTGGACCCCGGCTTCGGATCGCGCCGCAGCGACGAGAGCGGCGTCGGGTCCGCCGATGGCCTGGGCCGTAAGCGGTAGCCCATTCGTAAGGCCGAGCGGAGCGATGCCCGTGATGAGGGCCCCCTTCTGTATGGCGTAGCGCCTCCGCCAATCAGATGATGTGCGTGGCGGGTCGCGGATACGCACTCCGGGTTTGCTGGGACGATCCCGCCCATGGCATCGAGGGCAGGCTCTGTCGAGAGTTCGGCACCAGCGCGGGTCGTCTTGCTGACGCTTTCGGCCGGCCAGTTCCTGATGGCGCTCGACAGCTCGGTCATGAACGTCTCGATCGCGACGGTGGCCGAGGACGTGGGCACGACCGTGTCGGGCATCCAGGGGGCGATCACCGCCTACACCCTCGTGATGGCGATGTTCATGATCCCGGGCGGCAAGGTCGGGGCGCTGATCGGCCGCAAACGCGCGTTCCTGATCGGCTGCTGCATCTACGGGGCCGGCTCCCTCACCACGGCGCTGGCACCGAACCTGACCGTGCTGCTGTTCGGCTGGGCGCTTCTCGAAGGCCTCGGGGCGGCACTCATCCTGCCCGCGATCGTGGCGCTGGTGGCCGGCAACTTCGTTCCCGAACGCCGTCCCGCCGCCTACGGACTCGTCGCGGCGGCCGGGGCTGTGGCGATCGCGGTCGGGCCGCTCGTCGGCGGGGTCGCGACGACGTACTTCTCCTGGCGGTGGGTGTTCGCCGGTGAGGTGCTGGTGGTGCTCGGCATCCTGGTGCTGGCGCGCCGCATCGCCGACGCCCCGGTCGGCGAACGCAAGCGCATCGATCTCGTCGGCGCCGTGCTGTCCGCGCTCGGGCTGGGGCTCTTCGTCTACGGGGTGCTCCGCTCGGACGAATGGGGCTGGTTCCATCCGAAGCCCGACGCGCCCTCGTGGCTGGGGATCTCGCTGGTCGTGTGGCTGATGCTGGCAGGTCTGCTGCTGATCTGGCTCTTTCTGCGCTGGGAGGCTCGCCTTGTGGAACGGGGCAGGGACCCGCTCATCGACCCGGCGCTGCTGCAGAACAAGCAGCTCACCGGCGGACTGACCATGTTCTTCTTCCAGTACCTGGTGCAGATGGGCGTGTTCTTCGTCGTACCGCTCTACCTGTCGGTCGCCCTGGGCCTGTCCGCGCTGCAGACGGGTGCCCGCCTCCTGCCGCTGTCGGTGACCCTGCTGGCGGCCGCGGTCCTGATCCCCCGCTTCCTCCCGGACGTCTCGCCACGGCGCGTGGTACGGCTCGGGGTCCTCGCCCTGCTCGCCGGTGCGGTGATCCTGATGGCCGCGCTCGACGTCGGCGCCGGTGCGGAAGTCGTCACCGTCCCCCTGCTGCTGATCGGTCTCGGAATGGGCGCACTGGCGTCCCAGCTCGGATCGGTCACCGTCTCCGCTGTACCGGAGGAGAAGAGCGCGGAGGTCGGCGGCGTCCAGAACGCCGTCACGAACCTCGGCGCCTCGATCGGTACGGCACTCGCCGGATCGGTCATGATCGCCGCCCTTGCCAGTTCTTTCCTGATCAGCATCCAGCAGAACCCGGCGATCCCGGAGAGCGTCAAGAGCCAGGCGACCGTCAAGATCCAGAGCGGCGCACCGTTCCTGTCGGACGCGCAGCTCGAGGCAGCCCTCGACGAAGCCGGCACGACCACGGAGGTGTCGCAGGCGGCACTGGACGCGAACGCCGCAGCCAGGCTCGACGGCCTCCAGGCTGCCCTCGCCATCCTCGCCCTCGCCGCCCTTCTCGCGCTGTTCTTCACCCACCGCATCCCGACGGCCCAGCCCCGCTCGACACAGCCCTAAGGGTTGTCCCGTAAATGATCTCCGAGCTGCCTCGGGCAGGCTCCGTGGTCGTGTAGCCCGCTGGCCTATCTGGCGAGGGTGAGGTTGTGCATCCGGGCGATGCCGAGCATGGCGTGGTGGACGCCGTCGCCTTTGAGGCGGCAGTCGCGGAGGATCTTCCAGGTCTTCATACGGGCGAAGACGTGCTCGACGCGGGCCCGGACCTGCTTGTGGGACTTGTTGTGCTCTTCTTTCCAGTCCGGCAGTTCGGTCTGGCCGCGCCCGCGGCGGTGCGGGATGACGAGTCCGGTGCCCGGGTAGCCACCGTCGGCGATCGTGAGGGTCTTGCCGACGGCGGCCTTGGCGCCGGATTCTTCCTACGCTTTGCAGTCGTTGCGGTTTCCGGCGAGCGGCCGGCCGACCACGACGACCCGGCGGGTGTCAGCGTCGATGACGACCTGGTGGTTGGTGGAGTACCGGTAGTTCTTCGACCGTTCGGCGATGGTGTGGTCCCGTGGACCTCGACCGAGGAGCACCCCCGGTTCGCGCTGCGGACCACCGGCGACGGGGCGACGGACGTCATCGGCTTCGGCCCCCACGGCGTCGTCGTCGCACGCGGCCTCGGCGACGGCACCTTCGAGCCCTCGAAGCTCGTCCTGAACGACTTCGGCACCGCCCAGGGATGGACGCCCGAGAAGCACCTCCGCTTCCTCGCCGACGTCACCGGCGACGGCAACCCCGACATCATCGGCTTCGGCGACGAGGGGGTCTGGATGGCGCACAACCTCGGCGACGGCCGCTTCGAACAGGCCCAACTGGTCTGCCGCGGCTTCGGGTACGACGACGACGCCGGCGCCTGGCGCGTCGGCCACCACCCCCGTTTCCTCGCCGACGTCACCGGCGACGGGCGCGTCGACATCGTCGGCTTCGGAGGTCCGGGCGTGTACGTGGCCCGCAACCTCTACCGCCGCTTCCGGACCCGCTGACCGGGTGCGTGGGCCGGGGCCTGCCGTACGCGCGAGGCCCCGGGACCGCCCACCACCGGGGCCCGTCAGGCGGGGTCACAGTCGGATCGCCAGGTCCCGGACGCCGGCCACGGCGAGCCGGCTGCCGCGTCGGCAGACCAGTGAGCGTGTGCGGAACGAATTTCCGGACGCCGCGGGAGCGAAGCTGCCCATCGTGCTGACCGCGGTCGACGCCCTGACGCCGAGCGTGGCGGCGAACGTGGACCGCTACGCCCGTCGACTGTCATCCGTCGACGCCGCCGCCGGCGTCGACACCTTCACCGGCTCCTACCGCGACAGCCACCGGATCGTCCCGCCGCGGCCGGCCCACCACCTGTTCGCCGGTGACGGGGCGCTGCTCCTGGACGTACGCATGCCCCCGAGTATGCAACCACCCGCAAGAAACCCTGTTGACCAAGGTGCGCGCCGTACCGGCCTTCGCGCCGCGGATGATCGGGGGGACCGCAGCCCGGACCGCTGATACGAATTGGTGGCTGCCGCACTGGGCGCGCCGCCGCGATTACCGGTTCGGACCGGGCAGCGATGTGGTCCAGGACCGGGGCCTCCACGGCGAGCTGCGCCGCCAGGGCGCGGGTGAAGCCGGTTCGGCGCGGGGTTGGTGACGTGGGGCCGGTGGACTCTCAGGAGCGACTGCGACGGACGGACGGTCTGCGGTACATCCGAGGTGCGGGCCCAGCGGGCGTTGGTCAACGAGGCACACCAGGGGTACCGGAGTGCACAAGTGCGCATCGGGAGGCAGGGGTGGCGTGCAGCGGCAGATGTCGGTGCACACTGGGGCGCGCCGGGGCACGCCGCGGCGTGCGTGTGCCTCCGCGCGCCTCCGGGGAGCCACGCGCGCCCTACCGGTGGCCGCGGGGCGACGGAAAGGATGAGCGCACCGCAGGTGAACCAGCTGATCCGCACCCCTGTCCTCGGCCGGGCGGGCATGCGGCGGAAGGAGCTCATGGTGTTGCTGCTCATCTCCCCGGACGGTGTCGAGGAAGCCCTCGACTGCGCGAAGGCTGCGGAACACCTCGACATCGTCGACGTCAAGAAGCCCGACGAGGGCTCGCTGGGAGCCAACTTCCCCTGGGTCATCCGGGAGATCCGCGACGCGGTGCCGGCGGACAAGCCGGTGTCCGCCACCGTGGGGGACGTGCCGTACAAGCCCGGCACGGTGGCGCAGGCCGCGCTCGGCGCGGTGGTCTCCGGCGCCACGTACATCAAGGTCGGCCTGTACGGCTGTACGACACCCGAGCAGGGCATCGAGGTCATGCGGGCGGTCGTCCGTGCGGTGAAGGATCACCGCCCCGAGGCGCTCGTGGTCGCCTCGGGCTACGCCGACGCCCACCGCATCGGCTGCGTCAACCCGCTCGCCCTGCCCGACATCGCCGCCCGCGCCGGTGCCGACGCGGCCATGCTGGACACCGCGATCAAGGACGGCACGCGGCTCTTCGACCACGTCCCGCCTGACGCCTGCGCCGAGTTCGTCCGGCGCGCCCACGCGTCCGGTCTGCTCGCCGCCCTCGCGGGCAGCGTCAAACAGGCCGATCTCGGTCCGCTGACCCGTATCGGCACGGACATCGTGGGCGTGCGAGGAGCGGTCTGCGCCGGCGGCGACCGCAACGTCGGGAGGATCCAGCCGCATCTGGTCGCCGCCTTCCGCGCCGAGATGGACCGGCAGGCCCGGGAACACGCCGTCGCCGCCCCGGCCGTGAGCTGACCACCCGGTGCCGACACCAGAAGCCGATCGCGCCCCCGGGCATCGCGGCACACGCTTCGCCGTCGTCGACCCGGCCACCGGGGAGGCCTTCGACGAGGCTCCCGACCAGCAGCCGGACGAGCTGGACGAGGCGGTCGCCCGGGCCGAGCGGGCCTGGCGCCGCTGGCGCGGCGACCGCGCCGCCCGCACCACCGCCCTGCGCGCTGCCGCCGACGCCGTGGAGACGGCCGGCGACGACCTCGCCCGGCTGCTCACGCGGGAACAGGGCAAGCCCCTGGCCGAGTCGTACGCCGAAATCGCCCGTACGGCGGCCCGGCTGCGCTACTTCGCCGACCTGGCCCCCAGGACCCGCCGGATCGACGACGGCCGACCCGTGCACAGCGAGGTCCGCTGGCGGCCCGTCGGGCCCGTCGCCGCGATCGTGCCGTGGAACTTCCCGCTCCAGCTCGCGGCGGCGAAGTTCGCGCCCGCCCTCGCGGCCGGCAACACCGTGGTCCTCAAACCGTCCCCTCACACCCCCCTCGCCACCCGGCTGCTCGCCCATGTCCTCGCCGCCGTCCTGCCCGAGGACGTCCTGACCGTCGTCACGGGCCGTGAACCCCTCGGTGCCCGGCTGGCCGCCCACCCGGGCATCCGTCACGTCACCTTCACCGGCTCGGTGCCCACCGGCCGGGCCGTCGCCGAGGGTGCGGCGGCCTCGCTCGCCCGGGTCACCCTGGAACTGGGCGGCAACGACGCCGCCGTCCTCCTGGACGACGTCGACGTGGACCGGATCGCGGACCGGCTGTTCTGGGCCGCGTTCCGCAACTGCGGGCAGGTCTGCATGGCGGTCAAACGCGTCTACGCCCCCGCCCGGCTCCACGCCGAGGTCGTCGAAGCCCTCGCCCAGCGCGCGAAGACCGTCACGGTCGGATCCGGACTCGACCCGGACACCCGGATCGGTCCGGTCAGTAACGCTTCCCAGCTGGCCCGGGTCGAGCAGGTCACGCGGCGGACGCTGGCGGCCGGCGCCCGGGCTGCGGCCGGCGGCCACCGGCTCGACGGAGCGGGCTACTTCTTCGCTCCCACGATCCTCACCGACGTCCCGCCCGACAGCCCGGTGGTGACCGAGGAACAGTTCGGACCGGTCCTGCCGGTGCTGCCGTACCGCAACCTCGACGAGGCCGTCCACGCGGCCAACGGCACCGGCTTCGGGCTGGGCGGCTCCGTCTGGGGCACCGATCTCGACCGGGCCGAGGCGGTGGCCGACCGGCTGGAATGCGGCACGGCCTGGATCAACCACCACGCCGAACTCTCCCTGGCCCAGCCCTTCGCGGGCGTCAAGGACAGCGGCGTCGGTGTCGCAGGCGGCCCGTGGGGCCTCTACGGCAACCTCCGGCCCTTCGTCGTCCACCGGCCGCGGGAGGAGGAGGCGTGACGAGGAGGTTCCAGGCGGCCGTCCTGCGCTCGTACGAGGACCCCTTCACGATCGAGGACGTGGCCCTGAGCGCGGAACCCGGCTCCGGCGAGATCCTGGTGCAGATCGCGGGAGCCGGGATGTGCCGTACCGACCTCGCGGTACGGCGATCGGCCGGCCGCAGCCCGCTCCCGGCGGTCCTCGGTCACGAGGGCGCCGGAGTGGTGGTGGCGACGGGCGGTGGCCCCGGTGTCGTGCTCGGCGTCGGCGACCACGTCGTGCTGAGCTTCGACTCCTGCGGACACTGCCGGAACTGCAGCGCCGCGGCCCCCGCCTACTGTGACTCCTTCGCCTCCCTCAACCTCTTCGGCGGGCGCGAGGAGGATCCGCCGCGGCTCACCGACGCGACCGGAAAGGGCCTGGCCCCCCGATGGTTCGGCCAGTCCTCCTTCGCCGCGTACGCCCTCGTCCCGGCCCGCAACGCCGTCCGGGTCGACCCCGCCCTGCCGGTCGAACTGCTCGGGCCGCTCGGCTGCGGCTTCCTCACCGGTGCCGGAGCCGTACTGAACACCTTTGCGGCAGGACCCGGCGACACCCTCGTGGTCCTCGGCGCGGGAGCGGTGGGCCTGGCCGCCGTGATGGCGGCCACCGCCGCCGGCGTGCGGACCGTGGCCGTCGACCGGCATCCCGAGCGGCTGGACCTGGCCGAACGGTTCGGTGCCACCCCGCTGTCCGCCGGACCGCACGGACTCCCCGAACGGATCCGCCGACTGACCGACGGCGGAGCCCAGTACGCCCTGGACACCACGGCCTCGGCCCCGCTCGTCAACGACGCGCTCCGAGCACTGCGCCCCACCGGCACCCTCGGCCTCGTGGCACGCCTCCACACCCCGCTGCCGCTCGAACCGGGCACGCTCGACGCAGGCCGGGGCATCCGCCACATCTGCGAAGGCGACGCGGTACCCGGACTGCTGATACCCCGGCTGACCGGCCTGTGGCAGGCCGGCCGCTTCCCCTTCGACCAACTGATCCGCACCTACCCGCTGGCCGACATCAACGAGGCCGAACGCGACTGCGACGCCGGCCGCGTGGTCAAACCCGTCCTGCTGCCGGAAAGAAGAGACCGATGAGCGAAACCTCCCTCACCAAGGATTCCCCCCACCGGGCCACCGGAGGAGAAACGGCCGCCACGGCGACCCGGCGGCCGGCTGATGCGGAAGGCGTGGACGCAGGTGTGGGGCTGACCGCCCTCCTGGTCGCCGCCGCCCGGGCGCTCGAGACCCACCGCCACGACAGCCTGGCCCAGGACGTACACGCCGAACACTTCGTACGCGCGGCCCCGGCGTGCGCGGACTGGCCGGTACGCATCGGGCAGGTCCCGGAGGGGGACGAGAACCCGCTGTGGGGCAGGTTCGCCCGCTACTTCGGGCTGCGGACCCGGGTCCTCGACGACTTCGTCCTCGGGTCGGTCCACGACGGCGCCCGTCAAGTGGTGTTGCTGGGCGCGGGACTTGATACGCGTGCCTTCCGGCTGGACCTGCCGTCCGACTGCGTCGTCTTCGAGATCGACAGGGCGGGTGTGCTGGCCTTCAAGCAGCAGGTGCTCACGGACCTGTCGGCCGCCCCGAGGGCGAAGCGCGTCCCGGTACCGGTCGACCTGCGCGCGGACTGGGTCACCGCGCTGACCTCCGCCGGCTTCGACCCCGGCGCACCGAGCGTCTGGCTGGCCGAGGGGCTGCTCTTCTACCTGCCGGCCACCGCCGAGACGTACCTCGTCGACACGGTGGACCGGCTGACCACCGGGGGCAGCGCCCTGGCCTTCGAGGCCAAGCTGGAGAAGGACCTGCTGGCGTACCGCGACAGCGCGATCTACACGGCGACGCGGGAGCAGATCGGGATCGACCTGCTCGACCTCTTCGACCTGGGACCGCGCCCCGACTCGGCGGGTCACCTGACGGCCAGGGGCTGGTCCACGTCGGTGCAGACCCCCTTCGACTTCACCCGCCGGCACGGACGCGGTCCGCTTCCCGAACCGAACGACGCCCTGGAGGGCAACCGGTGGGTCTTCGCCCACAAGCCCGGCCCGTGACGCCCGGCGGGCCGCCGGTGCGTCCCGGGACGGCCGACGCCGCCCCGGGACCCTCCCGACCGGGCCGTGTCACACGGCCGGGGCGCCCACCAGCCGGTCGCCGGGAATCCCGGCCAGGTCCGGGGCGTAGTAGTCCTCGATGCCGGCGGCCCACGTGGCCACGGTGATGCGGTCCGCGGCGTCCGGGGCGAAGGCGTCGAAGAGCGCGTCGATGTTCGCCTTCTCGAAGCCGATCGCCGTCATCAGCGACATGAAGAGCGGGCGCTCGATCAGGCCGTCCCCGTCCGGGTCGCCGAGTGCGGAGAGCGCCGTGGCGAACTCGGCGACCGTCGGGCCGAAGCGCTGGGGGTCGAGTACGAAGGGGCGGAACTCCTCGAGGGTGATCACGCCGTCGCCGTTGGCGTCCAGCTCGGTGGCCAGCGTCGTCCAGTAGCGGCGGAACGCGGTCCGGATGGCCTCCCTGGCATCGGCGTCCGAGTCGACCGCCGCCTCCAGAACGCGCTCCGTCATGAGGTCGAAGTCGCCGGAGTCGATGACTCCGTTGCCGTTGGCGTCGAAGAGGGAGAAGACCAGCTCGGCCCGCTTGGCGGCCTCAGTGCGCATGCCCGTCACCTGTCTCGTGCGGCCCGTCGGTGCCGGGCCTTGCTCGATGAGTACGTTCCAGGTAACCGCGCCGGGGGAGAGCCGTGACGGTGCGGCGGGCGCGGCTACCCGAAGGAGTGAGTCCGCCGGCAACCGGCACGGCGCCGACGGGCGGTTCGCGGCTCAGCGCTTGGAGATGCGGACCACTCCGGTTTCGGTGCCCTGGTAGAGGGTGCCGTCCGGGGCGGCCGTCCCCCGCATCTGGAGCGGGTTGTAGACCAGCCCGATGCCCAGGAAGGAGCTGGTGAGCTGGGCGCCGGTGGCCGGATCGATGACGGAGTGGTGGTACTGGGCGAAGGTGTTCAGCCCGGCGCTGCCCGTCGGACCGGTCACGGAGACGGTGTAGATCTTCCCGTCGGCCAGGGACAGCCGGGGCAGGGCGGCGGACTTCACCGGGCTGTTCCACACCACCGAGCAGCCCGTTCCCTCGGCGTTCACGTCGATCCGGCTGAGACCGCCCTCGAAGCTCGCGGAGGAGGGCTGGCTCGCCGGAGCACCCGCGGGCAGGGCCGGGTAGGGGTAGCCGTAGGTGTTGGTGACGAAGACGCTGCGCCCGGAGGCGATGACGGCGTCCTCGGTGCCGCTGCGGGCGTACTGGGTGAGCACGGGGATCCGGCAGACCGGGTCCGGTCCGCCGGCCGCCCGGTAGACCAGCAGGTTCCCGTGCGGGGCGGCGTTGTCGACGATCGTCACGTACTCGGTGCCGTTGCCCGGCCCGAAGAAGCTCGGGGTCGTGCCGGTGCCCCAGCTGAGCTGGCCGGGCTTGCGGGCCGGACCCCGGTCGTACGGCGCCCGCCAGTCCACCACGGGGGTACCGTCCGGGCCGGCCGACAGGAGGTAGAGCGCGTGGTCGGTGGCGACGGCGGTCCGGCCCGGGACGGTGGAGATGCTGTTCTGGACGCCCTCGCCGGTGCTGATGCTGCGCACCGCCCCGGTGGCGGTGTCCACGGTCCCGATCACACCGCCGCTGGTGGCGAACCAGACCCTGCCCTCCCAGTCGGGGGTGAGGCCGACGATGTTGTCCCCGGCGGGGACGGCGTTGCCGAGCGGGGTGGACTGCTCGATCCGGAGGGTCCATCCGGAGCCGGCGCGGCGGTGGGCGACGCGTACGAGGTTGTTGTTCCCGTCGACGACGACCAGCCGGTCGGCGTTGTCGAGGTAGGCGTACACGCCGCCGAAGAGGCTGCCCTTGGGCAGCGCCAGGGAGGCGAGGTCGGCCCCGGTGGCCGGGTCGAGCAGGTGCACGGTCGGCGTCTGGCCGAAGATGGTGGTGCAGAGCGCGACCACGTAGCCGTCGCCGCCCACGACCACGGTGGGGCAGGCCGAAGCCAGCGCCGTGCGGGAGTAGTCGATCGCGGACGTCCCGGGCCCCGGGTGGGGCGTGGTACCGCTCGAGGCACTGTCGCCGTGCATGGTCGCGGCGCCGTTGGCGGCGGTGGCCGGGTTCTGCGGCGCCTGCGGGCCGAACGGGGAAGCCGGCTCGGCGGCGGCGGGGGCGCTGCCGAGCGCCATGGTGAGGGAGAGGGCGAGCACGGCAAGGCGCCCGCCCGCGGGCAGGGAGAACGGCATCAGGGGGGTCCTCGTGACGGGAAGGGGAGGCGACGGCTGCGGAGCGAGGGGCCGGCGGCCGCACCGGATGCGGCGGCACCCGGGGTCGGCCGGCGTGGTGGGAACGGCCGACGGGGCGGCTGCCGATGGTGCGGCCCGGCCCCTGCTTCCGTGTGGCGGTTGCTCCCCGGAACGGCTCTGACGGCGACGCTATCCGCTGCCCCGGCGATTCGGATCTTCCCGTGGCGGCCGGCCACAGCTTGTTCACGCAGTTCACGTTCCCGCAGCATGGGGGCAACACACGGCGGGGGCGTACGGGCCTCCGCCGCTGCCGCGCCCGGTGCCGCGGTCGGCCGTCACGGGCCGGGAACGGCTCCGCCGCGCATGATCTCGGTGAGACGGCCGCGCAGCCGGGCGAACTCGGGTGAGGCCCGCAGCGCGGACACGTCCGTGCCGGGCCCCCTGGCCAGGTCCACCGGCAGCTCCGCCACCACCCGGCCGGGACCCGCGGCCATGACCAGCACCCGGGAGCCCAGCAGCACCGCCTCCTCCGCCGAGTGCGTCACGAACAGCACCGTCGTGCCGAGCCGCCCCGCCAAGGCCCGTACCTCCTCCTGGAGCCGCTCCCGGGTCAGTGCGTCGAGCGCGGCGAACGGCTCGTCCATGAGCAGGAGTTCGGGCTCCGCGGCCAGTGCCCTGGCCAGCGCCACCCGCTGCTGCTGACCACCCGACAGCTCCCACGTACGCCGGCCCGCCGTCCCGGGCAGTCCCACCCGCTCCAGGAGCTCGGTGATCCGGCCGGGCCGGTCGGACCGCGGCACGCCCAGCCGGGCCAGCGCGAAGGCGAGGTTCCCGCCCACCGTGCGCCAGGGGAACAGGCGGGGCTGCTGGAACACCACCCCCGCCCCCGCGCCCGGCCGGGGGAGCGCGCCCCGGACCCGGGCCCGGCCCGTGGCGGGCCGCTCGAAGCCCGCCACCACGCGCAGCAGGCTCGTCTTGCCGCAGCCGGACGGCCCGACCAGGACGACGAACTCGCCGGCGTGGACCCGTACGTCCACGCCCTCGAGCGCCGTCACCGGCGCCTTCGCCGACCCGTACCGGACCGACACGCCCGCCAGCTCGACGACCGCGGTCCGCGTCTCGGGCCCGTCAGTTCGCGGCACGGCCGAGCTCCTCCACCGCGAGCGCCCGCCCGAAGACCGCCTCGTCCGGTACGGAGTCGACCGCCTTCTGCCCCTTCAGGAACACGGCGGCGTCGTGCAGGTTCGCCGCGAGCTTGCCCGGGGCGCCCGGCGTGCCCAGGTAGTCGGGTCCGGTCTGCTCCTTCGCGCTGAGCAGCACCAGTTCGGACAGCTGCCGCTTCGCCTCCTGCGCCGGCAGCCCGAGCTCCGCCCCGATGGACTTCGCGGCCTGGTCCGGTGCGGTACGCGCCTGGGCGACGGCCGTGTCCTGCGCCTTGATCCAGGCCGTGACCACGTCCGGGTGCTTGGCCGCGAACGCGTTCGTGACCACGCCCAGGTCGGCCGTCGGCTTGCCCTGCCTGGCCAGTTCACGGCTGGTGACGAGCACCTTGCCGTCCTTGGTCAGTTCGCTCAGCGTCGGCGTCCACACGTAGGCGGCGTCGATGTCCCCGCGCTTCCACGCGGCGAGCGCGTCCTGCGGCTGGAGGTCGATGGTCTGCACGGACGACGGCTCGACACCCGCCGTCGTCAGCGCGGCGAGCAGTGAGTAGTGGGCCGTCGACCCGAAGGGAGTGGCCACCTTCTTGCCCGCCAGGTCCTTCACCGAACCGATCCCGGGCTTGGCGACGAGCGCCTCGTTGTCCCCGATCAGGTCGTGGATCCACACCACTTTGTACGGGATGTTCAGCGGCGCGGAGAGCCCCTTGGTGACGGGGCTCGACCCGGCCAGACCCAGGTCGACCGACCCGGCGATGACGGCCGTGTTGACGTCGCCACCGGACTCGAACTTCACCCATTTCACGTCGACTTCGGGAAGGGCCCGCTCCAGCAGCTTCTGGTTCTTCACCACCAGGTCGGCGTTGGGTATCGCCTGGTAGGCGATCCGTACGGTGGTCCGCCCCGAGGATCCGCCGGCCGCGTCGCCGTCACCTCCGCAGGCGGTGGTGACGGAGGCGGTCAGGGCGACGGCCGCGGTGAGCAGGAGGGTGCGGCGGGACAGGCGGGGCAGACGTGCGGGCATGGACGAACTCCGGTCTGAGGTCGGACGGCGAGGGAATGCGGGAGGAGGGGGGAAGGGGGGAAGGGGGACGAGAGGAGAGGGGCGGGGATCAGGCGCGGCCGCGCCACGGCACGGCGATCCGCTCGACGAGCCGCAGCAGCGCGTCCAGCACGATCCCGGACAGGCCGATGGCGAGGATGCCCGCGATCACCAGCGCCGTCTGGTTGTAGCGCTGCGCATCGCGGATCATGCCGCCGATGCCGGGCACGCCGTTGATGGTCTCCGCCGCGACGACCGAGGTGTAGGCGACACCGACGGCGATGCGGACCCCGGTGAGGATCTCGGGCAGCGCGGAGGGCAGCCGCACGGACAGCAGCAGCGCAGTCGGCCCCGACCCCAGCGCCCGCGCGGCCTCGACCAGCCGGCCGGGCACGGTGCGTACGGCCGCCGCGGTGGCCGCCGCGATCGGTGGCAGGGCCGCGATGACCAGCAGCCAGATCTTCGGGGCCTCGTCGATGCCGAACCAGATGACGAGCAGCGAGAGGTACGCCAGGGGCGGCAGCGTCCGCAGGAACGTCACCGCGGGCTCCAGTACGACGGCCAGCGGCCGGACCGTACCGATCAGCAGCCCCAGCGGCACCCCGGCCAGCACGGCGTACGCGGAGCCCGTGCCGATCCTGCCCAGGCTGACGCCCAGATGCTCGATCAGCAGATGGCCGCCGTAGCCGCGCACCCCGTCGTGCACCGTGGAGGCGAGGACGAACTGCCGCCACACATCGCCGGGCGAGGGAACCAGCACCCGCGGCCACACCTCGGCGGAGACCACCGCCTGCCAGGCGGCGAGGAGCACGGCGAGGGCGACGAGCCGCAGCCCGCCCCACCGGAAGGCTTCGCGCAGGCGCTCCCGTCGGGGGGAATCGGCCCCGGCCCCGGCCCCGCTACCGTCCTGTTCGGGGGCGGGTTGGGGGAGCCGGTCCGGACCGGGCGCCGCCGTCGTCGTCGGCGTGGGAGCGGTCACGGGGTTTCCGCCCCGGTCAGGGCGCGCAGCCGCGGGGCCACTTCCTCGCCGACCCGGTACGCCTCTTCGAGGTGCGGGTAGCCGGAGAGGACGAACTCGTCGATGCCCAGTTCGCGGTACTCGGCGAGCCGTGCGGCCACCTCGTCGTGCGAGCCGACCAGCGCGGTCCCGGCGCCCTCCCGGACCAGGCCGACGCCCGCCCACAGGTTCGGCGCCACCGTGAGGCGGGTGGCGTCCGCGACCCCGCCGTGCAGCGCGGTCATCCGGGCCTGCCCGGTGGAGTCCATGCCGGCGAACCGCTCCTGGCTCGCCCGTACGGCCTCCGGGTCGAACCCGGCGAGGATCCGGTCCGCCTCGGACCAGGCCTCGGCGGCGGTGTCCCGGCTGATGACGTGCAGCCGCAGGCCGAACCGGACGGTGCGCCCCGCCGCCCGGGCCCGCTCCCGCAGCCGGGTGACGCGTGCGGCGACGGCGGCGGGCGGCTCGCCCCACAGCAGTTGCACGTCGGCCTGCCGCGCGGCGACCTCCTCGGCGGCCGGGGAGGCCCCGCCGAAGTACAGGGGCACGGGGTGGCGCAGTTCCGGATCGGTGAGCCGGGCGCCCGCGATCCGCAGGTGCGCCCCGTGGTGGTCGGCCGTCTTGCCGTCGAGCAGGGTGCGGAGGACCGTCATCACCTCCTCGGTCCGGGCGTACCGCGCGTCGTGCTCCAACCAGTCACCGTACGCCCGCTGTTCGGCCGGGTCGCCGCCGGTCACCACGTTGAGCGCGAGCCTGCCTCCCGCGAACCGGCGGAAGGCGTCGGCCTGCTGGGCGAGCAGGGTCGGACTGGCGAATCCGGCGCGGAACGCCACCAGGAAGCCGATCCGGGTGGTGTGCTGCGCGAGCGCGGCGGTGAGGATCCAGGGATCCACGCAGCCGAGCCCCACGGGCGTGAGCAGCGAGTGGAACCCGGCCTGCTCGGCGGCGCGGGCCACCTGGGCCAGGTACGGGATGTCCGCGGGCCGCCGGGTGGCGGATCCGGTACGGCCCTGGACGGCGGTGACACCGCCGGGATCGCGGCCGTCCCCGCCGGTGGGCAGGAACCAGTGGAGCAGGAGGGGGTTTTCCGGCATGAGGGGACCTCGTCGAAGCAGCAGCACGGCACGCGCCACCATCGCCGAGGGAGGTGACACGTGTACGCGAGCAGAGGGGCAGACGGAAGGAAGCGCGAAGGGGCGCGCGGTTGTTGCGTGCGGGATCAGGGGCGGGGGACCGCCCGGTCCTCAGCGGACCTGCGGATCAGCAGCCGCGCGCACGAGGGGAACCGGCCCGACACAGCATGGTCGAAACACGCAGCAGATCTACGTGACGACGCGATACGAGTACGGGGGCCATGGCCGCATCCTGTCGGGGCGGCTCCGGAGCGTGCAAGCGCAGTCCGAGGGTTGGACCATCTCGTTCCGCATGCCGAGACGCATTCCCGGGGGCGGCGACGCCCGGCACGGCGGCCGGGGCCGCGGGATTGTTGCCGCGGCATGGCGAACGCGTGGCGGTCGCGCGAGGTCCCGGACGGGGGCGTTCGCAGTCCCTAGGATCCGCGGCAGGGCCCCCACCCGGGCGCATCGCGCACCCGTCCCCCCTTCTCCTCCCTCCCCTCACCCCCCTCTGCAAGGACTCGTTCCGCCATGACCGTTCCCCGTGCCATCGCAGTCGCCGAGGCGCAGCCGCGCCTGGGTGAGCTGACCGTCGTAGACGTCCGCACCCCGGGCGAGTTCGCCACCGGCCACCTCCCGGACGCCCTCAACGTGCCCCTCGACCGGCTCGCGGGGAGCGTCCCGGACCTGCGGGCGGCCGCCGAACGGACACCCCTGCTCGTGGTGTGCGCCTCCGGAGCCCGCTCGGACAAGGCCGTCACGGAACTCGCCGTCCACGGCATCGCCGCCTCCGGCCTGAGCGGCGGCACCCGGGCCTGGGCGGCCGCCGGGCATCCGCTCCAGCGGCCTCCCGGTCCCGTGCGGGCCGTCTGGGCGATGGAGCGGCAGGTCCGCTTCACCGCCGGCGGCACCGTGCTGCTCGGCCTGCTCCTCGGGCTGCTCGTCCACCCGGCCTTCGAGCTGCTGTCCGGGGCCATCGCGGCGGGCCTGGTCTTCTCCGCGGTCACCGACACCTGCGCCATGGCCGTGCTGCTCGGGCGACTCCCGTTCAACCGGCGCGGAACCCAGCCCCGCACCTGACCGCCGGCCCCGGGCCGGGCCCGGAACCGGGACTCGCCCCGCGCGGCAGCAGGCTGTCGGGCCTGCGACCGCGCGGGGCGCGGGGGTCAGGACGGGTCGCCGTACTGGAGGCCGCGTCCGTTGGTGCCGACGTACACGCGGCCGAAGACGTCGGGGTCACCGGTGATGACGCCGGTGCCGCCGATGCCGCCCCACTGGTGCGCGTCGTCGTTGACGCGGAGCCAGGTGGCGCCCTGGTCGGTGGAGCGGAAGACGCCCGTGACGTCCTTGACGGTGCCGATCAGGTACAGGGCCTGGTAGGAGGCGCCCGGCGCGGCCTTGCCGAAGCCGAGGGCGGAGACGGACTTCACCGGGGCGAGCCGGGTGAAGGTGCGGCCCCCGTCGGTGGAGTGCAGGAGCCCCTGGCCACCGCCGGCGATCCACAGGTCCCCCGCGACCGCGGGGACGGCCTTGAGCCGGCCGTCGGCGGGCAGGCCCGTGGCGCGGGCGGTGAAGGTGGCCCCGCCGTCGGTGCTGGCGTACAGGGTGCCGCCGGCCAGGGAGTAGAACGTCCCGGCCGAGGAGCGGTCGGAGACGACGACGGCGTCGGTGCCCAGCCCGCCGACCTTCGTCCAGCTCGCTCCCTTGTCGGCCGACCGGTACGGGACCTGGCCCGCCTGGGTCCAGACGATGACCGAGCCGTCGGCGGAGAGCGCCACCCGGCCGCTGTCGGCGCCGGCCACCGGTTCGGACGCGAAGCCGTTCCAGTTGCGGCCGCCGTCGGTGGAGTAGGCGCCGTCCTGCGCGCCACCCCGGCCGACGCGGACCATCATCGAGGGGTTGGACTCTGCGAAGTCGATGGACGTGCTGTTGGACATCATCGGGTTCTTCAACCGCCCGGCGGGCACCTCGGTCAGGGAGTCGTGGCGGAATCCGCCCAGGTCGCCCATGGCCGTGATGACCTGGGCCCCGCCGGGCGGGGCTATCGCGTCCAGCAGGGCGGTCTCCTCCAGGCCGCGGGCGCCCACGCTCCAGTGGCTGGTGCCGCCGCCGTCGGAGGCGCCCGCGTCCTTGCTGCGCAGGATGCCGCTGCCGGTGCCGTACAGCACGTGCCCGGAGTCGAAGGGATCGATGGCCAGGGCGGTCATCCAGTGCCCGGTGCCGGTGCCCACGTACGGAGCGGCGGACGCGTCCCGCACCGACTTGTCGGCCAGGGCCTTCCAGGTCGTGCCGCCGTCGGTGGTCCGGTAGATCTCGTCCTCGGGCCACCAGCGGTCGAGGGTGGTGACCATCACCGTGGACGGCTTGCGCGGGTCGACGGCGAGCCCGGAGAACCCGTAGCCCCCCTGGGACGGGGAGATGTTCTTCCACGCTCCGGCGGTCGGCGTGTGCTTCCACACCGAGCCCCCGGTCACGCCGTTGGGGCCCAGGGCATTGGTGTACGTCAGGTACAGGGAGCCGTCACCGGCTAGCACGCCGTGCTGCGGCATCTGTCCGGTGGGCTGACCGGGGACGGCCTGCCAGGTGCTGCCGCCGTCGGTGGAGCGGTAGAGGGAGGTGGACCTGTCGGCGACGCCGACGTAGACCGTCTTGCTGCCGGCCGGGCCGTACGTCACGAAGGAGATGCCCGCGCCGCTGCCCGCCCCGTCCTTGACGGGGAACGAGGAGACCTGGCTCCAGGTCGCGCCGTGGTCGGTGCTGCGCCACAGGCCGTTCTTGCGCGTGCCCAGCAGCAGGGTGCCGTTGTTCCCGGGGTCGACCGCCAGCCGTTCGCCCGCCCCGCGGCCGTCCTCGTTCCCGCCCAGCTTGAAGGGCAGGTCGGTGCGCTGGAACGTGCGGCCCCGGTCGGTGGAGCGCAGGATCGCGCCGTTGCCCGCCCAGTTGTTGGTGTAGGTGCCCGTGGCGAGGTAGAGGCGGCTGGATTCGACCGGATCGGTGGCCAGCGCGTCGATGCCCAGCAGGTTCCAGTCCTTCTCGCCGAGCCAGTCGGTCAGCGGGATCCACTGCTCGGCCCCGGTGTCCCAGCGGTAGGCGCCGCCCATGTCGGTGCGCGCGTACAGCAGGTCCTTCTCCCGGGGGTTGAACACGAGTCCGGTGACGTAACCGCCGCCCACCACCTGGGCGTTCCGCCACGTGTACGGTCCGGATCCGGGCGTCTTGGTCCCGGGCGTCCTCACCAGCCTCCACTGCTGGTTGGTGCCGCCGTGCCCGCGGTACTGGATGACCGACGCGCCGTCGGCCGTGGAGCCACCGGACACGTCCAGGACCTGGCCGCTCCTGCGGGAGGTCAGGACGACCGCGTCGGAACCGCCCACCTGGTCCACACGCCATTCCTGGGAGGGGGAAGAGCTGTCGGTCTGCTGCTCGGCGGCGGCCGCCTGGGCGTTCGAGTCGCCGGCTATGCCCAGGACCTTGCCGCTGTTGCGGTTCACCAGCTCGTAGTAGCCGTCCGCGGTGGGTCGCAGCTTCCACTGCTGGTTGGCGGTGTTCTGGTCGGTCCACTGCTGGACGCGGCTGCCGTCGGCGGTGGAGAAGGCGTTGACGTCCAGCGCCTTGCCGCTGCGTACGGAGACCAGCCGGTAGTAGGCGTCGCCGTCGACCGTCGCGGCCTGCGAGTCGTCCTGCACGTAGAGGAGGTACGGCACGAGGACGGCGGGCACGCCGAGCAGCAGTCCGGTTCCGGTCCAGCGACGGCGGTGGCGTCCGCGGCGGCCGCCGTTCGGGGGGTTCTTCATGGGGTTGTTCTCCTTGCGTGTTCCTGTGGATCGGGGCGGGTCAGCGCTGCAGGGTGAGCAGACCCGGCCGGTACGGCAGCCGGTCGTAGGGGCCGCCTGCGGAGGGCGCCTTGCCCTGGTACAGGAACCGCAGGTTGCAGGGGTCGATGGTCATGGTCTGGTCGGGGTTGTCGCGGACCAGGTCACCGTGGCTGATGTCGTCGGTCCAGGTGGCGCCGCTGTTCGCCTTGCCCGCGAAGGGGCTGCTCTCGGCGGTGGCCTGGGCCGTCCACGGGCCGTTCAGACTGGGGGCGGTGAAGGAGCGGAAGTAGCGGGCCTGGTTCGCGCCCCTCGCCTCGACGATCATCAGGTACTGGTTGCGGCCCTGGACCTTGTAGACCTGCGGCGCCTCGAACAGCTTCTCGGGCGTGTCGCTCATGACCGTCGTGTACGAGGAACCGAAACTGCCCGGGAAGTTCCCGATCGGCATGCTCGCCCGGTAGATCTTGCCGTTGTCGCCGGCGAAGAAGAGGTACATGTTCTGGTCGTCGGCGATCAGCGTCTGGTCGATCGGGCCGGTGGGGGAGTCGGTGCGGGGGATGCTGCCGGTGAACAGCGGCTGCGGCGCGGACCAGCCCTCGGGGTTGGCCGGGTCGCTCGACGTGCGGTAGACGAAGGGCCACGCCCCCCACTGGTACGCCAGCACCCAGATCTTCTTGGGCGCGAAGTAGAACAGCGTGGGAGCCACCGCGGCCTGGCTCATCCCGGTCTGGCGGGCCGACGCCATGTCCGACCAGTTCGTGAAGGGCCCGGACATCATGGAGCCGTACGAGGAGCCCGAGAAGTTAGACCCGTACACCAGGTGCTTGCCGTTGTACATCACGTGGGTGAAGTCCTTCAGGGAGGTCCACCCGTTCGCCGGCTGCGCCAGCGCACCCGTCGACGTCCACCGGTACGCCGACGGAAGAGCACAGGTGCCCGACGGCGCGGGCGTCGCCGGGGCCGGAGCCCCGGAGGGGCCGGTCCACTTCTGGTTGCCGCCGGACCAGCAGGAGTGCAGCTGGATCCCGGTGCGGTTGGCGGTGCCCGCGCCGACGGCGTCGAGGCACAGCCCGGACTGGACACCGGAGATCGTGCCGTCGGGGTTCGTGTTCCACTGCTGGTGGGCGCCGCCGGTGCAGTCCTCGATGACCACCGCGGTGCCGTTGCCGGTGCCCTGGTCCTTGGCGGCCAGGCACTTGTCGCCGTACACCACCAGCTGCTTGCCCGAGGTGCGGGTCCAGCGCTGGTTGGCCTGCCCGTGGCAGTCCCACAGCTGTGCCTGGGTTCCGTTGGCCCTGGTGGAACCGTTGACGTCGATGCAGCGGCCGGAGGCTACGCCCTTGATCGTGCCGGTTCCGGTCCCGGGGGTGGTGCCGGAAACTGCCTTGAAGGCGTTCACGACGGCGGTGTGGGCGGCCTTCGGGTTGCCGTCGCCGTCGAACAGCAGGGGGTTCTCACCCTTGCGCCAGGAGTCGCTGTCGCGGATCCCCCAGACCGTGATGCCGGTACACCGGGTCACGGAGAGGCAGGCCTTCACCGCGGTGGTGTAGTGGGCCGGCGAGGCCTGGGCGATGTCCAGTTCGGTGATCTGGACGTCGACGCCCAGCGCGGCGAAGTTGGCCAGGGTGGTCTGGAAGCTCGCCGGGGGGCCGCCGGTGCCGAAGTGGCTCTGGAACCCCACGCAGTCGATCGGTACGCCACGCGACGTGAAGTCCTTGACCATGCTGTAGACGCCCTGGGTCTTGGCGTCCGACCAGTTCTCGATGTTGTAGTCGTTGTAGCAGAGCTTGGCGGAGGAGTCGGCCGCCCGCGCGGTGCGGAACGCCTCCTCGATGAAGCCGTTGCCCAGCACGTTCTGGAACACCGAGCCGCGGTGCTGGGTGGAGCCGTCGGCGAACGCCTCGTTGACCACGTCCCAGGAGTGGATCCTGCCCTTGTAGCGGGTCATCAACGTGGTGATGTGGTTGTTCATCACACCGCGCAGCGTGTTCGCGTCACCGATGGCGCTGACCCAGGACGGGAGCTGCGAGTGCCAGACGGCGGTGTGGCCGCGCAGGCGCTGACCGTGCGCCGCGGCATGGCCGACCACCTGGTCGGCCGGCCCGAAGGTGAAGGTGCCGCGGGACGGTTCGACGGCGTCCCACTTCATCTCGTTCTCCGGGGTGATCATGTTGAACTCCCGGTCCAGGATGCTGGCGTACCTCGCGTCGCCGAGCCTGCCGGCGGCCACGGCGGTGCCGAAGTACCTGCCCGAGGGTGCCGCCTGCGTGCCCAAGGGGGTTGCGGCTCCGGCAGAGCCGGGGAGGAGCGTCAGGACGCCGGCCACCAGCGCGGCGGCCGACAGGCCGATCGTCAGTGTCCGGCGACGCCGGCGGTGCAGGCCCTTCATGCCGCTCCTCGGTGGTCTCGGGCGGCCGGGACGGGGCTCGGCTCCTGGGTGCCGGGCGTGCGGCGTTCACGGGTATCTCGCGTCATGGGGCGCTTTCTTCCAAAGTCGTGCCGATGGGTGGCGGGGGACCCGTCACGCCGGCTCGCATGGTGAGCGGCGGGAGGAACCCCACGAAGTGGAGGCCTCCCGGCGCGGGGCCGCGTAACAAAAAAGTCGCGCCGTCCTGCCGAGCACCCCGTGATGCATCTCGCAGGCGAAAAGTGTTACGCCCGGCCCGTCGGTCCCGTCGGTCCCGTCGGTCGCCCTGTCGCTCGGCGGGCCGTGCTCAGGACCGGGCCTCGCGGACGACGAAGGAGGCCTGGCCGGCGAAGGCCCGGGTCCCGTCGGAGCCGTCGAGCCAGATGCCGCCGTCGCGGTGGCGGATGACCGCCCCCGGGTAGTTGTGGGAGTGCAGGGTCACCGACCCCGGGACCACCCCGGGACGCGGACAGAAGGTGGCGTCCTTCCGGAACAGTTCGCTGCCGTCGTCGGTGCTCAGCCGCAGCCGCAGGTAGTGGTGGCGGAGGTAACGGCCGTCCGCCGCGCGGAAGGTGACGCACTGTGGGTCGGACATCCCCCGGACCACCGTGAACGTGACGCGCTGCCGTGCCTGGGCGCCGCCGGACGCGGAGACCGCGCCCAGCGTCGCGAAGTCACCGGCATACGTCAGGTAGAGGTCGGGCTGGTCCACGGACTCCAGTGATCGCGCGCCCAGCGCGACAGTGCCCCCCGCTTCGGCGGACGGACTCGCCGACGGCGGTCCGGCCGGCGTGGGTGTGCCCGACGGGACCGGTGTGGGACGGCCGGCCGTGGGACCGGCCGCGGGAGCGGCGCTGACGTCGGGCACCCGGGGCGCCGGTTCCGGCCAGGCCGCGTAGGTGGCGGCCCCCGTGATGAGCACCGCGCCGGCGGCGAGACCCGCCAGCTGATGGGCGGTCACCGCGTGGAGCTTGCCGGCCACCGCCCCGTACGGACCGCCTCCCTTCACCGCCGCGGCGGCGGCCACGGGGACCATGGACGTCCCGGCGGCGCTCGCGGCCGTACCCGAGAGCAGGCCCTTGGCGGTCAGCGTGGCGACGAGTCCGGCGGGGACGGCCAGCGGGGCGAGGCTGAGGAGCAGCAGCTCGGCAGGGACCCGGTTCGTCGCCGTCGCGGTGCAGGCCGCGCAGTCGCGGGTGTGCCGCGCGATCCGCTTCCGCCACACCGATGTACGCAGACCGTCCCATCCGGCGACGGTCTCGCCCAGCTGCGGGCACCGCGGACGGATCGCCAGCGCGGCGACGATCGTCCGGCTCAGTTCCAGCTGCTCGCGCATGCGTTGCAGGCGCACTCCGGCGTGGGCGACGGTGAGGCCCGTCGCGGCGGCGATGTCCTCACGGCTCAGCAGCCCGGCCCGCTCCTGCCACCACAGTGAGAGGAGCACCTGGTGGTCCGGATCGAGCCACCGGCCGGCTTCGGCGATCTGACGGCGCTCGTCCGACACGTGGAGACGCAGGATCGTCGCGTCCTCGGGTTCGGGGGCGGCGTCCGGCAGGTGGAGCGCCTCGTCCATGACCGCGGTCCGGCCGGCGAAGACGCGCTGCCGCTGCCAGTGGGTCTGTATCTGGCGGAGCGTGATCGCGACCAGCCAGGAGCGGAAGCTGTCGGGAGCACGCAAGGCCGGCAGATCGCGCACCACGCGCAACAGCGTCTCCTGGACGACGTCGTCGGCGTCGGCATGCCCGCTCACGGCCCGCCGGACGATGTTGTAGATCAACGGGAGGTAGGCGGCGATCAGCTCTTCGCGCGCCCGGTCGTCCCCGGCCTGCGCCGCGACGACCAGCCCCGCGTGGTCCGCGTCCATGAGCCCCATTCCCACCTTCCTCGATACGGCGTCAGACCCTAGCGTCCGCGAGCGCGCGCGACGAAACAGGGACTCCGCGACGGCTTCCGCCCCGGCCCGCCGGTCGGCGGGGTGGTCCCGGCCGGTCGGCGGGGGTGACACCGAAGCCTGCCGGATGGTCCGCCTCCCCGCGGCATCGCGAGATTCTCCGTATGACATGGATTCAGTCGCCGCAGGGGACGCCGGCCGCGCACGAGAACCCGCCTCCACTGCCCTCCGACCCACCCCCGTCGGCCGGGACGGCCCCGGGCGGGCCCTCGTTCGGGCGCCTGGTGGGGGTGGACCTGGCCCGGGCACTGGCGGTGTTCGGCATGTACATCGTCCACATCGGCCCGACGCTGTCGGCGACGTCCGGCGTCGGCACCTGGGTCCGGTACCTGGCCGACGGTCACTCGTCGGTGCTGTTCGCCACCCTCGCCGGCTTCTCGCTGATGCTGATCGCCGGCCGCCGTGAGCCGAAGACCGGCATGGCGGGCCGGCAGGCGAAGGCGCGGATCGCGATCCGCGCCCTGGTCCTGCTGGCGTTGGGCACCGTACTGGCGATGGAGTACGGGGGCGTGATCATCCTCGGCTTCTACGGCGTCTACTTCCTCCTCGCCCTGCCCCTGCTGCGGCTGCCGGCCAGGACCCTCGCGATCGTCGCGGCCGGGCTCGCGCTCGTGACACCGCAGCTGGCGTTCGTCCTGAACTCGCTGCTGAGCGAGTCCGTCCGGCAGGGCATCGACGCCTACGACCCGCTCAAGGCGCTCAGCGAGGTGGGCGTGCTCGATCTGCTGCTCACCGGCTTCTACCCGGCGATCACGTGGACGTCGTTCGTGGTCGCCGGGATGGCACTCGCCCGCCTCGACCTGTCGGCCGTCCCCGTCCAGCGGCGCCTGGCCGCGCTCGGTGCCGGCCTGGCCGCCGGCGCGTACGGGCTGTCCCTGCTGCTGGCGGGCAAGGACGCGCTGCAAAGCAGCGCCGAGGACGGGAAGCCGTCCGCCGGGTCCGGGGCGGCGTCCTCCTTCGGCAGCGGATCGCCCGAGCCCCACGGGGCCGCCCCGGACCTGCTGTCCGCCGGGCCGCACACCGGCACGACGTTCGACATCGTCGGCAGCGTGGGCGTCGCGATCCTGGTCATCGTGGGTGCGACGGTGCTGATGGACCGCCTGCCCCGTCTGCGGCGCCTGGCGAAGCCGGTCATCGCCGTGGGGACCATGTCCCTGACGGCCTACGTCGGCCACTTCCTCGTGCAGTCCCTGCTCGGCGTGTCGGCGGGCGAGAGCACCCGGCAGTCGTGGGTGCCGGTGCTCTGCTTCATCCTCGGGGCGATCGTCTTCGCGGCGCTCTGGTCCCGCTTCTTCCGCCGCGGCCCCCTCGAGGCGCTGCTCAACGCCGCCACCAAGCCGGCCGCGTACGTCCGGTGACGCGTTCCCGGGGTGGGTGGCCTTCACGACCCGCCCCGGGGACGGCTGCCGGAATCCGGCTGTAGGCACTGGCGGCCCGCCGTATCGCGTCACCGACCGGACTGCCGGCCTCAGCAGCCGAAGTCAGATCACCCGGCTGCATCCGGTCCACCGCGGGGAGCCGCAGCCGCAGCAGTCGGCCGATGAGACTGCGGCGAGCGGCTAGGACCACCGACTCCGCCGTCCGCTCCGGCACGTAGGCGCCGCACGCCTCGGCGACGGTGCTCAGCAGCACCGGCACGGTCAGGGCCACCAGGACGGTGGCGATCGTCGGGTACACCCCCGCCAAGTGGCCGGCAGCCCCTTTCGCGTACGGGGACGGCCCGGGAGACGTGTCGGCTCGGGCGCCGTCAGGGACGGGCCGGGCCGGTTCCCGCGAGCACCTCGGGCCGCAGCAGGGCGGCGAGCCGCTCGGCCGGCAGCAGGCCGCGCTCCAGGACGAGTTCGGCCACCCCCCGGCCGCTGGCGAGGGCCTCCTTGGCGATGTCGGTGGCGGCGGTGTACCCGATGTGCGGGTTCAGGGCGGTCACCAGGCCGATGGAGTTCTCGACGGTGGCGCGCAGCATCTCGGTGTTGGCGGTGATGCCGCTCACGCAGCGTTCCGCGAGGGTGAGGCAGGCCGCGCGCAGGTGGGTGACGGACTTCGACAGCGAGTGCAGGATGACCGGCTCGAAGGCGTTGAGCTGGAGCTGTCCGGCTTCGGCGGCCATCGTGATGGTGATGTCGTTGCCGATGACCTCGAAGGCGACCTGGTTGACGACCTCGGGGATCACCGGGTTGACCTTGCCGGGCATGATGCTCGACCCCGCCTGGACCGGCGGCAGGTTGATCTCGCCGAGCCCGGCGCGGGGCCCGGAGGACAGCAGGCGCAGGTCGTTGCAGGTCTTGGACAGCTTGACGGCGATGCGCTTGAGGACGCCGGACATCTGGACGAAGGCGCCGCAGTCCTGGGTGGCCTCGACCAGGTCGGGAGCGGTGACCAGGGACAGGCCCGTGATGTCGGCGAGGTGGCGGCGGGCGGCCTCGGCGTATCCGGCCGGGGCGTTGAGACCGGTGCCGATGGCGGTGGCGCCGAGGTTGATCTCGTGGATGAGTCCGAGGGCCTCCGCGAGTCGGCTGCGGTCCTCGTCCAGCATGACGGCGAAGGCGGAGAACTCCTGTCCGAGCGTCATCGGCACGGCGTCCTGGAGCTGGGTGCGGCCCATCTTGAGCACGTCGTGGAACTCGGCGGCCTTGGCGGCGAACGCGTCCTGCAGGACGGCCATGGCGTCGAGCAGGCCGCGCACCGCGAAGACCGTCGCGATGCGTACGGCGGTGGGGTAGACGTCGTTGGTGGACTGGCCGAGGTTGACGTCCTCGTTGGGGTGCAGGTGCCCGTACGCGCCCCTGGCGTGGCCCAGCAGCTCCAGCGCCCGGTTGGCGATGACCTCGTTCGCGTTCATGTTGGTCGAGGTGCCCGCGCCGCCCTGGATGACGTCGACGACGAACTGGTCGTGGAGCTTGCCGCCGCGGATCTCCTGGCAGGCGGTGACGATGGCCGCCGCCTTCGTGGGCTCCAGCAGGCCGAGTTCACCGTTGGCGAGGGCCGCGGCCTCCTTGACGGCGGCGAGGGCGTCGATCAGGTGCGGGTAGGCGGAGATCGGCGTGCCGGTGATGGGGAAGTTCTCGGTGGCGCGCAGGGTGTGGACGCCCCAGTAGGCGTCGGCGGGGACGTCGCGGTCTCCGAGCAGGTCGTGCTCACTGCGGCTGGAGGCGGTCATGGGTGTGCTGGTCCTCTTCCTGAGGTGGGCGGATCAAGGTGGGGAAAGGGGAGGGCGGGAGTCAGGAGGTGGGGGTCGCGGTCGCGGTCGCGGTGGCGGTGGCGCCCGGCGGGTCCAGGCTCGCCACCGGGCGGACGCCCCCGACGGTCCGGCCGCCGCCGGTCACCGGCTCGCCCGTGAACCCGGCGAGCAGCCGGGGCTCGACTCCCGCTTGGGCGAGAGCGGCGGCCGTCACGGCGGTACGCGCGCGGTCGGCCCCGTCGGCGATCTTCACGGCGACGGCCGGGCCGCCCGGCAGCGCGGCGACCTGGACGCCCTCGAAGCCGTCCTTGGCCAGCAGCCCGGGCACCGCGCGCATCAGCGCGGCGGTGTCCCGCCCGGTACCGGAGGCCATCTCCGGGTGGAGGCGCAGTGCCTTCGCCACGCGGTGCTCGGCGGTGTCCGGGGCGGCCGTGGCGATACGGGCGGCGGCGCGGGCCAGCCCGTGCAGGGACACCGCGAACAGCGGGGATCCGCAGCCGTCGACGGTGACGTGCGCGATGCGCTGGCCGGTGAGTTCCTCGACGGCCTCGGCGATCATCCGCTGGAGCGGATGGTCCGCGTCGAGGTAGGTCTCCAGGGGCCAGCCGGACAGCCGGCACAGGTACAGCATCGCGGCGTGCTTGCCGGAGCAGTTCTGGGCGAGCCGGGACGGCCCGCGGCCCTCGCGGATCCAGGTGTCCCGGACGGCCGGCGCGTAGGGCAGGTCGGGGACGTTGCGCAGGTCGGCCTCGGTGAGACCGGCCAGCTCCAGGATCAGCCGGGTGCCCGCGAGGTGGTGCTCCTCGCCGGAGTGGCTGCCCATCGCGAGGGAGAGCAGGCCGCCGTCGAGCGGCAGTCCGGCCCGCACCATCGCGACGGCCTGGAGCGGCTTGAGCGCCGAACGCGGATAGCAGGCGGCCTCGATGTCTCCGAGGCCCATGCGGACCTCGCCCTCGCCGTCGAGGACGACGACGGAACCGTAGTGGACTCCCTCGATCACACCGCCCCGCATGACGTGGGCGACGGGGGCGTGCCGGGGCTCGCGGATCGCGGGGGCGTCCGCGAGGGAACTGCTGCGCATCACTGCCTCGTTCTGTGGTGGGTCGCTGCTGACCGGGGGGCGGCGACCGCCGCCCCCCGGCGCAGGAGGACGGGTGGCGTCCGGCTCAGTCGCCGCTGCCGGCGGCGGTGCGCGCCACGCGGCCGCGGACGGCGTACCAGCCGGCGACCAGCGCCGCGGCGATCAGCGGTACGCACAGCACGGTGGTGCGTGCGGCCCCTCCGTCGGCGTACATGAGGACCAGGACGGAGGCGAGGAAGGCCAGCGTCACCAGCTCGGTCCACGGGGAGCCGGGCAGGCGGTAGGAGGGGCGGGTGAGCTCGCCGCTGCGGGTCTTCCGCCAGAAGAGGAGGTGGCAGAGCATGATCATGCCCCAGGTGGCGAGGATGCCGATCGCGGCGAGGTTGAGGACGATCTCGAACGCGTCGGCGGGGACCACGAAGTTGAGCCCCACGCCCAGGACGCACATGCCGCTGGTGAGGAGGATGCCGCCGTAGGGGACCTGGGAGCGGCTGAGCCGGGCGGTGAAGCGCGGGGCGGAGCCGTTGACGGCCATCGAGCGCAGGATGCGGCCGGTGGAGTAGAGGCCGGAGTTGAGCGAGGACATCGCCGCGGTGAGGACGACCAGGTTCATCACGTCGCCGGCGGCGGGGACGCCGATGTGGGAGAGCACGGTCACGAACGGGCTCTGGCCGGCGCTGTAGCTGCTCCAGGGCATCAGCATCGACAGCAGGATGACCGAGCCGACGTAGAAGAGGCCCACGCGCCACATGATCGAGTTGATCGCCTTGGGCATGATCGCCTCGGGGTTCTCCGTCTCACCGGCCGTGACGCCGACCAGCTCGACGGAGGCGTAGGCGAAGACGACGCCCTGGACGATCAGCAGCATGGGAAGCAGGCCGTTGGGGAAGATCCCGCCGTTGTCGGTGATCAGGGAGGGGCCGGGCACGGTCCCGTCGACGGGGTGCCGGGTCACCAGGAGGAAGATCCCGATACCCATGAAGACGACCAGGGCACTGACCTTGACGATGGCGAACCAGAACTCCAGTTCGCCGAAGATCCGCACCGAGATCAGGTTCACGGTGAGGACCACGGCCAGGGCTATGAGGGCGATCACCCACTGGGGGACATCGGAGAACAGGTGCCAGTAGTGGGTGTAGGTGGCGACGGCGGTGATGTCGGCGATGCCGGTGGTCGCCCAGTTCAGGAAGTACATCCAGCCCGCGGTGTAGGCGCCCTTCTCCCCGAGGAACTCACGGGCGTAGGAGACGAAGGCCCCGGAGGACGGCCGGTACAGGACGAGTTCGCCGAGCGCCCGCACGACGAGGAACGCGAAGATCCCGCAGACGGCGTAGGCGACGAACAGGGAGGGACCGGCGTCGGCGAGGCGTCCGCCCGCCCCGAGGAAGAGCCCGGTGCCGATCGCACCCCCGATGGCGATCATGTTGACGTGCCGGGGTTTCAAGGACTTGCTGTAGCCGGTGTCGCCGGCGTCGACGTGACGGGTCGTGGGGCGCTTCTCGTCTTTGAGGAACTGCTCGCTCACGCCTCGGGTCTGCCTTCCGTAGGGGCGGTTGTGCGCTGGGGGCGCACGATGTCGGTGAGGGTCGTCTCGACCCGGAGCAGGTGGTGGGACATGGCTTCCACCGCGTCGTGCTCGCTGCCGTCGGCCAGCGCCTCGAGGATCGCCCGGTGCTCGCAGTTGGACTGCTCGCGCCGGCCGCCCAGTTCGTTGAGGAAGGTCGACTGACGCGCCAGTGCGTCGCGGATCTCCTCGATGACACGGCGGAAGACGGGGTTGCGGGAGGCCTCGGCCACCGCCAGGTGGAAGACGGTGTCCATCGCCACCCACGCGGTGGTGTCGGTCTCGTGTTCCATCCGGTCCAGCAGGTGGCCCAGATGGTCCAGGTCCTCGGGGGTGCGGCGCAGCGCGGCGTACCCGGCGACCGGGATCTCGACGTGCCGGCGCACCTCCAGCAGGTCGCTGGCGGCGTAGTCGCCGAAGGTGGGGTCCTCGACCGTGTTGGCCACCACGAAGGTGCCCTTGCCGCTCTTGGAGACGGTCAGCCCCATGGCCTGCAGGGCCCGCAGGGCCTCCCGCAGCACGGGCCGGCTGACTTCGAGGGTGCGGCACAACTCGGCTTCGGAGGGGAGCTTGTCGCCCACGACGTACTCCCCGCGCTCGATGGCGCTGCGCAGGTGGCCGAAGACCGCTTCCATGGCGCTGACGCGCCGCGGGAGGGGGCCACCTGTCTGGCTGTCTGACAGGTTCACGGTGTGATCCTGCGGCGTGTGCCCCGGGGTGTCAAGACACCTGTGTCGGGAAAATCCGGCCCGGCGCGCTTCGCACCGTGCGCGCGTTCCGTCCAGCCGTCCGGGCCGGACCGGTGCCTTCGGCGGAGCCCGCGGCGGCCACCAGGGCCCGCATGACCGGCGCGTCGGCACCCATCTCCGGGTGCCACTGGACGCCCACGGCGAAGCGGTGCCGGGTGCTCTCGATCGCCTCGACGGTGCCGTCCGCCGCACGGGCGGCGACGATCCACCCCGCGCCGAGGCGGTCCACCGCCTGATGGTGGTGCGTGGCCACCTGGTGCGTCCCCGGCAACAGGGCGCCGACCCGTGTCCCGGGCACCGTGGTCACGGGGTGGGCGCAGAAGTGGCCCCGGTAGGGGTTGTGGCCGTCGTGGCCCACGCTGTCGGGCAGGTGCTGGATCAGGGTGCCGCCCTCGTGTACGTTCATCAGCTGCATCCCCCGGCACACCCCGAGCACGGGTATGCCGCGGGCGAGGCCGGCGGCCAGTACGGCCCGCTCCCACCCGTCGCGCTCGCGCACCGGCGGCCCGGTACGCGGATGGGGCACGGCCCCGTACAGTGCGGGATCCAGATCCTCGCCCCCCGCCAGGACGATCGCGTCCAGCCGCTCGACCAGGTCGGCCGCTGCCTCCGGCGCGTCCGGCGGCAGCAGTACGGCGCGGCCGCCGGACGCCCGGACGCAGTCCGCGTAGGCCGCGGGCAGCACTGCGGCGGGGAGGTCCCACTCACCCCACTGCGCGTGGGCGAGGTAGGTGGTGATTCCGATGAGCGGTGGCTGGGGCATACCACTTCCTTTCGGGGCATGAGGGGTGACCGTCGGCAGCCGGAGCCGAACCGGACGCCCCCGCCGCGGCAGGCTGCGGCGGAGGGCGCGGGGGTACCGGCGGAGGTCACCGGGACGGCGGGGGAGGTGTGTTCGCGGGCCAAGGGCGCAGGCTTGCGTTTTTCTTGCCGCTGGCAAGAATCCTCCTGGCGTTCATCTCCAATCACAAGAAAACACATCTTCGCGACAGATAAGTGAGCCTTAACTCCGTGCACGCACTCGACCCCCGCCTGCTCGCCACCCTCGAAGCCGTCGTACGGCACGGCTCCTTCAGCGCCGCCGCCCGCGAACTCGGCTACAGTCCGCCCGCCGTCTCCCAGCAGATCGCCGAACTCGAACGCCGCGCCGGCCTGCGGGTGCTCGAGCGCCGCCCCGTGCGCGCCACACCGGCCGGCGAGGTCCTCCTCGGCGCGGAGCAGGGCGTCCGCAGCGCACTGGTGGCGGCCTCGGCCGAGCTCGGCGCCATGCGCGCCGGTACGGCCGGACGGATCCGGCTCGGAGCCTTCGCCTCCGCCGCCACCGGCATCGTTCCGCAGGCGCTGGCCCGGCTCCACGCGGCCTACCCCCACGTGCAGGTCAGCCTCAGCCAGCTGGAACCCGAGGCCGGCTACAACCGGCTCAAGCGGGGGGACATGGATCTGGCCCTGAGCTACGACTACGACTTCATCCCCGTCCCGCCGCCCCGGATGCTGCGCCGGACGCTGGTCGCCCGGGACCCGGTGGTGGCCGTCGTCCCGGCACACCACCACCTGGCCGGCCGTGAGGTCATCGACCTGGCCAGCCTCGCCTCCGAGACGTGGATCGCGGCCCCCGAGGCCGCGCTGCGCCTGGAACTGCTCTCGCAGATGGCCAACACGCCCGGCTTCCAGGCGCGCCTGCAATACGAGGGGGACGACTTCAACACCGTGCTCGGGTTCGTGGCCGCGGGCTTGTGCGTGGCCGTCATGCCGCGGCTCGCCCTGCCGCGCACCCACGCCCAGGTCGTGGCGCGCCCCCTGGCCGAGCCGCGGCTGACGCGCTTCATCTACGCCGTCCGCATCGACACCCGGCACACCCCGCGCGCCGTCCTGGACCTGGAGGAGATGCTCGCCGCGCAGGCGCTGGCCGCGCTCTCGCAAGGGGGCACGGCATCCCCGGGCCGGGCGGATGAACGGATCGCGGAGGCTACGTGAAAAGTGGCCAACTTGGCGGCCGCCGCACGCGCGTAGAACCCACCGGCACACCGGACTTCCCCTCGTGTCCGACTACCGGACACGATGGCTGAAATTTAAACTATGGTGTGACGGGCACACTACGTTTGCCGCGGTTGACGTTCCACCGAGAGGAAACCCCTCATGACCGCAGCCGATTTCGCGCCACTCACGGCGCACGTCCTCACCGGGTACCGCCCCGAGGACGGATTCATGGCCGCAGAGCTGGACCCGCCCCCGGCCGAGTACGTATGGCACGACGAGAACGCCGAAGAGCAGGACCGGCGTTATGGTCCGGGAGTCGGCTACCAGCAGTGGCTGGCGGTGAACGCCCGCGACGGTTCCGTCTGGTTCGGCGACACCGACTGGCGGGCCCCGCAGGAGTCCGCCGGCAGCCGCCTCCCCGGCACCCCCCGCAAGGCACTCGGCGACGGGACCGTCCCCGACCCCGGGATCATGGTGCAGCTGCTCGGCCACCTGAGCCACGACGAACAACGGGGCTGCGCCTGGCGGTTCTTCGACGTCGAGGAGCTGCACGCGCTCGCGGAGCGCGTCCTGCCCGCCGTGCAGCGACTCGTGGACTCGATCCACCGGCTCGGGCCCGCAGGCGAGCTGGAGTGGTCGGCCGAGGCGGCCACCGCATGGGACGACATCGAGCAGGCCGCGACCCCCGCGTTCGACCCCTCCGGTGAACTCCACTGGCCGCGACCGCGCATGACTCCGGTAGCGGCCTGGCGCATCGAGGTCGGCGCCTTCCTGGACGCCAACCCCGAGCTGTGCGACCCCTCCTGGGCCGTGGCCTCCGACGCCGAACTCGACGCGTTCGCCGACTACCACCCCGCCACCGGCTACGGGGGAGTACCGGGCAGGACCTGCCACATCGCCGACCGGCACATCGAGGACGGCTTCACCTTCTACGGCCACCGCGCCGCCCTGTACGCCTACCGTGCGAGGGCGTCCGGCGACCGCACCCCGACGGACGCCCGCACCTGGCTGGAGACCACGGAGGCCGGCAAGAGCACCTGGGAGGCGGCCAAACCCCCCGGCGCCACCCTCGCCGACGTCCCCGACTACGTGCTCACCGACCTGACCGACAGGTTCCAGAACGCCGCGCGCGAACACGGGCTCGTCCTGACCGGACTCGCCACCTACCTCCGGAACCTGCGCGCCGAGGAACGCGCCGGCGTCGACCAGCAGCTCCGCTTCGAAGGCCACGAAGTCGAACGCCTCGAGAACCTGCTCAAGGACTTCCGCGCCGGACGGAACCGCACCGTGGCACGGATCCTGGCCTGGTCCGACGGGCGCAGCGACGCCGAGATAGCCCGCCTGGCCTCCCTGCCCGACGAACACGTCGGCCAGTGGCGGGCCCGTCTGAACGACGAACAGACCCCCACGCCCCCCGGACCGTGAGGCACGCGCGGCCACGACGGCCACGACCAGGGCGTCAGGCTCCGGCCCTGCGCTTGTTGTAGACGTCGAACCCGACGGCCGCCAGCAGGACCAGGCCCTTGATCACCTGCTGGTAGTCGGTGCCCACGCCGACCAGCGACATCCCGTTGTTCAGCACGCCGAGCACCAGACCGCCGGTGAGCGCACCGAGGACGGTACCCACACCGCCGCTCGCGGAGGCGCCGCCGATGAAGGCGGCTGCGATGGCCTCCAACTCGAAGTTGATGCCGGCCTGCGGCGTCCCGGCGTTGAGCCGCGCGGCGAACACCATCCCGGCGAGGGCCGCGAGGACGCCCATGTTCACGAAGGCCAGGAAGACGACCCGCTTGCTCTTCACCCCGGACAGCCGCGCCGCGGCCTCGTTGCCACCGATGGCGTAGGTGTGGCGGCCGAGGACCGAGTTGCGCATCACGTACCCGAAGACGGCCAGCAGGACGCCGAGCAGCAGCAGGACGATCGGCGCTCCGTGGTAGCTGGCCAGCAGCAGGGTGAAGGCCACGACGGCCGCGGTGACGGCGCCGAGCTTCACCAGGAACAACCCGGCCGGCAGCGGCCGCAGCCCGTACGAGGCGGCCCGCCGCCGCCCGCGCACCTCTTGCAGGATCGCGACGGCCAGCACCGCGAGGCCCAGCAGGAGGGTGAGGTTGTGGTAGTCGGTGTGGGGCCCGACCTCGGGGAGGAAGCCGCTGCTGATGTTCTGGAAACCCTTGGGGAACGGCGCCACCGACTGGCCCTGGAGGAGGATCTGGGTCCCACCGCGGAACAGCAGCATTCCGGCCAGCGTGACGATGAACGAGGGGACCCCGAGGTAGGCGATCCAGAACCCCTGCCAGGCTCCGGCGAGGGCCCCGATCAGCAGCGCGGCCGTCAGCGCCAGGGGCCAGGGAGTCCTGTGCTCGACCATCATCACCGCCGCGGCCGCCCCGACGAACGCGGCGAGCGACCCGACCGAGAGGTCGATGTGCCCGGCGATGATCACGATCATCATGCCGATGGCCAGGATGAGGATGTAGCCGTTCTGCTGGATCAGGTTGGTGATGTTGAGCGGCTGGAGCAGGATGCCGCCCGTCCAGACCTGGAACAGCAGCACGATCAGCGCCAGCGCCAGCAGCATCCCGTACTGGCGCAGGTTGCCGCGCAGCGCTCGGGCCAGTACGGCTCCGGCCGAAGGCCCTCGTCCGCTCTCCTGCGTGCCGGGTGTGGCGTCCGGGGTGGTTCGGGTCTGCGCCATGCCTCACACCTGCTTGTCGGGGGATGCCGTGCTCATGGTCATGAGCCGCATGAGGGATTCCTGGGTGGCGTCCTCACGGCTGACCTCACCGGTGATCCGGCCCGCGGCCATGGTGTAGATCCGGTCGCACAGGCCCAGGAGTTCGGGGAGTTCCGAGGAGATGACGAGTACCGCCTTGCCCTGGGCGGCGAGCTCGGCGACGACGGTGTAGATCTCGGCCTTGGCGCCGATGTCGATGCCCCGGGTGGGCTCGTCGAGGATCAGCACCTCCGGCTCGGCGAAGATCCATTTGCTGAGGACGACCTTCTGCTGGTTGCCGCCGCTGACCTTGCCGGTCTGCGCGAACACCGAGGGGGCCTTGATGTTCATGGACCGCCGGAACGATTCGGCGACCCTCGCCTCCTCGTGCCGGTCGACCCAGCCCCGCCGGGAGACCTTGCCGAGGGCGCTGAGCGAGATGTTGCGGCTGATGTCGGCGTGGAGGTCGAGGCCGAGCTGCTTGCGGTCCTCGGTCACGTAGGCGATGCCGTGTCCGATCGCC
Source organism: Streptomyces racemochromogenes (assembly GCF_039535215.1). Taxonomy (GTDB): domain Bacteria; phylum Actinomycetota; class Actinomycetes; order Streptomycetales; family Streptomycetaceae; genus Streptomyces; species Streptomyces racemochromogenes. Next base: position 6,765,986 of record NZ_BAAAWT010000001.1, read on the forward strand.
TCCGGCACCGTCCGGGTGCGGATCTCGCGGCCGTCCAGCCGCACCCGGCCGCCGGTCCAGCGCCCGTAGGAGCGGCCGAAGACGCTCATGGCCAGTTCGGTGCGGCCGGCGCCCATGAGGCCCGCGATGCCGACGATCTCACCTCGCCGGACGTTCAGCGAGACCCCGTCGACCACCGTGCGCCGGTGGTCGATCGGATGCCGGACGCTCCAGTCCTCGATCTCGAAGGCGACCTCGCCCGTCCGCGGGGTGCGCTCGGGGTAGCGGTGCTCCAGGTCGCGGCCCACCATGCCACGGATGATCCGCTCCTCGGAGATGCCCCCGGGGCCGATGGCGAGGGTCTCGATGGTCCGCCCGTCGCGCAGTACGGTGACGGCGTCGGCGACCCGGGCGATCTCGTTCAGCTTGTGCGAGATGAGGATGCAGGAGATGCCGCGGGACTTGAGTCCGAGGATGAGGTCGAGGAGCTTGCGGCTGTCCTCGTCGTTGAGGGCGGCCGTCGGCTCGTCCAGGATGAGCAGCTTCACCTTCTTGGCGAGCGCCTTGGCGATCTCGACCAACTGCTGTTTGCCCACGCCGAGATCGGCGATCCTGGTGTGCGGACTCTCGTCGAGCCCGACCTGCCGGAGCAGGTCGGCGGTGTGGGCCAGGGTCCGGTGCCAGTCGATCACGCCGCGGGTGGCGTGCTCGTTGCCGAGGAAGACGTTCTCGGCGATGGACAGGTAGGGGACCAGGGCGAGCTCCTGGTGGATGATCACGATGCCGCGCTGCTCGCTGGCCCGGATGTCCCGGAACCGGCAGGGGGCGCCTTCGAAGTAGATCTCGCCCTCGTAGGCGCCGTGCGGGTACACCCCGCTGAGCACCTTCATCAGGGTGGACTTGCCGGCGCCGTTCTCACCGCAGACGGCGTGCACCTCGCCGGCGGCGACGGTCAGGCTGACCTCGGAGAGGGCTGTGACACCGGGGAACGTCTTGCTGATCGACCGCATGTCGAGAACGGGTCGGGCCATGGCTGTGCGTCCGTATCGTCGGGGCGGTGCGGTGCCCGCGGGCTTCCCCGGGCGCCGCACCGCCGGTTGCTACTTGAGCTGGTCCGCCGTGTACTGGCCGCTGTCCACCAGGACCTCGAGGTAGTTCTCCTTGTCGACGCTGACCGGCTGGAGCAGCTGCGCCGGGACGGTCTTGACGCCGTTGTGGTACTGGCGGGTGTCGTTGACCTCGGGCTTGCCGCCGGTCAGCAGCGCGTCGCCCATCTGGACCGCGGCCTTGGCCAGTTGGCGGGTGTCCTTGTAGACGGTCTGGGTCTGCTCGCCCGCGATGATCGACTTCACGGAGGCCAGCTCGCCGTCCTGACCCGTGACGACGGGCAGCGGCCGGCCCGGTGTGCCGTAGCCGACGCCCTTGAGCGAGGAGATGATGCCGATCGAGATGCCGTCGTACGGCGAGAGCACGGCGTCGACACGGGCGGCCGTGTACGACTTGCTCAGCAGGTTGTCCATCCGGGACTGGGCCAGACCGCCGTCCCAGCGCAGCGTGGCGATCTGGGCGAGGGAGGTCTGGCCGCTCTGTACGACCAGCTTCTTGTCGTCGATGTACGGCTGTAGGACGCTCATCGCGCCGTCGTGGAAGAACGCGGCGTTGTTGTCGTCCGGAGAGCCGGCGAACAGCTCGATGTTGAAGGGGCCCTTGCCGTCCTTGAGGCCGAGCTTGTCGACGATGTAGCCGCCCTGGAGGACGCCGACCTTGCGGTTGTCGAAGGTCGCGTAGTAGTCGACGTTGCCGGTGCCGCGGATCAGCCGGTCGTAGGAGATGACGGGGACGTGGGCGTCGGCGGCCCGTTGCAGCACGTTGGTGAGTGAGGACCCGTCGATGGCGGCGATCACCAGGAGTCTCGCCCCCTTGGTGATCATGTTCTCCACCTGGGAGACCTGGTTCTCCACCACGTTGTCGCCGTACTGGAGGTCGGTCTTGTAGCCCTTGGCCTGGAACTCCCTGACCATGTTGGTGCCGTCGTTGATCCAGCGCTCCGACGACTTGGTCGGCATCGCGATGCCGATGAGGCCGCCTTTGGCGTCGCGGCCGCCCCCTGTGGCGCCCGCCCCCTCGCCCGCTCCGTTGGCGCTCTGGCCGCAGGCCGCCAGCGCCAGCGTCATGCCCAGGGCGGCGAGGCCCGCTGAAAGCTTCCGCACAGTTCCTCCAGTGATGGTCCGCGACCGGCACAGCACGCCCCGGCAGGGACCACCGGAAACGGCTGAGCGGATCCTGAGTGTTAACGCTCACAAGAGCGCCGTCAAGGGTCTTGGAAGCCCTTGACGCATTGATTGTTAGCGCTAACATCTCGAGTCAGCGGGCGCCGAGGAGGTGTTCGAGCGCCAGCTGGTCCAGCTGTTCGAAGGCCATGCCGCGGCGGGCGGCCGCGTCGGCGTCGAACCCGTCGAAGGCGGACCGGTCGGCCAGGAGCCCGGACAGGCCGTCCTCGGCCGTGGGGACGGCGAGTTCGGGCAGCCGCGAGGCCGTGAGCGCGGCCTGGACCTCCGGATCCGAGCGGAAGGCGCGGGCACGCTGCGCCAGCAGCAGGTAGGTGCGCATGCAGGCGGCCGCCGAGGCCCAGACGCCCTCGCCGTCCTCCGTGCGCGGCGGCTTGAAGTCGAAGTGGCGGGGGCCGTCGTAACCCGCCGACTCCAGCAGGTCGACCAGCCAGAAGGCCTGGCGCAGGTCGCCCGCGCCGAAACGCAGGTCCTGGTCGTACTTGATCCCGCTCTGGCCGTTGAGGTCGATGTGGAACAGCTTGCCGTGCCACAGGGCCTGGGCGATGCCGTGCGGGAAGTTCAGCCCGGCCATCTGCTCGTGGCCCACCTCCGGATTGAGGCCGACCCGCTCGGGCCGCTCCAGCCTGTCGATGAAGGCCAGGGCGTGGCCGATGGTGGGCAGCAGGATGTCCCCGCGCGGTTCGTTGGGCTTGGGCTCGATCGCGAAGCGCAGGTCGTAGCCCTGCTCCTGGACGTACTCGCCCAGCAGGTCGAAGGCCTCCTTCAGCCGGTCCAGGGCCGCGCGCACGTCCTTGGCCGCCCCGGACTCCGCGCCCTCGCGGCCGCCCCAGGCGACGTAGACCGAGGCGCCCAGTTCCACGGCCAGGTCGATGTTGCGGATCGTCTTGCGCAGCGCGTACCGGCGCACGTCGCGGTCGTTGGCGGTGAACGCGCCGTCCTTGAACACCGGGTGGGTGAAGAGGTTCGTCGTGGCCATCGGCACCTTCAGCCCGGCCGTGTCCAAGGCGGTGCGGAAGCGCTTGACCGCCTGCTCGCGGGCGGCCTCGCCGGCGCCGAAGGGGATCAGGTCGTCGTCGTGGAACGTGACCCCGTAGGCACCGAGCCCGGCGAGCCGGTGCACGCTCTCGACCGGGTCGAGGGCGGGCCGGGTGGCGTCGCCGAAGGGGTCCCGCCCCTGCCAGCCGACGGTCCACAGGCCGAAGGTGAACCTGTGCGCGGGGGTGGGGACGAGCGGGTCGCTGCTCATGAGGCACTCCGGATCGGGCCGAGGTCTATTTGTAAGGGCGAAAAACAAATTAGTATGCCGAGACGCCAGAAGGAACCCCACCGGAGGGACCCCATGCCCGCACAGCGCGTCGTGATCGGTGTCGACAGCTCGACCCAGTCCACCAAGGCCCTCGCCGTCGACGTGGAGACCGGTGCCGTCCTGGGCGAGGGCCGCGCCGCGCACACCGTGACCGCGGGCCCCGGACGCGAGAGCGACCCCGAACAGTGGTGGCGGGCGTTCTGCGAGGCCGCGGCCGCCACCGGCTGGGCGGACCGGGCCGCCGCCTGCTCGATCGCCGGCCAGCAGCACGGCCTGGTCACCCTCGACACGGCCGGCCGGCCCGTGCGCCCCGCCCTGCTGTGGAACGACGTCCGCCCGGCCCCGCAGGCCGCCGCCCTCGCGGCCGCCTTCGGCCCGGCAGAACTGGCCCGCCGCACCGGCAGCGTCCCGACCGCCGCCTTCACCGCCGCCAAATGGGCCTGGCTGCGCGCGCGGGAACCCGCCGCGGCCGACCGCGTCGCCGCGGTCCGGCTTCCCCACGACTACCTGACGGAGCGGCTCACCGGCGAGGCCGTCACGGACCGCGGAGACGCGTCGGGAACCGGCTGGTGGGGCCCCGACGGCTACGACCGGGAGGTCCTCGCCCGGATCGGCCTCGACTGCGCCCTGCTGCCGCACGTCCTCGCGCCCGGCGCCCGGGCCGGCCTCGTCCGCGCCGGGACGCCCCTGCGCGAGGGCGTGCCCGTGGCCACCGGCACCGGCGACAACATGGCCGCCGCCCTCGGGCTGGGCCTCACCCCCGGCCGGCCCGTCCTGAGCCTCGGCACCTCGGGCACCGTCTACGCCGTCGGCCGGACCCGGCCCGCCGACCCGGGCGGAACCGTCGCCGGCTTCGCCGACGCCCTCGGCGGCTGGCTGCCGCTCGCCTGCACGCTCAACTGCACCCTCGCCGTCGACCGCTTCGCCGCCCTCACCGGCCGCGACCGCGAGGACGTCGAGGAAGCCGGCACGGTGGTGGTGCTGCCCTACCTCGACGGCGAACGCACCCCGGACCTGCCGGGCGCCTCCGGTCTGGTCCACGGGCTGCGCCACGACACGACGCCCGGCCAACTGCTCCAGGCCGCCTACGACGGCGCCGCCCACGCCCTGCTCACGGCCCTGGACGACGTCCTGCGCGCCGGAGGCGAGGACCCCGCCGCGGACGAACCCCTCCTGCTGATCGGCGGCGGAGCCGCGGGCCGGGCCTGGCAGCGGACGGTCCTGCGGCTGTCCGGCCGGGCCGTCCGGGTACCCGAGGCCCGGGAACTCGTCGCCCTCGGCGCCGCCGCGCAGGCCGCCGCCCTGCTCACCGGTGAGCCCGCCGACGCCGTCGCCCGGCGCTGGCGGACCACGGAGGGCCCGGTGCTGGAGCCCGTACCCCGCGACGACGACACGCTCGAACGGATCACCGGTACGCTGCGGCGGGCGCGGGCCCTGCAGGAGGCCCCGCCGGACGGGCGACAGGAGGGACGGGGGCGATGACCGCGCTCGGCAGGCCGGGCGGGGCCGCACAGACCGCCCCCGCCTCACAGCAGGGGATGCGCCGGCGGAACCTCGCCGCGGTGCTCGGCGCCGTCGCGGCGCACGGGCCGCTCTCCCGGGCGGACGTCGCCGGACACACCGGCCTGACCAGGCCGGCCGTCTCCTCCCTGGTCGACGAGCTGATCGGCCGCGCCGCCCTGACCGAGACGGAGACCGCCCCGAGCGGACGCGTCGGCCGCCCCGGGAGGGCCCTGGCCCTCAACGACCGGGGCCCCGCGGGGCTCGGCCTGGAGATCGGCGTCACCCACCTCGCCGCCTGCGTCGTCGACCTGCGCGGCGAACCCCGGGTGTGGCGGCGCGTGGAGCGGGCCAACGCGGGCCGGCCGGCCGGACGGGTACTGGAGGAGGCCGCCGACCTCGCCGCCGACGCGGAGTCCGAGGCCGCCGCCCTCGGCCTGCGCGTCGAGGGCCGCGTCCTGGCCGTCCCGGGGGTGGTGCCGAACACCCCCGGCGGACTGGTCGCCCACGCTCCCAACCTCGGCTGGAAGGACGTCCGGCCCGCCGACCACTGGCCCGACCCCGCCACCGCGCCCGAGCCGGAGAACGAGGCCAACCTCGGAGCCCTCGCCGAGCAGCGGCAGCAAGTAGACCCCGCCGAGACCTTCGTCCACGTCTCCGCCGGGGCCGGAATCGGCGCCGCACTGGTCATCGGCGGCCGGCTGTTCCGGGGCGCCCGCGGCTTCGCGGGCGAACTCGGCCACCTGCCCGTCCACCCGCGGGGCGCACCCTGCCCCTGCGGGGCACGCGGCTGCCTGGAGCAGTACGCGGGCGAAGCGGCCGTCCTGCGCGAGGCGGGGCTGGCGGACGCCGGGGACCCGGTGGCCGTGCTGGCCGAGCGGGCGGGCGCCGGGGACGCGGCGGCCCTGCGCGCACTGGACCGTGCCGGACGGGCCCTGGGCCTCGCCCTCGTCTCGGCGGTGGACCTGATCGACCCGGACGGCCTCGTCCTGGGCGGTGCCTACGCCGAACTCGCCGACTGGCTCCTGCCTCCGATCCGCTCCGAGCTGGCCGCCCGGGTCACCGTCCGGCCTTGGCACCCCGAGGCGGTCCGCCCGTCCGCCCTGGGGCGCCGCGGACCGGTACTGGGTGCCGCGTGGTCGACCGTGCAGCGGATCATCGCCGACCCCGCCCGCCTGCCCGTCCGCCCGGCCTAGGCGCCGCCCGGGGCGTGCAGCCGGCCCGTCCGGGCCACGCGGGAGTACCAGAGCGCGCTCGATTTGGGCGTGCGCTCCAGGGTCTCGTAGTCGACGTGGACGGCGCCGAAGCGCTTCGCGTAGCCGTAGGACCACTCGAAGTTGTCCAGCAGCGACCAGAGGAAGTAGCCGCGCACGTCGGCCCCGTCCGTGATCGCCCGGTGCACGGCCTCCAGGTGCGCGTGCACGTACGCGGCGCGCCGCGGGTCGTGCACCGTGCCGTCGGGTCCGACCTCGTCCTCGTACGCCGCGCCGTTCTCGCTGATGACGAGCGGCAGGCCGGGGTAGCGGGCGGCGGTGCGGGCGATGAGGCCGTGGAGCGCGTCGGGGTCGACCGGCCAGCCCATCGCGGTGCGTTCACCCGGAGCACGGTGGAACGCCACGTCGTCCGCGCCGGGCCAGGGCGAGTGCTCGCTGTCGCCGTGGCCGTCGTCCTGCGGTCGCCCGGCCCCCGGCGCGACGTGCGAGACGACCGTCGGGGTGTAGTAGTTCAGGGCCAGGAGGTCCAGCGGCTGGTGGATCGTCGCGGCGTCGCCGTCCCGGACGAACGACCAGTCGGTCAGGTGCGCGGTGTCCGCGAACAGGTCCCGGGGGTACGCGCCCTCCAGCATCGGCCCCAGCCAGATCCGGTTGCCGACGGCGTCGATGCGGCGGGCCGCCTCCCGGTCCTGCGCGCAGGGGTTCAGGGGGCGGACCGCGTGGAGGTTGAGGGAGACCGAGAGCTGGGCGCCGCCGGGCAGCGAGGCCCGCAGGGCCTGCGCGGCGAGGCCGTGGCCGAGGTTGAGGTGGTGGGCCGCGCGCAGGGCGGCGACCGGATCGGTCCGTCCCGGGGCGTGCACGCCGGAGCCGTAGCCGAGGAACGCGCTGCACCAGGGCTCGTTGAGCGTCGTCCAGCGCTTCACCCGGTCTCCGAGCGCGTCGGCCACGAGGCCCGCGTACGCGGCGAACCGCTCGGCGGTCACGCGTTCCGGCCAGCCCCCCGCGTCCTCCAGGTCCTGGGGCAGGTCCCAGTGGTAGAGCGTGAGCGCCGGCTCGATGCCCGCGGCGAGCAGCTCGTCGACCAGCCGGCGGTAGAAGTCCAGGCCCTTCTGGACGGCGGGCCCCCGGCCGGTCGGCTGGACGCGGGACCAGGAGACGGAGAACCGGTAGGCCCCCAGGCCGAGTTCGGACATGAGGCGGACGTCCTCGGCGAACCGGTGGTAGTGGTCCACGGCCACGTCACCGGTATGGCCTTCGAAGACCTTGCCGGGGGTGTGCGAGAAGGTGTCCCAGATGGACGGGGTGCGGCCGTCCTCACGGGCGGCGCCCTCGATCTGGTACGCGGCGGTGGCCGTGCCCCACAGGAAGCCGGACGGGAAGGTGCGGGTGGCGGTGAGTGGCCGGGTCTCGGGCACGGTCATCGGAGAGTGCTCCCAACGCGGGTTCGGATGGAGTCGTCGGACGCCGTCAGTTCTTGACGGCGCCGGCGGTGATGCCGCCCACGATGTGCTTGCCGAGGACGGCGAAGACCAGCAGCAGGGGCACCGAGGAGATGAGCGCGCCGGTCAGCACGACGGCCTGGTCGACCGTGTGGTTGCCCGCTCCGAGGCCGGCCAGGGCGACCTGAAGGGTCGGGTTGCCGTCGGGGGTCAGCGCGATGAACGGCCAGAAGAAGTCGTTCCAGGCCTGGACGAAGACGAGCATCCCGAGGACCGCCATCGCCGGCCGCGCCACGGGGAACACCACGTGCCAGATGATGCGGAGGCTGTGCGCCCCGTCCATCCTGGCCGCCTCCACGAGCTCCACGGGGAGGGCCTCGAGCAGGTACTGGCGCATGAAGAACACGCCGAAGGCGGCCACCAGCGAAGGCAGGACGACCGACTGGAGCTGGTCCACCCAGCCGAGGTCCGTGACGATCTGGTAGAGCGGGATCACGCTGAGCTGCGGCGGGATCGTCATCGTGGCCACGACCAGGGCCAGCAGGGCGCTGCGGCCCTTGAACGGCAGTTTGGCGAAGGCGAATCCGGCCAGCGTGGAGAACAGGACGGTGGACAGGGCCACCAGCCCGGCCACGATCGTCGTGTTGACCAGCGCCTCGCCCATGTCGACCTGGTTCCAGGCGAAGGAGAGGTTGTCGAGCAGCCGGGGTCCCGGCAGCAGCGGCGCCGGCGCCTTGACCACCCGCTCGCCCGTGTGGGAGGCGGCGACGAGGTTCCAGTAGAGGGGGAAGAGGGAGACCAGGGCGGCGAGGCCCAGAAGGACGTAGGTCAGCGGGCCAGCGTGGTGCTGACGGCCGGCCGACGGGCGAAGGCGCCTGACGCGCGGCGCCCGGGAGGCGGTGGTGTCGGGTGTGCGGGTCATGGGTTCAGCTCCCCGCCTTCGCGCGCAGCCGGGAGACCAGGATCCGGAGGCCGCCGATGAGCAGGAGGAGCAGGAGCATGACCCAGGCGATGGCGGAGGCCTGGCCCAGTGCGCCGGTCACCCAGCCCTTCTCGTACATCAGCAGGCTCAGGGTCTGGAACTGGTTGCCGCTGCCGCCGCTGATCCCCAGACTGCCGCCGAAGAGCAGCGGCTCGCCGAACAGCTGGGTGGCGCCGATGGTCGAGACGACGGCGGTGAAGAGGATCGTCGGCCGGATGGAAGGGACGGTCACGCTGAGGAACTGGCGCCAGCGCGAAGCCCCGTCCAGCGCCGCGGCCTCGTACAGGTCCTGCGGCACGGCCTGCATCGCCGCCAGGTAGATCAGCGCGTTGTAGCCCGTCCACCGCCAGGTCACGATCGTCGATATCGCGATCTGGGCGGGCCACTTGGAGGACTCCCAGTCGACCGGCGCGAAGCCGGCCCCGCCCAGGACCGTGTTGATCAGACCGTAGTCGGTGTTGAAGAGCTGGGCGAAGACGAGCGTCGCCGCGGCGATGGAGGTGGCGTACGGGGCGAGGACCGCGACCCGGAAGAACCCGCGGCCGCGGAGCCTGTAGTTGAGCAGGTGGGCCAGGCCCAGGGCCATCAGCAGCTGGGGAACGGTCGAGAGCAGACCCATGGTGAAGGTGTTGGCCAGTGCGTTCCAGAAGAACTCGCTGGTCGCCAGGGAGCTGTAGTTCTCCATCCCCTTCCACCGGGCCTGGCCGCCGAGCTCGACCCGGTGGAGGGAGAGCCAGCCCGTGTAGATCAGGGGGAAGAGGCCGAAAGCGGCGAAGGTGAGGAAGAAGGGGGCGACGAAGACGTACGGGACGGCCTTCAGGTCGAGGCGGTAGAGGGTGCTGCGCCGGCCGCTGCGGCCGGGGGGCCGCGGGCCGGGGGAGCCGGGGCCGGCGCTGCGGCGCCCGGCCGGTGCGGCGGGCGGCGCGGAGCCGTCGCCCGCCGCCCGTACGGAGGTGGCCACGGGGGCTTCCTTCCAGGTGGATGCGTGCGGTGCTGTCAGGGACGCCGGGCTACCGGTCGATCTTGTCGGCCACCAGCTTCCTGACGTTCTCCCAGGCCTTCGCCGGATCGGTGCCGCGCTGCTCGATGTCGAGGATCCCGTTGTCGGTGAGGAAGGTCTTCACCTGGCCGTCCCAGCGGCTGATCGGGGCGGGCGTGATGCCGGCCGCGGCCTGCGAGTAGATCCGGCCGACCGGGGTGTCCCCGAAGTACGGCAGCTTCGCGTCCTGGACGGCGGGGGAGGCGAGGGTGTCCTTGGAGGAGGGGATGTTGCCGTTCACGCCGAAGACCTTGGAGTGCTGGGCCGGGGCGGTGAGCCAGGCGGCGAGTTCGGCCGCCTCCTTGACGTGCTTGCCCGCCTTGGGCACGGCGAGGAAGGAGCCGCCCCAGTTCCCGGCCACGGGCGGCGCGGCGATGTCCCACTTGCCCTGGTTCTCCGGGCCCGCCTGTTCCTTGATGATGCCCGTCATCCAGCTGGGACAGGCGACCGTGGCGAACCTGGAGTTCTTGAAGGCCGCGTTCCACGTGCCCTTCTCGTCGAACTGGCGGAGCTTGGCCGTCAGCCCGCCCCGCGCCGCCGCCACGGCGGTGTCCCAGGCCTTCTTCACGCCGGGGCTGTTCTCGTAGTCCAGCTCCCCCCTGGTGTTGGCGTACTGCACGGCCTCACTGGAGATCACCGCGTTGAACAGCCCGCCGGCGGAGTCGTGGAACGCGGTCCCGGCGGGGGCGCTCTTCATGTACGTCTCCCCGGCCGCCAGGAACTTCGCCCAGTCGCCCGCCCAGAGCCGGGCGACCTCCGCACGCTCGGTCGGCAGCTTGGCCTGGGCGAACAGGTCCTTGTTGTAGCAGATGGCCATCGGGCCGATGTCCGTGCCGAGCCCGATGACCTTGCCGCTCCCCGTGGTGGCCTGCTGCACCTTCCAGTCCAGGAACGCCCCGAGGTCCGCGCCGCCGGTCTTGCCCAGGTCGGTCCACTTGTCCGCCATCGCCGGGCCGGTCGCCTCGGCGATGTATCCCACCTCCAGGGCCTGGATGTCAGCGAGGCCGCTGTCGCGGGAGAGGCGGAGCTTGAGGGTGTCCCAGTACTTCTGGCCGTCCGCGACGTTCGATTCCTCGATCTTGATGTGGGGATGGGACTTCTCGTATTCGGCGTAGAGCTTCGCCCCGGTGGCGTTGTCGTAGCCGAAGGAACCGAAGGTCCCGATCCGCAGCGTGATCTGTCCGCCGGCGTCCGCGCGGTCGTCCCCGCCGCCGTCGCCTCCGCAACCGGTGAGCAGGGCCCCGGCGGTCGCCACGGCGACGGCCGTGCCGAGCGCGGTGCGGCGGCCGCGGCCACGTCTGCTGCTGGAACTGCGCATTCCACTCTCCTCGTCCAAGGCGGTGCCGGTCGTGCGCCAGGGTCCGGCGGCTCGTTCGCGGCTCGGCGAGGGCCCGCGCGGACCAGAAGCGGCGTCTGTGGCGCCCTCAGGAATGGGAGCGCTCCCACGCCGCTGCCGGAAGGTTCCTGCCTCGCGGGCTCAAGTGTCAAGAGTCGAACGGGGATTGGTGCGTGACGAGTTCAGGCAATCAAGAGTAGGGTGGGAGCGCTCCCATGGTGCTCCTCGGCGTAAGGTGTGCCGCGCGACGCGGCGGAGTACAGCATGCTCACCGGTTCCACCGGATCGGGGCCGACGCGGAGTGCCATGCGCGAGGGGAGTTCGAGAGGCGTGAGCGGACAGCGGAACGGCAGGCCCACCCTGGAGGAGGTCGCTGCCCTGGCCGGCGTCGGCCGGGGCACGGTGTCCCGGGTCATCAACGGCTCGCCGAGTGTGAGCGAGCAGGCCAGGGAAGCCGTCGCCCGCGCGGTCGCCGAGCTCGGGTACGTGCCCAACCAGGCGGCCAGGGCGCTCGCCGGCAGCCGCACCGACGCGGTCGCCCTGGTCATCCCGGAGGCCGAGGCCCGGGTGTTCTCGGAGCCGTACTTCCTGGACCTCATACGCGGAGTCAGTTCCGAACTCTCTCGGGCGGACAAGCAGTTGCTGCTCACCCTGGTCCGGACCGAAGCGGAGCGCCGGCGGTTCGAACACTACCTGGCCGCCCAGCGGGTCGACGGCGTCCTGCTGGCATCCGTCCACGGGGACGACCCCCTGCCCGACCGGATAGCGCGACTGGGCCTGCCGGTCGTCATGAACGGACGGCGCTCCGAGGCGGAGCCCGTCGACTACGTGGACTCCGACAACGTGGGCGCCGGCCGCACGGCCGTCGCCCACCTGGTGGGCCGGGGCCGGGGCCGGATCGCGACCATCAGCGGCCCGCTCGACATGTACGTGGCCCGCGCCCGCCTCGGGGGCTACCGCGCGGGCCTCACCGAGGCCGGGATCGCCCCCGACGAGTCGCTCGTGGAGGTCGCGGACTTCACCGAGGAGGGCGGCCGGCGGGCGATGCGCGCCCTGCTCGAGCGCGCCCCGGGGCTGGACGCGGTCTTCGCCGCCTCCGACGTGATGGCGGCCGGAGCGCGCGGGGTGCTGCGCGCGGCCGGCCGGCGGGTCCCCGAGGACGTGGCCCTGGTCGGCGTCGACGACTCGGTGGGCGCGCGCCTGATGGATCCGCCCCTGACCAGCGTGAGCCAGCCGATCGAGGAGATGGGCCGCACGATGACGCGGCTGCTGCTGCGGAAGATCGCCGGGGGGCGGGGAGCCGGCCCGGCGGCGGGGGAGGAGGCGCGCCGCGTCCTTCCCACGGCGCTGATCGTGCGGGACTCCTCCTGAGCGGAGGGGGACGCGCGCCGGCTGCGGTCGCTTCCGGGACCCGGGCACGAACGGGCCGCAGCCGTACGGCGGCCGGGGGGCTCCGTACGGCTGCGGGTCCGTCACCGGCGGTCCGTCACAGGGCCGGGTGGGCGTTCTTCATCAGTTCCCGGAACTGGGCGGAGAACCACTGTCCGGCGAGCGGTGCGTCCGGGAGGGCGCCCGACATGCTGTTGCCGTTGCGGACGTTGCCCGTGTAGGTGGGGTCGCACATCCGGTCGAAGCCCTTGCCCTCGTTGTTCGGGATCTCCTTGCTGGCCCCGTCCGACTCGCCCGGCGGCTTCATCCACACGTAGGCGTCGATGCCGGGTGCCGGTGCCGCCTGCGGCCGTTCGCCCAGCCCGGCTCCCGCCTGGTTGCACCAGTTGCCGAGGTGGATGCGCCGGTCGTAGCGGCCGCCGTTGACGTAGGAGTCCACGCTGGTCGTCGCGCCGGGGCCGGTCGGGCGGGCCGTGCCGCCCCAGCCGTTGCGGGAGGTGTCGACGAGCATGCCGACGCCGGCGTCGAAGCCGAGCGAGACCGCCTTGGCCCGCATGGCCTGCGCGTAGGACAGCTCGTCGGTGTAGCGGTTCCAGTCGACCCACTTCGACTGGCGTACGGAGGTGCCGCCCACCGAGTCGTCGATCGAGAAGTGGTCCTCCTTCAGCGCGCTGAAGTTGGCCGTGTTCACGATGAAGCCGTGCACCTTGGAGAGGGTGGAGCCCTCGGCGGTCGCGGCCTGCTTGAACATCTCCGCGGAGGCGGTGAAGTTGTCGTCCCAGCCGAGCCAGCCGTGGTGGCCGGCGTCCACGTAGTTGTAGACGTTGGCGATCGAGCCCAGCTTGTTGAGCGCGTAGCCGACGCCCTTGACGTAGTTGCCGTTGGCCTTCATCACGTCGCAGGCCGGGGTGGCCGTCGGGCGGCCCGAGACGTTGGTGACGAGGTTCGGCAGCGAGTCGATCTCGACGGCGGTGACGATCCGCAGACCGGCGTACTTGGGATCGGCGAGGATAGCGGCGATCGGGTCGATGAACTGCGTCTTGTACCTGTCGATCTCGGTCGGGCCCAGCTCCCCGTTGGAGGCGAGCGCGGAGCAGTCCCGTCCGGGCAGGTCGTAGACCACCAGCTGGACGACGAGTTCACCGCTGCCCTTCTGCGCCAGGGCCGCGTCGAGGTGGTCGCGCAGGCCCATCTTGCCGCTGGTGCCCGTGACGAGGGCGATGCGGTCCAGCCAGACGGCGGTGGGCTGGTTCGACACCCTCGTGCCCCCCGGCTCGGCGGCCGCCTTGGCGGACCATTCCGGATTCACGTACACCTTGGCGCCGGCGTAGGGGTTGTCGGCCTTGCCGCCCGAGGGCGGAGGCGTCGTGGGCGGGGTCGTCGGGGGAGTGGTGGGGGGCTGGGTCGGGTCGGTGGCGCCGTTGCAGGTGACGCCGTTGAGCTTGAACGTCGCGGGCACGGCGTTCGTGCCGGTGTGGGAGCCGTTGAACCCGAAGGACGTCGAACCGCCGGTGGCCAGCGACCCGTTGTACGAGAGGCTCTTGGCCGTCACGGCCGCCCCCGACTGGGTGATCGCGGCGTTCCAGCCCTGGGTGACCTGCTGGCCGTTCGCGTAGGTCCACTCCAGGGTCCAGGCGGTGACGGGGTCACCGGTGTTGGTGACGACCACCTGGGCGCCGAACCCGGTGTTCCACTGGTTCGTGATCTGGTACTCGACCTTGCAGCCGGCGGAGGCGGCGCCGGCGGGGCTGCCGAAGACGGTGGCTGTGGCGCCCGCGGCCGTGACGAGGCCGAGGGCCGCCAGTAACGCGGTGCGGGGGATGATGCGGCTCATTTCGCGGGGTGCCTTTCAGATCGGGCGCAGGCGGGGCCTGGCGCCGCTGGGGGGCGTTCCGTCGTACGGGGAGGGCACGGGCGTCGGAACCGGGCCACGGCACGGCCGCGGAGCATGTCCGCGGGCGGAGCGCCGTCCGGGCCGTGGCAGGGCGGGACCGTGCACGAGCCGTGAACAGTGGGAGCGCTCCCACTGTGCGGACGGCACCCAGCGGCGTCAAGGTGGGGGGAGGATCGAAAGCCTTTCGCTCCGGAATTCCCCGGCTCCTCCCCCCCCGGCTCAGAACCCCGCCCCCCGGTTCAGAACCCCGCTGCCAGCCGGTGGTACGCCTGGCTCCAGCGCAGCTCGCGCCGGAAGCGCTGGGCGGTGGTGCTCTCGTCGATGAGGAGCAGCTCCAGGCGGAGCATGTCCGCGAGGTCCTCGAGGTGGGCGGAGGTCAGGGCGGTGCTGAGGACGGTGTGGTGGGGTCCGCCGGCCGTCAGCCAGGACTCGGTGGAGGTCCGCAGGTCCGGGCGGGGCCGCCAGACCGCGCGGGCGACGGGCAGGGCGGGCAGCGGGTGCGGGGGCGCCACGACGTCGACGTCGTTGGCCACCAGGCGGAACCGGTCGCCGAGGTCGGCGAGGCCGGCCACCACGGCCGGCCCGGGGGCGGAGTCGAACACCAGCCGGACCGGGTCCTCCCGCCCGCCGATGCCGAGGGGGTGGATCTCGCAGCGGGGCCTGGCGGTCGAGAGGGTGGGGCACACTTCCAGCATGTGCGCGCCGAGGATGAGCTCGTTGCCCGGTGTCATGTCGTAGGTGTAGTCCTCCATGAAGGAGGTACCGCCGGGGAGGCCGTCGGCGGCCGCCTTGAGGGCGCGCAGCAGGACGGCGGTCTTCCAGTCGCCCTCGCCTCCGAAGCCGTACCCCTGGGCCATGAGCCGCTGGACCGCGAGGCCGGGCAGCTGGCGCAGTCCGCCGAGGTCCTCGAAGTTGGTGGTGAAGGCCCGGAAGCCGCCCGTTTCGAGGAAGGTGCGCAGGCCGGCTTCGATGCGGGCCGCGTAGCGCAGCGACTCGTGCCGCCCGCCTCCCCGGCGAAGCTCCGGCGCCAGGTCGTACAGGTCCGCGTACTCCTCGACGAGCGAGGCCACCTCGCTCTCCGGCGCGTGGTCGACGGCCTCCACCAGGTCGTTGACGGCGTAGGTGTTGACGGAGACGCCGAGGCGCAGCTGGGCCTCCACCTTGTCCCCCTCGGTGACGGCCACGTCGCGC